>JANXXE010000029.1 GCA_025350815.1 Myxococcales bacterium | reverse complement strand
GCAGCGTCCCCTGCGCCAGGGGCCACAGGCCCCGGGGGGGTCCGGGGCGAGGCCCCGAATTTCCCGACACGCACTAGCTATGCGCGCGGGTAGGGCGCACGCAGCGGCGCGTCCGTACGCGCGGTCGTGGTCGCGGTCGCGGTCTGAAGGCCGGGGCGGACGGGCCGCATGCGGCGCCAATCGATGCGCCACAATTCGCCCTGCTTGACCCACGCCAACGCCCGGCGGTCGGCGGTCGGCGTCGCCAGGGCCAGATGATAAAGCTGGTCGACGCGGCCGTAGAACCCACGGGTGTGCGGGCTGTCCGCGTAGCCGAGGGCCTTGATGTCGAGGTGGTGACAGAACTCGTGCAGAAGCGTGTTCAGCAGTCCCCGGTGGCTGGTCACCTTGCCCAGCACGGCGGTCCGCATCCAGACGCGAATCTTTTTCGTCCCTGGCGTGTAGTCGCCGAACAGTTCGTGGGTGTATTGCCCCTCGACAACTTTGCGCGGGCGCGAGCCTAAGACGCTGAGCGCCGGCTGGCTGACCTCGTAGCACGCGGACAGAAGCGCCAGCAGATCTGTGCCGGCGTCGCGAACCGCCGCGCGGTCGTCCAGGCGCAAGGCTTCCGCCATGGCCCGGGACGCCGCCTGCACGGGCTCGGCTGCCGGAAGGCGCAGGCGCATGAGACCGTCACTCGCAGCGTACTGTTTGCGAAGACGCGCGGTGCGGGGCACTGGATCTGTGAGCACGGCGGAAGACTACACCGATTGCCGTACCCGCCATAGAAACTAGCCCGCTTCTGGTACGGCCATCCGGCGGAAGCGCTCCCGAGTTCACTACACCGTCGGTCCGCTGGGTGGAATGCGGCATCGCCGTTGACACCCAGGATCACGGGGGTTAGGTTGCCCCACGCCAGCGAGCGTAAGGAGCCCATTTTTCATGGCGGACAAAGAGCCCTGTCTCATCGGCAGCCAGATCACCATCAAGGGTCAGATTTCCGGCAACCAGGATCTGGTCATCGAAGGCCGCGTCGAAGGGCGCGTGACCTTGCAGAACAAGCTGACCGTCGAGGAAACCGGTGTGCTGGAGGCGGACATCGAAGTGGTCGAGGCGACACTCAAGGGCGAAGTACGCGGTGACGTGATAGCCAGCCGGGCCGCTGTCCTGCATCCAAGCGCGCGCGTGGTCGGGAACATCCGCGCCGCCCGCGTTGTCATCGAAGACGGCGCAAATTTTCAGGGGACGATTGAAATGGAAGTCGAGCTGCCTGCGGGCCTCAAGGCAGACGGTCGCTAGGGGGCGTCATGATGGCCAAGCAAGAAAAGGAAAAGACCATGGCGAACACGGTCATCGGCAGCAGCATCGTTATCGACGGGGAGATCAGCGGCGAGGAAAGCCTCACCGTGCTCGGCACAGTCAAGGGCAAGATCTCTGTCGGCCAGGGCCTGATTGTGGAAAGTGGCGCGACCGTCGAGGCCAACATCGAATCGCAGTCCCTGAGTATCAGCGGCCGCGTGACCGGTAACGTCGTCGCGCGCGAGCGGGTCGAGGTGCGGGCGGACGGCAAGATGGTCGGCGACATCAAGGCGCCGCGAATCGTGATTGCTGACGGTGCCTCGTTCAAGGGCAACGTCGACATGGATGTGTAGGGGCCGCCATGGCTGACAAGCTGGCAGGCAAGGACACCATCATCGGTCCGGAGACACACGTCTCGGGCGAAATCCGTGGCGATGAAGATCTGGTCGTGCGCGGGCGCGTGGACGGCAAGGTCGCGCTGTCGCGGGATTTCACGGTGGACACAGGCGGCATCGTGCAGGCGGACGTCGAGGCGCGGAACATCGTTGTGTCCGGCGTCCTGGTCGGCAACGCGACCGCGACGGACAGCGTGCGCCTGACCGACAAGGCCCGGGTCGTCGGCAATCTGTCCGGCCCCCGCATCATCATTGAAGCGGGTGCTGCCTACCGCGGGCGCGTCGAGATGGGTGTCGCCAGTGCGGCGCGTCCGGCGGAGAAGCGTCAGGCGAGTGAGAAGCCCGCCGCCGTTTTGGCAGCCAAGCAGCCGCCGCGTATGCTGGCGCCCCCGCGCACCGCCGCCGTCGTGACCTCGGCGCCGCGATTGCCGTCTGTCGCAGCGGCCGCCACGAATGGTTCGCGGGTTGCCGTGCCGTCGGCGCGTGTGGTGTCCGCGCCGCAGCGACCGTCGGCGCCGCCCAGTCTTCCGCGCCCCGACGCGACGGCGATGGGCGTCGCGTCATCGTCTGGTTCTGGTCCCGGCTGGGCGAAGAAGAAGCTGCGCCGTCGGTAAGCGCCCTGCCGGAATAGCCACCGTGTGGTGGCCGGCCTTGTGCTACCTTTGCCTCGCGCATGTGCGGCGTCATCGGCATCTTCGGGCACCCCGAAGCCTCTAACATTGCCTATCTGGGGTTGCACGCCTTGCAGCACCGGGGGCAAGAATCCGCGGGGATCGTGTCCAGCGATGGAACGCACCTGCGGCTGGTGCGCGAGATGGGTTACGTCAGCGACATCTTCAATGCCGAGCGACTGGCCAAGTTGCCCGGCTTTGCCGCCATCGGCCACGTGCGCTATTCGACCGCCGGCGATTCGGTGCTGAAGAACGCGCAGCCCATCGCGGTGGATTATTCAGCCGGCTCGCTGGCGGTGGCGCACAACGGGAACCTGGTGAACGCCGAGGAACTGCGCGCCCGGCTAGAGGCCGACGGTTCCATCTTCCAGACCACGTCCGACACCGAGGTCATCCTTCATCTGATGGCGCGTTCGCGACAGACCACCATGCCGGACAAGGTCGCGGATGCCCTGCGCGAGGTGCGCGGTGCCTACTCGCTGGCCCTGCTGTCCGAGACGATGCTGATTGCCGTCCGCGATCCGATGGGCATTCGCCCGCTGTCGCTCGGGCGCATACGCGACGGATGGGTCGTCGCCTCGGAGACCTGTGCCTTCGATCTGATCGAGGCCGAGTTCGTCCGTGACATCGATCCGGGCGAGATGGTCATCATCGACAAGACGGGCCTGAAGACCGTGCGGCCCTTCCCGGACAGCCCGGCGCATCGCTGTGTCTTCGAATGGGTGTATTTCTCGCGACCCGATTCGACCATCGCGGGCCGTTCGGTGTATCGCACGCGCGAAAATCTGGGGCGGCGCCTGGCCGTCGAGCATCCCGTGCCGGCCGACGTCGTTATCCCGGTGCCGGATTCGGGCGTGGCGGCGTCCATTGGCTACGCGAAGGAAAGTCAGATCCCCTTCGGTCAGGGGCTGATGCGGTCGCACTACGTCGGCCGCACGTTCATCGAACCTTCGCAGTCGATTCGCCACTTCGGCGTGAAGCTGAAGCTATCGCCCGTGCGCGAGGTGCTGGCGGGCAAGCGGGTGGTCGTGGTGGACGATTCGATCGTCCGTGGCACCACGTCGCGCAAGATCATCGGCATGATTCGTTCGGCCGGCGCGAAAGAGGTGCACCTGCGCATCAGCTCGCCGCCGACGATAGGTCCGTGTCACTACGGCATCGATACTCCGTCGCGCGACGAGCTGATTGCCGCATCCCAGACCGTCGAGCAGATCCGCGCCTACGTCGAGGCGGACTCGCTGGGTTATTTGTCGGCCGAGGGCCTGCGGGCGACGGTCGCGCCGTCTCAGGATGGTGCCGACGGCGGAGAGCTGTGTGATGCGTGTTTCTCGAACCGCTATCCCATCGCCCTCGTCCCGCCCGCGCGCCTGCGCCAGCTGCGTCTGATCTCGGCCTGAGCCCCTGCCGCGGACCGGGCCGGCCTTGTGACACACGCGGCGTCCATGGTAAGGCTGCGCGGGCAGAAGGAGCCAAACCATGCAAACCAGCCGCGACAATTCCGCAGTCAGCGCCTCGGACAAAAAGCTTTTCTTGTGCTGCTTCGTCGCCCTCATCGCGACGTCTTTCGGGTTCATTCTTCGGGCTTTCTCGATATCTGACTGGGGCAAAGAATTTGGCCTGACGGCCACCCAGCAAGGCGAGATCTTCGGCGTGGGGCTGTGGCCCTTTGCGATCAGCATCGTGCTGTTCAGCCTGATCATCGACAAGATTGGCTACCGCAAGGCGCTGATCTTCGCGTTCGTGTGCCACGTCGTTTCGGCCATCATTACGATCACGGCGACCGGCTACTGGTCGTTGTATCTGGGGACGTTCATTGTCGCCCTGGCGAACGGCACCGTCGAGGCCGTCATCAATCCGGTCGTGGCCACGATGTTCAAGAAGGACAAGGCGAAGTGGCTGAACATGCTGCACGCCGGATGGCCGGCCGGCCTGGTGCTGGGCGGCCTAATCGCCATCGCGATGGGTCCCGAGGCCAGCTGGAAGTTCAAGATTGCCCTCATCTACATCCCGACCATCGCCTACGGCGTGATGTTGCTGGGCGTGAAGTTCCCGGTCAACGAGCGCGTCGCAGCGGGCGTGTCGTACCGGGACATGTTGAAGGAGGCGGGCATCATCGGGGCCCTGCTGGTCGTGTCGCTGATCGTCTCGGAGCTCGGCCGCGTGTTCGGCTTCTCGATGGGACTGAAGATTGCGATCATCGCGGTCCTGGCCGCCGGCTACGGGGCCTACGCCCGCGATCTGGGGCGGCCGCTGTTTATCTTTCTGCTGATGGTCATGATTCCCCTGGCGACGACCGAACTTGGTACCGACAGCTGGATCACGCCGCTGATGGAACCCGAGATGAAGAAGCTGGGCCTGAACGCCGGCTGGCTCATCGTCTACACATCGCTGGTCATGATGGTCCTGCGATTTTTTGCCGGGCCCATCATCCATAAAATTTCGCCGCTCGGTTTGCTGGCGGTCAGCTCGGCGATTGCCGCGGTCGGCTTGACCGCACTGTCGATGGCCCAGGGTGTGATGATCCTGGCCGCCGCGACCATCTACGCCTTCGGCAAGACCTTCTTCTGGCCGACCATCCTGGGTGTCGTGGCCGAACGTTTTCCCAAGGGAGGGGCGCTGACATTGAATACGATTGGCGGGGTCGGCATGCTGGGCGTCGGCGTGATCGGCTCTGTCTTTTTGGGCGCCATCCAGGACCTTTCGGTCGACAAGGGGTTGCAGACCTACGACCAGGCGAACGGGACCGCGCTGCATTCGACGCTGACCACCGAGAAGGAAAGCATCTTCGGCAGCTACCGCGCGCTTGACCCCGACAAGGCGTCGGCCGCGACCCCCGAACAGAAGGCCGCCGTGACCGCCGCCAGCGACGCGGCGAAGAAAGGGGCGCTGAAGACAGTCGCAATTTTCCCTGTAGTTATGCTTGGTTGCTTTCTAATTCTGATCCTGTACTTCAAGGCACAGGGGGGCTACAAGCCGGTCGAGCTGGCCGTCGCTCCACCGGTTGGTGGTGCCGAACAGCATGTGGTCTGACGATCTGAAGGCGGCGACACGGGCCTGACGACTGATGACCACGGGCGTCCTGTCCGTTCCCGTTGTACCGGGGCCGCTGCCCGATGCGGACCTGTTGGACGCCCGCATCGGCGACCTGCGCCGGCGCTTCCCGCGCGCCGAGATAGACCGCTACCTGCAGTGTCTGCCGACCTTGGGCGAACGCGTCCTTTTGGCCCCGCGCTCGGCCGTCGTCGGCGACGTTCGCCTTGGCGACGATGTGTCGGTCTGGTATGGCGCGGTTCTGCGGGGCGATCTGGCGCCGGTCATCGTGGGCCGCGGCTCGAACGTCCAGGATGGGGTGGTCATCCACGTCGGAGACGACAGCCCCTGCGTGGTCGGGCAGGAGACCGTGGTCGGCCATCGCGTGGTGCTGCACGGCTGTCGCGTGGAAGACGGCTGCATCATTGGAATGCAGGCGACCATCCTGGACGATGCCATCATCGGCCAAGGTTCGGTGGTCGGCGCCGGGGCGCTGGTCACGCAGCGGATGGTGGTGCCGCCACGCAGCCTGGTGCTGGGGGCGCCGGCGCGGGTGGTGCGCACGCTGACCGACAGCGACGAGGCGTTCCAGCGGGCGCTGGCGGCCAAGTACGTTCGTCTCAAAGAAAATTTTCTGCGCGACGCCCTTCGCAACGGCTGACCGGCGCGTCGGCCGTGCTAAGCTGCGCGCGCCATGGAAATCAGCCCCCTGCGAGAACGCATCGCCAAGTTGGAGAGCCGTTTGAACGTTCTCCGGGGGCACCTTTGACGTCGACGGCAAACGCAGACGCATAGCCGAGCTGGAGGCCGAGGCCACGGCGCCGGATTTCTGGAGTTCCAACGACAAGGCCCAGGCCCAGCTGCGGGATCAGGCGCGGCTGAAGGCGACGGTCGACGGTTACGACGCCCAGATGAAGGGCCTGGACGATGAGCGCTTGTTGCTGGAGCTGGCCGACGAGGCCAAGGACGAGGCGACCGCCAACGAGATCGCCCAGTCGCTGTCCAAGATGGAGGCGGCCGTCGACAAGATGGAATTCGCCCGCATGCTGTCGGGCCCCTACGATCGGCAGGGCGCGTTGCTGAGTATCAACGCGGGTGCGGGCGGCACCGAATCGCAGGACTGGGCCGAGATGCTGCAACGGATGTACATGCGCTGGGCGGCCCGACGCGGGTTTTCCTGCGAGCTGCTGGACATTCAACCGGGCGACGAGGCGGGCATCAAGAGTTGCACGATGGGCATCGAGGGCGAATGGGCTTACGGCTACCTGCGGGCCGAGGCAGGCGTGCACCGGTTGGTGCGCATTTCCCCCTACGACGCGCAGGCGCGCCGGCATACATCGTTCGCCAGCGTGTTCGTCTATCCCGACATCGACGAAACCGTGAAGGTCGAGATCGACGACAAAGAATTGCGCATCGACGTCATGCGGTCGGGCGGTGCCGGTGGCCAGCACGTCAACAAGACCGAATCGGCCGTGCGCATCACGCACCTGCCGACGGGCATCGCCGTGCACTGTCAGTCCGAGCGGTCACAACACAAGAACCGCGCGACGGCGATGCGCATCCTGCGATCCAAGCTGTTCGAGGTCGAACAGAAAAAGATGGAAGACAAGATGGGCGGCATCCACGCCCAGAAGAAAGCCATCGAGTGGGGCAGCCAGATTCGGTCATATGTTCTGGCGCCTTACCGCCTGGCTTCGGACCACCGCACAGGAATCAAGATTCACAACGTCGACGACGTACTGGACGGCGATCTGGACCCGTTCATGGTGGCGATGTTGTTGCTGCTGGCCGGCGATCCGTCGGCCAAACCTGTGGTCAAACGCGACGAGAACGACGGCGACGAGGTCTAAAGAACATGTCCGACGAACGAGAGCTGATGGCGGAACGCGAGCGCAAGGCGGCCGAATTGCGGGCCGCCGGGCGGAACCCTTATGCCAACGGTTTTGCGCCCACGCATTCGATGGCCGACCTGCTGGCGCGTTTCCCTGCCCCGCCCCCGCCGGCGGCCGAACAGAAAGATGGCCCGAAGGCCGCCGAGCCCGAGCTGCTGTCGGAAGAACGTTTTCGCATCGCCGGCCGCATCATCGCGCACCGCGGATTCGGCAAGGCCACCTTCGTCAAGCTGCGCGACCACACGGGCGAGCTGCAGCTGTACGTGAAGAAGGACAAGGTCGGCGACGCCGAATACGAGATCTGGCGCAAGATGGAACGCGGCGATTTCGTCGGCGCCACAGGGCCGGCCATGATCACGCGCACCGGCGAGCTGACGATCCTGGCCGAGTCGGTGGTGGTGTTGACCAAGGCGGTGCGATCGCTGCCCGAGAAGTGGCACGGCCTGTCGGACGTCGAAATTCGTTACCGGCAGCGCTACCTCGACATGATTGCGAACCCCGAGGTGCGCGCGGTCTTCACGAAGCGCGCGGCCATCGTGCGATCGCTGAGACGCTTTTTCGACCAGCGGGGTTATCTCGAGGTCGAGACGCCTTCGATGCACACGATTCTCGGCGGCGCGGCGGCCCGGCCGTTCCGCACCCACCACAACGCGCTGGATCTGGATCTGACGATGCGGATTGCGCCCGAGCTTTACCTCAAGCGTCTGGTGGTGGGCGGGTTCGACCGCGTTTACGAGATCGGACGCAACTTTCGCAACGAGGGGCTGTCGCGTCAGCACAACCCCGAGTTCACGATGCTGGAGTTCTACCAGGCGTACGCAACCTTTACCGATCTGATGGACCTGACGCAAAGGCTGTTCGTCGAACTGGCGGGCGAGGTTGCGGGTGGCCCGACTTTTACCTACGGCGGCCGGCCGGTGGACCTGTCGCCGCCCTGGCCACGAATTCCCATGAAGGATGCCGTCGTCACGGCGTCGACCAAGGGTTTGCTGCCCGGTGGGCTAGAACGTCCGGTGCTGGATGACGAGGCGGCCCTGCTGTCCTGGATCGAAAGCTCGGGACTGGGCGCTCGCGCGGATGAGCTGGGCCAGGGGCTACGGCGGTCCGCCTCGCACGGCGAGCGGGTGGCGACCCTGTTCGACCAGGGCGGCGAGGCGTCGCTGCCAGGCGATCGGCCGATCTTCGTCGTCGACTACCCGGCTGAGACTTCGCCGCTGTCGCGCCGTAATGACGCGGACCCCAGCAAGGTCGATCGGTTCGAGCTGTTCATCGTGGGGCGCGAGCACGCCAATGCCTTTTCCGAGCTGAACGATCCCGCCGACCAGAGGGCGCGATTCCAGGGTCAGGTCGACGCCAAGGCCCGCGGCCAGGAAGAGACGATGGACTACGACGAGGACTATTGCCGGGCCCTTGAGTACGGCATGCCGCCGACGGCGGGCGAGGGCATCGGGATCGATCGCCTGGTCATGCTGCTGACGGACCAGCCGTCCATCCGGGACGTCATCCTGTTTCCGTTGATGCGGCCCGGGGAGTGATCGGCCATACTGCGCTGGCTTTTTGCCATGCCCGCCACGACATCCCTGCACGGCCCGCGTTTTGAATGGTTCGTCGCGTGGCGCCACCTTCGTGATCCCGAGCGCCGCTCTGGGCGCACCCTGCGAATCGGCCTGGTGATCCTGGCGGTCGCGATTGTCGCGCTGGTCGCCGCATGGCTTCTGGGCGGTGGCTTCGGCAAGCGCGATTCGTTTTTGCCGTCGCGCCATATGTTGCTGGTCGAGTACCTGAAGCAGGGCGGGATCATCGCGCTTATCGTCGGGGGGGTGACCAGCTACCTGGGGATCCTGTTTGCGGCCTTCACTGTGTTCACGGCCATCTCGGTCTTTGGCGTGTTCCTGGGAACAGCGGCGCCGATCATCGCGCTGTCAGTGATGTCGGGCTTCGAGGCGGATCTGAAGGGGAAGATTCGCGCCACGAAGGCCGACGTGGTCATCACCCGCGGTGACGACCAGCCGTTTACGGACTGGGTTGCGGTTCGCAGGAAGATCGCCGCCATGCCTGACGTAGTGGCGTCGACGCCCTTCCTCGAAGGCGAGGTCATGCTTCAGGGGGGCGGCAGCACAGCGGGAATCATCCTGCGTGGAATCGATCCGGCCACCGCGACGTCGGTTCTCGAGCTGGACAAGCCGGCGATGCGCGAAGGTCAGGTCGACGACTTGGCGCACCCCGAACGTGTGGTCGCCATGCGGGCCCAGCGTTTTGGCGACCTGGGCGACGAACAGCAGGACGCGCCGCCGGCCGACGAGGCGATAGCGCGCCCAACCATCATTCTGGGCGAGGAGCTGTACGCGCGGACGCTGCGCGTTTTCATCGGCAGTGAGGTCGACGTCGCCTGCCCCCTGTGCGGCAGTGGGCCGGCGGGGCCGGAGCCGCGTCTACGGCCTTTTCGGGTGGCCGGGCACTTCTATAGCGGCATGTACGAATTCGACTCGAAGCTGGCGTACATCTCGCTGCCGGAAGCGCAGAAGTTCTTTCGCGCGCCGGGCGAGGTCACTGGCATCGACGTGCGCACGCGGGTGCCCGACGACGCCCCGCAGCTGGGTACCCGCATCCAGGCGGCGCTTGGGGCGGGTTACGAGGTGCGCTCGTGGCAAGAGCTGAACCGTGGCCTGTTCATGGCCCTGCGGCTCGAAAAGATCGCCATGTTCGTCGTGCTGACCTTCATCGCGCTGGTGGCCTCGTTCTCTATCATCTCGAATCTCATCATGCTGGTCACCGAGAAGGGTCGGGAAATCGCCATCCTCAAGTCGATGGGGGCGGGCGATGGCGCCATCTTGCGAATCTTCTTCGCCGAGGGGTTGTATATCGGCCTGCTGGGCCTGGTCGTTGGGGTGGCCTCGGGGATTCTGGGTTGCGTCCTGATCAAGCGCTATGGGCTGCCGCTGCCGACCGACGTCTACTACATCAGCGATCTGCCGGTGGTGATGCGGGCGGGGGAAATCGGCACCGTGGCGGCCCTGGCCCTGGCGCTGTGTTGCCTGGCCACCTTGTACCCCGCCGTACTGGCATCCCGCCTGAGACCCGTCGCTGGACTGCGCTACGAATGAGCGCGCGCGTGCGGGACTGGCGGCCGAGGTCCGTTCATTGACACCGGGGGGCCCGGCCGCTACGTTGGCGGACCCGATGGACCCGGTGGACCAGCTCGCGCCGAGCAAGCCCGCTGCGTCGACCACGCGGGGCGGGGTTCATCTCGAAGTCCGCGGTCTGACCAAGGTCTTCACGCACGGCGGCCGGACGTTGGCGGTGCTCAAGGGCATCGATCTTGACCTGCGACCCGGCGAGCTGGTGTCGGTGGTGGGGGCCTCGGGCGTCGGCAAATCCACGTTGTTGCACCTGCTGGGCACCCTGGACGTGCCGACCCAGGGCAACATCCTGTTCGATGGGACCGACCTGACGGCGCTGTCGGCCTCGCAGCTGGCGGCGTTTCGCAACCAGCAGATTGGTTTCGTCTTTCAGTTCCACCACCTGTTGCCCGAGTTCACGGCACTCGAAAACGTCATGATGCCGGGGATGATCCACCGCCTGCCGCGCAAGCTGTGCAGCGATCGCGCCGAGGCGATGCTGGTCCGCGTGGGACTTGCGGAACGCTTGAAGCACCGGCCGGGCGAGCTGTCGGGTGGCG
>JANXXE010000025.1 GCA_025350815.1 Myxococcales bacterium | reverse complement strand
CTAAAAGATCATACTTGCCTGCCCCTGTCGATCCTCTGCGTGCGCTTTTTTCTGCCCGGCGACCCGAGCCAAGCGGCGCCAGTCAGGCGCCCCCTATGCGCAACACGCTCCTAGCCAGACACTTCAGGCTTTTGGCTTCGCCGGGCCAGCGCCGTTCAGCAACGAGGGCCCACCGTTGCCGAACGGCAAGGTGTCGTGTCGATCCGATTTCTTGCGCGTGACCAGCGGTATCGGGGCTGTCGCAACCGCCGTTCCCCGTGCGGGCGTGGGCACGACGCCCGGTCGCTTCTTCACGTTGGTCAGCAGGATGGGCGGACCCGCGGGCGGGGCAGGGCGTCGCAGGGTTTCCGCCGACACGCCCGGGGTCAACTGGTCGGCGCGGCGAAAGTGCACGCTGCCATAGCAGCGCTGCAGGTCCGCGTGCAGGGCCTCCATGCTTTGCTGGCGGTCGTCTGGATCTTTGTGCAGGGCTTTGAGGATCACACGCTCGGCCTCCGCGGTGATTTCCACGTGCGGGTTGCACTCCGACGGCGGGATTGGCGCCTCGTGGACATGCTTCATCATGATATTCACCGCCGAATCGCCGTCGAAGGGAACGGTGCCGGTCAGCATCTCGTAGAAGATCACGCCCACCGCGTACACATCCGACCGCGCGTCGGCGCGGCCCACACTGGCGGTCTCGGGCGCCATATACGCGGGTGTGCCAATCACCAGACTGCTTTCGGGGCCCCCGCGCGGCAGGCCGTGGTCGAACAGCTTGGCCGCGCCAAAATCCAGGATGGTGACGAAGTCGTAATTCCCCTCGGGTTCGACGAAGTCCAGCGTGCCGTGTTCGTCGCTCACCTCGCGCACGATCTCGCGTCGGCCGGGCTTTGAACGCAGCATGATGTTTTCCGGCTTCATGTCCCGGTGGACCACGCCCTTGGCGTGCGCCGCCATCAAGGCGCGGGTCACCTGGTTGAGGATGACCAGGCTGCGAAACAGATCGATATGCCCTTCCCAGCGCATCAGTCGATCCAGCGGCGTGCCCTCGACGTGGGCCATCACCAGAAAGATCGTCCCGTCGGGCGCCTCGCCAAAATCGGTGACGCCGACGATGTTCGGGTGATCGATGACGCTGGCCGCCTGGGCCTCCTGCAGGAATCGCTCGCGCGCATCGGGCTGGTCGAAGTAATGACCGTGAAGCACCTTCACCGCGACCATCTTCTGGATGTAGATGTGTTCCGCCCGGTACACGACGCCCATGCCGCCCTTGCCAATGATCTCGCGCAGCACGTAACTGCCGAGCCGGGAACCAAGCCGCGCTTCCGCTTCGTCTGCCATGGGGAACCGAGCGTAGATCGTCGCACGGGTGCCTGGCGTCCGACAACTGGGTCACAGCCGGCGCCTGGTGACTTGACACCGCGGGAAGCCACAAGGATTCTCCGCCGATGCGTCCCGATGGCCGGCGACCCGACGAATTGCGGCGTGTTCAGATCACGCCTGACTTCAACCGCTACGCGGAAGGTTCGGTGCTGGTCGAATTCGGCGAGACCAAGCTTATCTGCACCGCCAGCGTCGAGAACAAGGTTCCGCCCTTTTTGGAAGGGCAGGGCAAGGGTTGGATCACCGCCGAATACGCCATGCTGCCGCGGTCGACGCACACCCGGTCAGGCCGCAACGCGGGCGGGCGCGGCCAGGAGATTCAGCGGCTGATTGGCCGCGCCCTGCGCGCGGCGGTCGACACGCGAAAAATGGGCCCGCGCCAGATAGTCGTGGACTGCGACGTCATTCAGGCCGACGGTGGCACCCGGACGGCCGCGGTCACGGGCGGCTGGGTGGCGCTGGCCATCGCCATGCGCGGTTTGGTCAAGCGCGACAAGCTGGCCCACGATCCCATCCGCCACGTCGTCTCGGCCATCTCGACCGGCATCGTGAAGGGCGAGGCGCGCCTGGATCTGGCGTACACCGAGGATTCCAGCGCGGATGTGGATTTCAATTTCGTGATGACCGACGACGGTCGTTTCGTCGAGGTCCAGGGGACGGCCGAGGCCGAGCCCTTCTCGGCCGAGGCCTACGACAGGATGGTGGCGCTGGCGCGGGCTGGCACCCAGCAACTGGTGACACTGCAACGTCAGGCCGTGGCCGCCGCGAAGGTCTAGCGCCTGTGCGCATTGTCGTGGCCAGCCGCAACCGGCACAAGGTGGCCGAGATCGCGCTGCTATGGGCCGAGCACGGCTGGACCTTGGTGCCCGTAGACGCGCTGGCGCCCGGCGCGGAATTGCACGAGGACGAGCCAACCTTCGAGGAAAACGCCTTGGCCAAGGCCCGCCAGGCCGCCGCGGCGACCGGGCTGCCCGCTGTCGGCGACGATTCGGGGCTGGAAGTGGACGCGCTTGGCGGGGCACCGGGTGTACGGTCCGCGCGCTATGCCGGCGATCCCTGCGACGACGGGCGCAACAACGCCAAGCTGCTGGCCGCGCTGCGGGGTGTTCCCGAAGCTGAACGTCAAGCCCGGTACCGCTGCGCCGCGGCCTTCGTGGATCCGGCGCGTGGCCTGGAACTGGTGCGGACGGGGGCCTGCGACGGGCGCATCCTGGAAACGCCGCGGGGCAACGGGGGATTTGGCTATGACCCGCTGTTCTGGCTCGCCGCACTCGGCCGCACGATGGCCGAGATTTCCGTCGACGCGAAGAATCTTCTCTCGCACCGCGCGGCGGCATTCAGCGCCCTCGGCGCCGCGCTGAAGGCTGCCAAGTTCGTTGTCTAAATGAACGGCGGCCCTGTTAGAGTGACTGCTTAATCCGGCCCGGCCCCTTAGCCTGCGCTCCGACCCACGCTCATCGTTTCTCACGCAGGAGAGCCGCATGAAAGCCAGCCGCATGAAAGCCAGCCGCATGAGAGCCAGCACCGTTCTGTTCACGACGGTCATTGCCTGTACCTTGCTGGCGCGCGCCGCGCATGCGAAGGACACCGAGTACATTTCCCGGCACCCCCTGTCCGCCAGGACGTTTTGCAACACCAACAGCCCGCACGTGCATGCCTTCGAACCGCACGACCTACGGCTGTATCGAAAGATCGAGGGCCAGTACTACTTTGTCGGCGATCCGGTGCCCTTCGGTTTCACCGGCCCGAAGGTCGTGTACGTCGGCCAGCACCCAATCAGCGATTTGCTTGCCGACATATCGGTGCCCCTGTTTTGTTACCTGAAGGGGCGCCATTCCCATTGGTACGAACCGGTGGCCGCCCTCTGGTTCGAACGTCGCGAAGGGGCCTTCGTTTTCGTGGGCGCGTACGACCCCATATTCTACGGCCACCGGCCAGAATATCTGGCCATCAACGACGCCTATGCCCCGCCGGCGCCACCAGCGATGGCCCGCAGCGTGCGCGCCAAGAACCGCGCGCGCCGTCGCTAAATATTAGGTCGCGAAGCCCGAGCGTTCGGCCCCATCCCCGTCGATCCACGCGCGCGCCATCCGTTGCGTGTTGAACCCGAAGCCCAACTTTCCGCGCCGGTCGATCAAAATCAGTCCGCCCTTGCCGTCGATATGACCGAGATCATTCAGGGCGACCAGGGCCGCGATCTCGGGCGCCAGCCCTGCCTTCATCGCATCGCAGGCCCGCTTGGCCAGCACCACCTTGATGATGGCCTCGCCGTGTCCGGTCGCCGATGCAGCGCCGGAACGATCGTCCGCGTAGGTGCCGCAGCCGATCAGTGGCGAATCACCCACGCGCCCAGCGCGCTTGCCCACCATGCCGCCCGTCGAAGTTGCCGCGGCCACATGCCCCTGCGCATCCCGCGCCACCGCCCCGACGGTGCCGTGTCCGGCAGCCCGCGCGACGGCCTGGTGTGCGGCCCACCGCCGGCGCGCACCGTCGGTGATTAGCGCCGCGGGATCGCAGGTCGGCACGCCCATCTGCTGTGCCAGTTGCTGCGCACCATCGCCCACCAGAAGGACGTGAGGCGTTCGTTCCATCACCGCCCGCGCCAGAACGATGGGGTTCTTCACGCCCCGTACGCCTGCCACAGAACCGGCCGCCAGCGACTGGCCCATCATCAAGGAGGCATCCAGTTCGACCTCGCCGTCCGCGTTCAGGCAGGCGCCGGTTCCGGCATTGAATTGCGGATCGTCCTCGAGAATCGCCACCGCGGCAGACACGGCGTCGACGGCCGAGCCCCCGCCCGCCAGCACCCGGTGGCCAGCGCGCGCCGCTACCAGACACCCGGCTGCGCAGCGTTCCGGGTCGTCGTCATCCGTCCGCTCGCCCGCGCCCCCGTGCACCATGATTGCGACCATCGGGCCCATTGTAGCAGCGGACCTTGCGGCGGACTTTGCAGCGGACCTTGCAGGATCTTGATCGCCGCCGACCGTGGCCGTAACGTCGACGGATGAAGAAGACGCGTGGTTGTTTGGTGTTGGCGGTGGCTATTGCAGCAACGGGCTTCGTGGTGCAGCGGGCCCGAGCCGCCGGCGGCCTGACCATGGTTCCGGCCGCCGATCTGAAGTCCGAATCCACCGACCCCGGTATGCGCGGGGGCAAGGTCACGGCCCTGTGGGGTGATCGCAACAAGGGCCCGCACGGTTCCGTATTTCGCTTCCCGTCGCAGATGACAACCGCCGTGCACAGCCATTCCGTCGAGATTCAGGGCGTCGTCATGAGCGGCGAGTTGCAGCTGTGGCCCGAGGGCAAGGTGCAGGCGGACACGAAGCCCCTGCCGGCCGGCTCGTACTTCGTCATCCCCGCGGGCTTCAAGCACGTCCTGGCCTGCGTGCCCAGCGACGACTGCGCCGTCTACATCACGCAGAAGGGCAAATTCGACTTCAAGCCCGTCGCACCGCCCGCGCCGGCCCCAGCGCCCGCGAAGAAGAAGTAAGTTCCCGGCCGCCCCCCGCCCTGCGGTGCTAGTATCCGCCGGTCCGGATCCCCTCGGGGTTCCAGACCGGGGCGTAGCGCAGTTGGTAGCGCGCCTGCTTTGGGAGCAGGATGTCGCAGGTTCGAATCCTGTCGCCCCGACAGTTTCAAGCCCTCGAAAAGAGGGCGGTGCAAGGGCCTGGGGTAACGATCCTCGTGAGGCTGGCGAAGGTATTTCGGATCGACCACATGTGCCGGCGCCACGGGCTGTCGGACGAAAAGTGGCTGCGCGTGCACCAGCCCTGGAGCGGCCCCGTGATGGCCGAACTCGCGGGGTGTGAGTTTCTCAACGCGTGTTCGAGCCGCGACGTGTTCACGGCACCGCACGCGATCTCGAGATTGACCTGGACATCGACGTCGGTGGTGCCTGCGTGCGCGAACTCGCTCGTGGAGCACAACAACTCGGGCACCAGGCCACCGAGCAGCACGAATTCCGGCCGGCCTCCGTAGTGGTGGACGACGTGGACAAGGGCCTGCTCCGCCGCAGCCCGCGCTCGGCGGGAACGAAGAGGCTCACCGTCCACGGATCACATCCCGGAGGTGCTCGGCGGCTTCCTCGCCACGGACACCTGCTGTTCGAAGATCGGCGAAGACTCGCGGCCATGGTGCGACTTGCAGATCGGCGACCCGCGTGGACAACCGGTGGGTGGTCAGGGTGGGGAAGCGTAGCAGTCGCAAACGGCCACCTTCAAGCGGCCGCAGATCTGCCTTGCTGGCCACAGCTTCGAGCTGGGCCGGGGTCTCAGCATCCACGTAGACGTCCGCCGAATTCACGGCGGTAAGCAGCGGAGCGAGGACAAGCGACGCCGCCGATCCGGTGACCGCCCAGGAAACTTTGGCCCTGTCCCAGGCGCGACCGGCTTCGGCAAGACCCGCGACGGCGTCTCTCCAAGTGACTCCCACTCGCATGCTGACGCCCGTCTTCGCACCCGCGACCGCCGATGCGTACGACTCGATGAACTGGTCCGCATCCACCAACTGTCGAGCAGACTCCTTGCCTCGGGAGGCCCCAGCTTTGAGGATGCCCAGGTCCACGAGAACACGAAGGGCGGTCGTGCAGCTTCCGCTTGAGAGGCCCGTCGCTTGTTGGGTGGTCGCGACGGTGGGCTTTGTCCCGCAAAGCACCGCTTCCGCGACAGCGAAGACCGCCCCTGTCCAGTGCGGGGAAGGCTTGTCAGCGACCTGCACGTGACCTGTGCGCGAGACGATCATCGAAGGGATCGCGATCTCGGCGGCACCCGTTTCGTCCAGCCAGCCTATCCCCATCTCCGACAACATCTCCCGAGCTCCGGGAGACATCCGCCGGGCAACGACGATGTCAGGATGCGTGCGCTGGCTTCCCAGGAGGGCCTTTACTTGCCGCAGCCACCCTTCACCCGCCCATTTGAGCTGCACAGGGGAGCCATTGATGACCAGGTCGGCGCCAGAGCCACCTTTCGGTGACACGATCTTGGCGGCACGGGGCAGAACGGCTCGCAGTGCCGCCACCAGCCGTTTCTCGACGTGGTCGCCTTTGATCGTGGGACGCATACATCAGTAATATACATACATCACTGACACACTGATATATATAAATTACTGATGATTGTAGGCATCATTAGGCCTGGGACGCCCTCAGGCCCTGTGCCACACACAGGGTTCAAGCTCGCTTCACAACTCCGGACACCGATTTCACGTACCGGTCGAGATCCTGTTGGGACACCCGAATGGAATTCAAGATCCGAACGTGGGTAAGCTGGCCACTGGCGCACAACTTGTACACGGTTGCAGTGCAGACACCGAGGTGGCTCGCCACCTGGCCCACCGTCAGCAACCGAGCGGGCGCGCGAGCCTTTTCGAATTCGGGTAGCAAATGGGTAGCAAAATTTCTGTTTTTCTCTGCTAACGGCTGATCGACGAAGGCCTCGACGATCTCAATGATCTTGTTTTGCTGACGCCCGGGTAGCTGCGCGAGATCCTCGAAGGCCTTGCGGGCCTTGCCGACGGGGCCGCGATGGCGGCCCGCGCCAGGACGTTCAGCTTGTTTCCACTACGCACCTGATCTCGCGTGCTGAGTATGACGCCTTGAAGCGGGCCGGCGCCGAGGACGAGCTGCCCGATTTCTGGGAGCCGTGGGCGTAGCGTCCGTCCCGACCGTGTTCCCGATCCCGGCCGTGTTCCCGATGTCGACAGCCGATGCCGATCCGATAGGATGGACGAATCAGGAAGCGACGACGGGCTTCCTCTCGAGCCTGCGATGAACCATGTCAGCGTGCAGCCTGCTCTTCTCCGATGGGCCCGCGAGAGATCGGGCATGGATGAGAACGCGCTGAGGAAGCGGGTCCCCCAGCTCGAGCACTGGGAGCAGGGGGACAAGCAGCCGACGCTGAAGCAGCTCGAAGCCTTCGCGAAGGCCACCAACACGCCGCTGGGGTTCTTGTTCCTCCCCACGCCGCCCGACGAGAAGCTGCCTATCCGCGACCTTCGAACACTGAAGGACCAGCCATCCCGCCCGAGTCCCGAGCTTCTGGACACGATCTATGCCCAGCAGCGCCGCCAGGATTGGTGGCGCGAGGAGCGCGCGGAGTGCGAGGCCGGCCCGCTCGAGTTCGTGGGCAGCGCCCGCCTGTCCGACGACCCCGCAGCGGTCGGACAGGAGATGCGCCGCACGGTGGGCATCGCCGACGACTGGGCCGCGCAAGTCGCGAATTGGGAAGAAGCGGTCAGTGAGCTCCGCCGTCGCATCGAAGGACTTGGCGTCATGACCGTGATCAACGGTGTCGTCGGCAACAACACGCACCGCAAGCTCGATGTGGCGGAATTTCGAGGGTTCGCGCTGACCGATCCTCAGGCGCCTCTCGTCTTCGTCAACGGGGCGGACGCGAAATCGGCGCAGCTGTTCACATTGGCCCACGAGCTTGCGCACGTCTGGTTGGGGCCCGAAGGGGAGGGCTTGTCTGGTTTCGACGGGATCTTTCCCGGTGATACCCGAGTCGAGAGCTTCTGCGATCAGGCCGCCGCCGAGTTTCTCGTTCCGGCCCGCGAGCTCAAGGAGCGCTGGCGGGCCGTGAAGGGCGCGCCGGACGCGTTCGAGCAGATCGCCCGGCGATTCAAGGTCAGCCCGATCGTGGCCGGCCGGCGCGCGATGGATCTGCATCTGGTGAACCGCGACACGTTCTTCGACTTCTACCAGGCATACACGAAGCGCGAACGGCAGCGAGTCAAACCGGCAGGCGGAGGCGACTTCTACAACAACCAGAACACTCGAGTCGGCGCCGTGTTCGCTACCAGCGTGATGCGGGCGGCACTGGAGGGCCGCGTGAGCTTCAAGGAAGCCTACGACCTGACCGGGCTGCGAGGCGGGGCCTTCCAAAAATACGCGCGCCGGCTGGGCGTCGCTTTGCCATGACCGCCCCTTCCACTCCTGCCCCGTTCGTCTTGGACTCCGACGTGTTCATTGCGGCGAAGAACGCCTACTAGGCCTTCGACATCTGTCCTGGATTCTGGAAGGGACTGCTCCAGACGCATGCGCGGGGCCGCGTTCGAAGCATCGACCGCATCAAGGCCGAGCTCCTTTCGGGCAGCAAGGAGGAGGACCTCGTCAAATGGGTGAAGAAGGAGGTCCCGAACGGATTCTTCCACGATTCCTACTCGAGCCAGGTGAGCGCGGCCTTCGCCGACGTCATGCTCTGGGTCCAGCAGAGCCCTCGGTACTTCGACCGCGCCAAGGCGAAGTTCGCGACTGAAGCGGACGGCTGGCTGGTCGCCTACTCGATGGTCCACGGCACGGTGGTCGTGACGAACGAGCAGCCTCGCCCGGAATCCCGAAACCGGGTGCTCCTGCCCGACGTCTGTGAGCAGTTCAACGTGAAGTTCAAGGACACCTTCGTCATGCTGCGGGAGCTAGCCGTCCAGTTCGACATCGTGGAACGGTGAACATCGGCGTGGCGTCGTCCCGTCGCCGAAACGGCGCGGATTCACGCGCGGCGGCGGGCCCGGACCAGGGCCAGCAATCCCACCAGCAGAAGGAACGACCCGCCCCCGTCGCTGCCACGCCCGACAGTGCAGCTGCAGCCGCTGGATTTGTCG
The DNA here is from genome assembly GCA_025350815.1 of Myxococcales bacterium. Lineage (GTDB taxonomy): Bacteria > Myxococcota_A > Polyangia > Fen-1088 > Fen-1088 > JANXXE01. The sequence goes on along the minus strand of JANXXE010000025.1, from coordinate 10,687 downwards.
GCGCCTCCCGCGGGAACGGGTCCGCCGGCTTCCCCCAAGGTGAGGCCGTCCGCGGCGGCATCGACCGTACCGCCGTCCTTGTTCACCGTGGGCTCGGGCTGTTCTTCCGCCTTGGCCAGGGCGCGCACCGCTGCCACATCCATCGTGTCCAGCCGCTGATCGTAGACCTTGATGCGCGCGCGGGTGATGTTGATGGGGGCGCCCGTCGGCCCGATCAGTTGCACGCGGGCCGCGGCCGGCTGGCCCTGGGCGAAGGCCAGCGTCACCGGTGGCTGGTACGGCAAGAACGACTCGGCGATGGTCACCTTTTCGCCGCCCTCGAAGGTCAACGTGGCGTTCGACACGCGGCCGTCAGTGCCGCACGTCCCGGTGCCCTGGGCCGTGTGGATGTTGCTGACCGGTTTGAGGTCGGGGTTGAAGTCGAACAGCGGATCGCGGGTCATCTCGTCGGGCGACACCGTGGTGAACAGACGCGTGAGGGTCGGCTGGCCGTCGATCATCGCCTGCGCTTCCTGCAGCGGCGTGACGATTCGGTCGCTGAGTTCCTTCATGAACCCCGGCCCGTCGAACGGCTGCTTGGCCAGGTCGGTCTGGAAGGTGGACAGGCTGTTGTAGAACTGGGCTTCGGAAATGCCCCGGTCGCGCACCGCCTGGGGCATGGGGATGTACTTGCGCAGCAGCGATTGAATGATGGGATCGCGCGGCAAACCCAGCTGCAACATGATCGACACGAACTGGGCCGGGCTGGTGATGCCGGCCAGCTTCGTCAGGTCATAGCGGCCCGGTGACCACAGGCTGCCCTTGAAGCGGGTGGTGTCGCCGGCGTATTCGGTGACGAAGGCGCGGCCTTCCGCTTCGTTGATGGCGTCGGTGACCAGCTGGCGGTAGTTGCTGCCGTTCCGGAACCAGTCGATGCGCAGCGGGTTGACCTCGACCTGGAACCAATTGCGCGGCACCGCGCGGTATTTGCCCAGCACCATGGCGTAGATGGGCATGTCGGGGATGGCAGCGATGCGGGTCAGCACCAGCGGCACGCACGCTTCTTGCTGTCCCATGTCCAGCACCAGCGGCTGGATGTCGCCGACCTGGGCGTCACGCTTCAGCTTGATGGCCACGAAGACGAAGTTCTGCTTCACGTAGTGGTCGAGGGCGGCCTGCGCCGAGGCCGGCTGCGCGAAGCCGTTGTCGTTCAGCCACTTGGTCAGTTTGGCGGACTCGGCCGCCGACACGACGACGTAGTTGTAGGGCCCCACCTCGCCCTTGTCGATCACGTTGACACCACCGGCGTCGGCCGAGGCAGCGGCGTCCTGTGTGCTGCCGCCCGTGGGAAACAGCAGGCCCCCGCACGTGCCGCCGGTATAGGTCCAGTTGATCCGGTATTGCGGCACCGTGCCGTTCATCAAGGTGGTGAAGACCTGCTGCACACCGACGCTGACCTTGCGCGGGACCGTGCTTACCGGCACGACCCAGGCGAAGTCCGCCGCTGCCCCCTGGTACTGGATCTGGATGTACGCGCGTACGCCGTTGCCGTCGATCGAAAACAGGATGTACTCGCCCGATTGATCGATCGGGACCTGCTGGCAAAAGAACCCCCCGCAGGCGGCTGCCGGCCGTGGGCGCCACAGCCCGGGCAGGGACACCAGAAGCGTTGCCAACGCCAACCCGAGTATTCTTTTCATGCGCTTCGGCGTAGCACGGTGCGTGCCAGACGGTAAAGGCGCGGAATCCGCGGAACGGCGGGCCGGCCGGCCGATGCGGGGCCCGGAAAGCTGACGGGAATGTCCGTGTCGCGTCGCCCGACATGCGGGCCGATCGGGCCCCAACGGGTAGGATGGCCGCCCGTGACCTGCCCCTGCGGAAGCGACCTGGCCTTCGAGCGCTGCTGCGGCCCCCTGCTGGCCGGCGCGCCGGCACCGACGGCCCAGGCGTTGATGCGTTCGCGCTACACCGCCCACGTGCGCGGCAACATCGAACACATCATTGCCACCCACCATCCCGACACCCGCGACACCGTCGATCGCGCGGGTATCGAGGCGTGGGCGCGCCGGTCAACCTGGCAGGGCCTGACGATTCTGAACGCCCAGGCGGGCGGCGCCGGCGACGACGAGGGCACGGTCGAGTTCGTCGCCCGCTACCACGCCGAGGGGCGCGACCATGCCCACCGGGAGCTCTCGCGTTTTCGCAAGATCGACGGCCGTTGGTACTTCGTCGACGGTCAGTCACCGGCCATCGCCCCGGTGCGCGCGGCGCCCCGGCCTGAGCGGAACGCCCCCTGTCCCTGCGGCAGCGGCAAGAAGTTCAAGCGCTGCCATGGGGCGTGACCTTCCCGCGGAAATTGCCAACAAGAATGAGACAGCTTATTTGCGAATTTACTGTTGATCCTGGGTGTTCACCGACAGGGTTTTTGCGACGCCCGGGTGGTGGTGGGCTGCACCTCAGTTCAAAACCCGCCGATCAGGATTCGACCGCGGGGGCGCCCAGCGCGGAGAACATCGGGTTGGCCTACGCCGCCACCTCGCCCGCATCCGCCTGATTTGACCTAACCTTTCCCTCGACGGTCAGGCAGCGGCGTCGTAGGAATCTTGGATCCTGCGGGAAGGTTGGGTGTCCGATGTTCATGAAGATCGAGCGCGCAGCGGTGTTGATGCTGGTCCTTGGTGCGGGGTGCGCGACGACGGCCGCGGGTTCTGGCACCGCGCGTCCGGTGGAGGCAAAGAGCTCCGATGCGCCGCTGGCCTTCTTTCGCCGCGCCCCCTGGTCGGTCGGGAAGGACGCCGCCAACAACGATGTCCTGGTCCACGCGGATGCGGGCATGCGGTTTCCCGCGTCCGTGGGCGCGATCGATCGCGCGTCGGTGCGAATCTATGACGAGCGAACGAACGACGTCGGGATCAACTACCAGGGGCAAACCCTCTCGTCAGAGCCCCGGTGCACGTACAACTTGACCGTCTACGTCTACCCGGCGACCGAGCCGCTGGCGCAACACCTGGAGGCCATTCGCAGTGAGCTGGTGAGGGCAAATCCCGATGCTCGTCCAGCAGACCGCACCCTGCCGCTGGACGCGAACCACGGCGGCCAGGGCCTACACGCGGGGTACCTGAATGTCGTCCAAGGCTACGAGGCGTTTGAAGGCGTCTCGATTTTCCAGCGCGGTCGCTGGTTCGTGAAGTACCGAACCACCTACCTCCCCGCCAGCACGCTTGGCTGTGAGGACCAGATTCGCCGGGCGGCATCCGAGATGCAGTTGTCGGTACCAAAGTGAGGTGAGGACCGGCCATCTATTTGCCCACCGACCGAGAACCACGGTCTGGCGGTGATGGCGGCACTGGGCCTGAACGGGGTTGTCTGCCTTCTGTCCGCCCTTCGGTTCCACCACATCGGCACGCGGGCCCCGTTCGAGGTGTGGATGGCGATCGGGCGCAAGGCTCACAAGCCAAGTGGCGGTGGGCATCCCATCCGGATCGTGCGGTTCGCGGAACAAGCGCTTGTGGACGGGGTCGAAACCAAAACGCTCGAAGGGGTCCCAGTCCCGATCACCTCGGCATCCCGCACGGTTGCCGATTGCTTCAAGTATCGGAACAAGATCGGTCTCGACGTCGCGCTCGAAGCGCTGCGACTTCACCTTCGTCCTTCTTCGCTATGGTCTCGAGCGCCTGCTGTACCGTCTGGGCCAGTCACGGCACGCCGACCGGTTCGTGCTCAAGGGCGCGCGCCGCGTAGAGGGATGAGATCCCCGGTCCCTCCCCTTTTTCCCCGTTTCCGGCTAGATCCACGCGGTGGCCCCGCCGTCCGCCCAGACCGTCCGGCTCAAGCCTGCGGATCCGTTTGATCTCATCCGCTGGCTGGCGCGCAGCCAGAGCGATCCGCGCAAGGCGGTGGCCGAGTTGGTGCAGAACTCGATTGATGCCGACGCTCGGGTGGTGCGGCTGGAACGGCGGCGGTGGCGGGGCGGGCCGGCGCTGGTCATCCGTGACGATGGCGTCGGGATCTTGCCGGAACTGGAACGGGAAGATGCGTTGCGGGCGATTGCCAGCAACATCGGGCACTCGCGCAAACGCGGCTTGTCCCCGCGCGAGCGGCAAGAACAGGTGGTCACTGGCAAGTACGGCATCGGCTTGCTGGGGTTCTGGTCCATCGGGCACCGCATGGAGATCCGCTCGCGCGTGAAGGGTTCGCCCATCGTCGCCCTGCGGCTGGTGGAAGATCGCGAGAAGGCCGAGCTGGTGCGGCTGCCGGCCGCCATCGGCGGGGATGACACTTACACCGAGATCGTGATCTCCGAACTGCACGAATCGGCGGCGCGTGTGCTGGTGGGGCGGCGGCTGACGGATTACCTGGCGGCTGAGTTGCGCGGTCCCCTACTGGCAAGCGGCATCAGCGTCGAGGTTCACGACCTGGTGGCGCGGGGGACGGCGCAGCGGTTCTTCCAGGTGGTCCCGCGCCGATTCACGGGCGAGCCCCTGGACCTGCCGGCCGAACTGGAGATCCCCGGCCATCCGAAGGCCCGGGTCGAACTGTACCTGGTGCGCGGAGCCGACAATCCGCCGGCTATCCAGGTCAGTTGCGCCGGCAGTCTGGTGGCGGACGACATCGCCGAGTTGCGCGCGCTGGGGCTGGGCGGGCCACCCTGGGTGGGGTGCCTGCTGGGCGGCCTCATCGACTTTCCCGGTTTCAACGTGGCGCCCAGCACCCGGCGCGGCGTGATCCCGGACGCGGCGGCCGAGGCCTTCGTCCGGGCGCTGGAGGGGCTGCGGCCGGCGGTCGAGGCCGAACTGGGGCGGTTCGATCGTCAGCGTGGCGCCGCTGCGGGCCGGCAGGTCATGCACGATCTGAAGCGGGCCCTGCGGGGGTTGCGCAGTCGCCTGCCGCAATACGAACTGCCCCGCGTGCCGGATGGCGCCGAGGTGCGCGCCGCCCAGATGCCGGGCGGTCCGCTGGAGATCTCGCCGGACGAGGCCACGACCGGAGCGGATGACGATGCAGCGGGTGAGTCGGAAGCACCGCCCGGCGAGCCGCTGGCGCTGTTCCCGCCTGGGCCATTGACCGCCGTTCGTATCGCCGGTCAGGACTTGTCCGTGTCTCCGGGCGGCGAGCGTCGGGTAACGGCGATTCCGGCGGATCAAGACGGCCGGCGGATCGTCGGGGATGTCTCGTTCGTCTGGTCCGTCGAGGGAAACGATCGCCTGTCCGTGGTGGGCGAAGGGGCGCGGCCGGCGCTGCGAGCCGCGGCGGATGCCCGACCGGGGCTGGCGGGGCGCCTACGCGTGTTTGCGTGCCAGGGCGAGCGCACGGCCGATGCCGAGGCCGCTGTGATCATTGCCGACGAGCGCCCCGCGGAGGACAAGAGCGGCTTCGGCATTCCCGACCCGGAGCTGGTCGACGATGCCAACGGGCTGTGGCGCAGCCGGTTCGATGGCGAGCGCTGGCAGGTCAATGCCAGCCACCCGGACTATCTGGCCTCCAACGCCGACGGGCGAACACGGTTTCGCTACCTGCTGGCGTTGCTGACCAAGGAAATCGTCCAGCGCACCCACGGCACCATCGGCAGCGACGCCATCCTGGAAAGCTTCGTCGAGATCCTCACCCACGCGGAACGCAACCTGCGCGACAGTGGTCCCGGTGGGCGGGGAACCGGCTGAGACGATGGTGAAGCCGCCGTACACCCTGGAATGGTACGAGGAGGATGACGGCACTGCGCCGGTCCTTCGCTGGCTGCAGGAGGAGATGACGCCTCGGAAGCGGCGGGCGATGGGAACCGCCATGAACGAGATTCTGCAGGAGTTGGGGCCGCAGGTGGTGGAGGGGAATTTCGGCCGGGCGCTGGGAGGCGGATTGTTCGAGTTTCGTCTCGACCAAGATGTCGAACAGATTCTCGCGCGCAAGGGGAAGAAGCCCAGGGCGAGAGACAAGGGCACCGGTGAGAGGATCCTGCTCCGGGTTTTCTGTCATGCCCATGGCAACAAGATCATCCTGCTGGTGGGCGGATACGACAAGGGCGAGCGGCCCGGAGCCCGCCATCAAACGGCCCAGATCACGATTGCCCGAGAGCGCCTCAGGACGTGGACGGCGAGACAGCGAGTGACGCGGTCCGGTTCACGCAAGGGCAAGAAAACCGTTCCTTGATTATATAGGATATAACCCATAGGATTCATGAATGGGCAAGCGCAAGTTCAGCGATTTCATGACGGGCCTCGCAGCCGAGGCGAAGGCCGAAGGACCCGAAGCCGTGGAAGAGTTGGAGACCTTTCGCGAGTACTTCCGTCTGGCGAGAGAAATGGCGGCGGCTCGCAAGGCCAAGGGGCTGTCCCAGCAGGAGTTGGCCAAGAAGTGCGGTGTCCACCAGAGTGAGATCTCGGACATCGAGCGGGGCACCGCGAATCCCACCTTCCGAACTCTCCAGACGATCGCCCGACGGCTCGATTACCGCATCATCTTCATGGCGCTTGGACCGAAGGCGTCGCGGGCGCCCGCCCGCAAGAGTGCCAGCAGCCAGGGTGTCCCGGTGAGGACCCGGCAGCGCTCGCGCGGATGACCCCGAGTCTGGAAACGATGTCGCCAAATGTCCAACAGCCTGTTGGACTTTCGCGGCCCATCCCCTTACCCGCCGCGGGTGGCGAGAAACGCATCGAGGTCGCCCGGCCGGATCCGGATCGAGTCGATGATCCGGACGTGCGGCAGCTCGCCCCGTTTGCAGAGCGTATACACGGTCGCCGTGGACACGCCGAGGTGCTCGGCGACGTCGCTGACCCGAAGGAGCCGGTTCCGCTCGCCCCGTGGCTTCGGAGGCGTAACAATACATCGGCTACAAGGGCCACATGCCGACGAAACGTAACAACAGGCGCGCACCGGCCAGACGGCCACAGACGGGCATGGTCCGCGCCCGTGACCTGGAAGAACGGGGACTCTCTCGCGTTGCCCTCCGAAGAATGCTGGTCGCTGGCAAGCTGCAACAGCTGGGACGTGGCCTCTACGCATTCCCCGACTTCCAGCCGACCGAGAACCACGGTCTGGCGGTGATGGCGGCACTGGTCCCGAACGGGGTTGTCTGCCTTCTGTCCGCCCTTCGGTTCCACCACATCGGCACGCGGGCCCCGTTCGAGGTGTGGATGGCGGTCGGGCGCAAGGCTCACAAGCCAAGTGGCGGTGGGCATCCCATCCGGATCGTGCGGTTCGCGGAACCAAAACGCTCGAAGGGGTCCCCGTCCGGATCACCTCGGCGTCCCGCACGGTTGCCGATTGCTTCAAGTATCGGAACAAGATCGGTCTCGACGTCGCGCTCGAAGCGCTGCGCGAGTATCGCCGCGCCCGACGGTCCATTGACGATCTCGTGCGTGCGGCGGACTCGGTACACGTGGGAAGCGTGATCAGACCCTACCTAGAGGCGATCACGTCATGACGGCGGGTCAGACCAGGGATGTGGCGGCCTCGGTCCGACAACGGCTGCGACGGTCGCGTCCGCTTGGGCCGACCTGCTGGTGGGCACGGTCCGCTTGGCGTGGAGCCCCGTTCCCAGCTTGCGCGGGTTCTTCAAGGGAACCTCCTCATGTCTGTCCGCCCTCATCGCCGCCCACCGGTACGCTCCGTGGATAGCGCCGGAGGCGGTGGTGGTCGAGGCCCTCGCGGCAGACGTCTTCTTCTCCTCTTCCTCATCCTCGTGGGCGTTGGCGGATTCCTCTGGTTTCGAGCGGGCAGGGGGGAGAGAGCCCAGCGACAGGGTAACGACGAACGAGCCCCCGTCGCCGAACGCCACGCCTCGCCGGCTCCCGTCGTTGCGCCTCCCCGCTGGGCAGGAGCCCAGGCCCAACTGCCTGATGCCGGTGGACAGGCGCGCCCGCGGGCCGGCGACGTCACTGTGTCGGGTCGGGTGTTCGAATGCCGACGGGGACCGATTCCCGGCGCCCGCATACGAGCCACGGCCGAGGCGGATCTCAGCCGGCTCGACGTGGCGGAGCCGACGACGTTCCAGGCGGTGGCGGACCAGGATGGCGGTTACAACCTTCCACTACCGAGGGGTCTTTATGTGATCCTCGCCCTTTACGACGGATACGCCCCTCACCGCGAGAGCGTGGCCGTCAGAGAAGAAAGAGGGCAGGACTTCTGTCTCGAACCCGCGGCCCGAATCTCCGGCCGGGTCGTCACCGCTGCAGGCGGAGACCCTGTGCCTGGCGCCGAAGTGCACGCCGATCTGCCGGAACCGGATGGGCTGTCTTTGATCGAAGCCGCTATCACCGACGAAACCGGTAGCTTCCGGTTCACGACGCTCCCCGCAGGCAGCTATCTGGTCTCCGCGCGCAAGGGCAGCATGGCGGGGACGATCGGCAAGCCCACAGATGTCGTGTCCACCGGCCAGGTGGAGAACGTCGAGGTGGCGATCTCGCCAGGACTGACCATCAAGGGAACGGTAAAGTCTGTCCGCGGGACACCGATCGCAGGTGCTCGGCTGAACGTCTGGCCCAGGCGGCGCGGCGCCAATGGACCGAGGACGTCCCTCGGGGTGCTTTCAGACCCGAGCGGCCGGTACACGATCGAGGGCATTCTTGCCGATGACTACACGGCGATGGTTTGGGCCGACGGGCACGTGCCGGAAGTTTCGAAACTGTCCGTGACGGGAAATACGGCCCACGACTTCGTCCTCTCCGAGGGGCTAACGATCATCGGTCGCGTAATCGAGTACGAAAGCGGGCAACCCCTGCCAGGGGTGACCGTTCAGGTTCGGTCGCGGACACCTCTGCCCCCTCGGGTGACTACCGACGCCACGGGCGGCTTTGAGCTGCACGGCGTGCCCGCCGATCCCCTGCCAGCTGTGTCCGTAGATTCCGAGCAGCAGACACACATCTCAACCATGGCACCGCCGGCGCCGGTCAGGGACGGCCGCATGGACCTCGGGACCATCAAGCTGCTCAAGGTGGATCCGAACAAACCCTGAAGTGGATCCCCAAAATCGGACCATCATGTGGCCGTACCGAGAAAAGGCGGATTTCCTTCTTCCTCCACGGCCCGCGCCGTCCGGAGAGAGTCCGCGCGGGCAGCGATTGCGAATTTCCCTGCGTCGCGCAACGCCGATACCTTGGCCTTCTCCGCCGAAACCATCGGAACGTACACGTAGCGGTTCCCTTCGGTCTCGTGCCGCAGATGGCCCTTTTCCTCCAGGATCCGCGCCAGGACGACGATCACCCCTTCGCCAACGAGCAGATCCTGGCCCACATCGACGCCTGGGTGAAGCACTTCGCCGCCGCGCAGAAACGATGATCGAATCCATCAACCCGAACCACGGCCCGACGTACGACACCGAGATCACCTATCTGAAGGACGTCATCCGCGCCCGCACCGCCTGGCTGGACTGCACGCTGGATCCGCTGTGCAAGCCTTGACGCTGTTATAGTCCCGGCCCCGGAGGGGCCACATGGACAAGACGGCGCATGACTTCGATCAAGAGCTGCTGAACCTGTTCGACAAGTACGTGCACGGGGCCATCGACCGCCGCGGGTTCCTGGACCAGGCCGCCCGCTTCGCCGTGGGCGGGATGACGGCGGCCATGCTGCTGAACGCGCTGAACCCGCGCTTCGCCGAGGCCCAGCAGGTGCCGAAGGACGACAAGCGACTGAAAAGTGAGACGGTCGAGTACGACTCGCCCGCCGGCACCGGCAAGGCCAAGGGCTACCTGGTGAAACCCGCGAATACCAAGGGCAAGCTGCCGCTGGTGCTGGTGGTGCACGAGAACCGCGGCCTGAACCCGCACATCGAGGACATCGCCCGCCGCATCGCCCTCGAGGGCTTCATCGCCTTCGCCGCCGACGCTCTGGCGCCGCTGGGCGGCTACCCCGGCGACGAGGACAAGGCACGCGCGCTGTTCGGCAAGCTGGACCAAACCAAGACGCGCGAGGACTTCGTGGCCGCGGTGGGATGGCTGAAGAAGCGCCCCGACGGCAACGGCAAGGTGGGCGTGGTCGGCTTCTGCTACGGCGGCGGCGTCGCCAACTTCCTGGCCACCCGCGTCCCCGACCTGAAGGCCGCCGTCCCCTTCTACGGCACGGCCCCCAAGGACGAGGACGTCGCCAAGATCAAGGCGCCGCTGCTTATCAACTACGCCGAGAACGACGACCGGATCAACGCCGGCGCCGCCGGCTACGAGGCGGCGCTGAAGGCCCACAAGGTGCAGTACGAGATGTTCAAGTACCCGGGCACGCAGCACGGGTTCAACAACGACACCACGCCTCGCTACGACAAGGCGGCCGCAGCGCTGGCCTGGCAGCGCACCATGGACTTCTTCAAGAAGAACCTGAAGTAGCCCCTCCCTCGATCGACACCGCCTTGTAGGGGATGAAGGAATCGGCGACCAGGGTGCGGCGGCGCCGCTGACCGGTCCAGGCATTCCTCGACCGCTTCGCCCTCGAGCAGGCTGAGCGGCGACGGCAGCAGAGCGCGGTCGGCAATGAGAGGAAGCGGCAGCGGGAGTTTGCGGCCGTCGCGAATCGCGCCGCCAGCCCGGCGGGCAAATACTCATGGAAAATACAGTGGATACGTAGGTCCCGCCTCTGGTGTCCCAGCTGTCCCCGGTTTTGGGAGGGAAGGGGTACCCGCGGCGTCACCCGGGAAGATACGAGGCTATTATAGTGCGTGTCGGGAAATTCGGGGCCTCGCCCCGGACCCCACCGGGGCCTGTGGCCCCTGGCGCAGGGGACGCTGC
>JANXXE010000010.1 GCA_025350815.1 Myxococcales bacterium | reverse complement strand
CAAGATTCAGCACGTCGTCATCATCATGCAGGAAAATCGGTCTTTCGATCACTACTTCGGCACGTTCCCGGGCGCGGACGGCATTCCAATGGATGCCAACGGCGTCCCCACCGAAGCACCGCGGCCGTGATCCCGACCAGCGCCACCCCACAGGCCAGGTACGCCGGCTGCGCCAGGCTGATCCCCGACGAAAGCGGATAGTAGGGCGACAGTCTGACGGGTAGAATCGTCTTACCCAGATAGAAAAGCGTTCCATACGCGGCCTGCGCCAGACGCTGACTGACACCGTCACTGGCCAGCGGAACCACCCCGTCGCCCCTGGCCCGCAGGGCCTGGTAGGCAAAGAATCCCGCGGCCGCAAAGAATGCCGCCTTTTCTTTCAGCACCCGCGCCACCGTGCCGCCGTCCCGCCGCAAGCGGCGCAACGGATACGCGTCAAGAACGAGGAACAGTAGCGGCAAGGTCACCGCCACCGCCTTCGACGCCATCGCCGAAACAACGCACAGAAAAGTCAGCCCGCCCCAGCGCGCGCCGGATGCGGCGCCGTCGCCTTGCCACCGCAAGTACGCCCGCAGCGACAGAAACGAGAACAAGAACGAAAGCTCGTAGGGCTGACACGAGATCCACGCGACGGTTTCCACGCGCAACGGATGAATCGCGAACAGCAGCGTCGCGGCGCCGGCGGCCAGGGACGTGTCGGCGGCCGCGGTCGGCTGGCCCTGCGGGCGGCCGTGTTCTAGCAAGCGCTGCACCAGCCCGAACAGCAGCCACGCATTGACTGCGTGCAGGGCCAGGCTGACAGCGTGATAGGCGATTGGCTGCAGCGCCCACAGACAGTACTCGGCCTCCAGCAGCAGCCAGGACAGGGGCTGAAAGACGCCCAGCTGGTGGGCTGTGAACGCCCAGCGAATGTTCGCCCAGCCGAGACCCCGAAACCCTTGGTTACCGAGAAAGTTCTCGCGGTCGTCCCACTCGACAAAATTGCCCATCAGCGATGGCCAGAACGCCACCAGCGGCAGCGCTATCAGCAGGGCGATGACCCAGCGGCGCGACAGCTGCAGGAAAATCCGCCTGGCCTGCGGGGATCTGGCGCGCATGGGGCCGCCCGATTGTAGACCCGTTCGCTGCCTGGCCCCACCTCCCTGGCCCCACCTCCGAGGCTGCCGTGGTAGGAATCTTTGGTTCAAAAGTCGGCCTTGACCATGATTGATCCCCTTGTTTCCCTTCGCCAGCGCATCGAGGACGCCGCGCGCGCCGCCTTTGGTGACGAAGCCGCCGCCCAGGATCCGGCGATTCACCGGTCGGCCCACGCGGATTATCAGGCCGACATCGCGATGGCGCTTGGCCGGCGCCTGAAGAAGAATCCGCGCGAGATCGCCTGCGCCCTCGTCGACAAATTGCCCGCTGACGACGTGATCGCGACGGCCGCGCTGTCAGGCCCGGGCTTCATCAATCTGACGCTGCAGGCGGATTACCTGGGCGCGCAACTGGGGCAGATGCGGGCGGATGCACGCCTGGGCTTGCCCGAGGCCGCCGCGCCGCAGACGGTGATCGTCGACTATTCCAGCCCGAACGTCGCCAAGGAAATGCACGTCGGGCATCTGCGCAGCACCATCATCGGTGACTGTCTTGCGCGCGTTCTGGAATTCCAGGGGCACAAGGTCATTCGCCAGAACCACATCGGCGACTGGGGCACGCCCTTCGGCATGTTGATCGAACACATGCTGGACGAGCGCGCGGCCGGGGGCGAGGCCAGCCTCCGCGAACTGGTCAGCTTCTACAAGATTGCGCGCGCAAAATTCGACGGTGACGCTGCCTTTGCTGAACGCGCGCGCGGGCGTGTGGTGCTGTTGCAGGCGGGCGATGCAGAAACCCTGACGCTGTGGCGGCGGCTGATCGACGTGTCGGTGCAGCACTTCACGGGCCTGTACGACAAGCTGGGCGTGTCGCTGCGACCCACGGACGTTGCTGGCGAAAGCCGCTACAACGATGCCCTGCCCGGACTGGTGGCCGAACTGGAGCAGGCCGGCCTCGCCCGTCCCAGCGAAGGGGCCATGTGCGTATTCCTGCCCAACTTCACCGGCCGCGAAAACGAGCCCGTTCCCTTGATCGTCCGCAAGCAGGACGGCGGTTACGGATACGCGACGACGGATCTGACGGCGCTGCGACACCGCGTCCAGGCGCTGGGGGCGCAGCGTTTGATCTACGTCGTGGGCGCCCCGCAAAGCCAGCATCTGGCCATGGTTTTCGCGACCGCGCGGCTGGCCGGCTGGGCCCCACCGTCGGTGCGCCTGGAACACGTCGCCTTTGGTTCTGTCCTTGGCCCCGACAAGAAGATGTTCAAGACGCGCTCTGGTGAATCCGTCAGCCTGGCGGCCTTGATCGACGAAGGCGTCGACCGCGCCTTGCACGCGGTGCAGACGAAGGCGCCCGACCTCGACCCCGCCACGCAGGCCGGCATCGCGCAGTCGGTTGGCATTGGCGCCATCAAATACGCCGACCTCAGCAACGATCGAATCAAGGACTATGTCTTTGACTGGAACCGCATGCTGGCGTTCGAGGGCAACACCGCGCCCTATTTGATGTATGCGCACGCGCGCTGCCGGTCGATTTTGCGCAAGGCCGGGGCCGATGACGTTTCGACGACGGAACCACCGTGCATCGAAGCGCCCGCCGAGCGGGCCCTGGCGCTGGAGCTGCTGAATTTCGTCACCACCGTCGACAAGACGGCCGAATCATTGCAGCCACACCGCATTTGCCAGCACCTATACGAAGTCGCGACGGCGTACGCGGGATTCTTCGAACACTGTCCCGTGTTGAAGGCGGACGAGCCCCTGCGCACGTCGCGTCTGCGCCTGTGTCACCTGACCGCCCGTGTGCTGGCGCAGGGGCTGGCCCTGCTGGGCATCACAGCGCCTGACCAGATGTGACCACGCCGCCGCGGCGCTACGTCAGTCGCCGAAGGGCTTCGAAATCCTGCGGCCGCGCGCCACGGTGTTGTAGTTGAGGGGCACCGAATACAGATCAGCGTCGCCCTAGGACTTCTTGGAAAAACTGTGCCCCGCCGCAGAAATTCGAGAGGCCAGCCAACGAAAGCCCCGATTTGGCGCCACCACGACCCGGCACGGGGGTTGCGTTAGGCACCCCGCGGAGGCGATCCCATGACTTATCGCAGACTCGTCCTGTCCTGGCCCCTGACCGCCCTGGCCCTCATGACCGCGTGCGGCGCGCCGGCCGGAACACCCGCCAGCGTCCCCACCCCCACGGGACCGCCCATCGTGAAGCCGGCTCCGGCCAATCCAGGCCAGACCGACTTCACGACTGAAGACCAGAATGCGCCCGGCGGGAACTTTGGCCCGCGCCTGCGAGGCGAGGCAAGCCAGGGCACCGCGACGGGGGCGGCACCCGCCCCCACCGTCTCCGGCGCCGACAACGGCGCAAAGACCGCCGCGCCCGCCCCGGCCGGCCGCACGGCCGACGTCGAGGAGGGCGACATTTACAAGGTCGTCGGCAACCGCCTGTACTACTTCAACACGTACAAGGGCTTCATCGTCTACGACGTCACCGACCCGAAGAACCCGACCCGTCTGTCGCGCCTGCCGGTGTTCGGCTACCCGATCGAGATGTTCGTCGAAGACAACACCATCTACGCGCTGATTCGCGACGCGCTTTATCTGACCGAGACCAATGGAAAACTGGAATTCTCGCGGCACAACGTCTCGCAACTGGTGACCATCGACATCGCCGATGTGGCGCACCCGAAGGTGCTCAAGACCCTGGACATCATCGGCCAGCTGCGCGAGGGCGTCTCGCGCAAGGTCGAGAACACCATCTACGTGGTGTCCTACTGGAACCAGAATTACTGGTGGGGCTGGGGCTACGAGCAGCCCGATGCCGGACGCCAGGACCAGGCCTTCGTCTATTCGTTCGATGTCTCGGACCGCCAGAACCCACGCAAGGCGGGCGAGCTGAAGATCTTCGAGGGCGGCGCCGTGAACTACTACGACAACGTGACGGGCGCGTCCTTCAACCGCAACTTCAACGCCGTCTACATCTCGGCCACGGCGAACGCCCTGATGGTCGTCGAGAACTGGTACATCTCCGCCTCAGGCGGCTTCGTCCCCGGCCGCGCGAACTGCGGCTACTACAACAGTGACCAGCAGGCGGTCGTGTCCATCGTCGACATCAGCGATCCCAAGGGATCCATCCGCGTACACACGAAATTCGAGACCGCCGGATCATTGACCGACCAGTTCAAGCAGACCTACGTCAACGATCCCGTCACGAAGACGGGCACCTACTTCGGCATCTTCGCGCGCCAGGGCTGGTCGTCGGCCAACTGCACCGGGCAGCAACAGATACAAAACACGATCGAATCCTGGGACGTCACCGACGGCGGCCATCCGGCACGCGTCGGCCGGCTGGACTTCGGCAAGCCCAATGAAATCGTGCGCGGCACGGCCTTCGACACTGACCGGCAAGTTGCCTACGCCATCACCGCGCAGCAGACCGATCCCCTGTACGCCATCGGCATCGGGGATCCGAAGAACCTGAAGATCCTGTCGGCGGTGGACGGCCTGGCGGGCGACATCACGGTCTTCCGGCTGATTGGTGACAAGAAGTTCCTGCTGGCGGTGGGGCGCGACAACAGCACCACTTGTACGGGCTTTGACACGACACGGGCGGCGAACGGCGCGCGTAACAACATCGCGGTCAGCATCATCGACGCGTCAGCCTGGCCGACGTCCGTCTGGTGCAACGGCAGTGCGTGAAAATCGACAACGCCGACTGGGTCAGCTCGGAAGTCCTGTGGAACCTGGATCAGGCGCACAAGATGCTGGGTATGCTGTCCGACGGTGACGTGAACGTCATCACCGTCCCGGTGTCGTACTGGAAGCGCAACCAGACCAAGGACTGGTGGTACGAAAACTACCAGACCGCGGTCGGCATCATGAGCTGGGATCTGGCCCTGTACGATCCGGCGCGCAAGCCGGCCCAGCAGTCGGTCATCCAGAACCACGGCACCTTCATCCACCCGAACGGCGAGGTCCGCAGGTCTGTCCTGTTCACGCACCAGACGTCCAAGCAGAGGATGATGGCCAACCTGTCGGACACGCACATTTCGCTGGCTAACATCCAGAATCTGGACGCGCCCCGCCTGGAATCCGTCGTCGAGGTGGCGCCTTATCTGAACGAGCTGTTTCGCTTCGGCAACTTCATAGTCGAGGAAGTTCAGCCGCGGACCGACAACAACTGGTACGCCGAGCGCAGCGCGGTCGAGTTTCGCGTGAAGGCCGCCGGCGGCGACATCGACGGCAAGGCCCCGATCGCGACCTTTGTGGTCGGCCAGGTCGAGCGCGCGGTCAAGCACGGCAACCAGCTGGTGGTGTTCCGCTACCTGCCCGGGCAGCCCACCTTGAAGTCACCCAACGGCGTCCCTGTCGAATACGGCCCGCCCAAGTCCGAGGCCGTCATCTACGACCTGTCGGATCCAAGCAAACCCATCCTGGCGGGCCGCGTGGATGTCCCGCAAGAATCCTTCCCGTATTACCGCTTTTACTGCGGCGACTACTGGGGTGGTTACTGGTTCGGCAACGGCTACTGGGGCGGCGCGACGTCGTGGGCCGACACCACCGCCGGTTTGGTGGTCGTGCGGCAGTGGTGGGATCCGATGGGAACGACCAGCGGCTGGAAACTGCTGTTCCTCGACCTACGCAGCGCCACTGCGCCACGGGTGACGGAACGCAATCTTGCCATCGCGAAGGACACCTACGTCAACAACCTGTCCGTCGACACCATCGACGGCCGCGGTTTCTACCTGGGCTACCGGAAGCTTGGCGGCCAGGTCAAACGCGACAACGGCGCCATCTTTTATCAGTGGAAGGATTATGCCGCGCGCTGGGAGCTCGACGGAGACACCTGGGTGCAACGTTCGGCGCTGAACGTGCCGGGAAATTTGATTCGTACTTTCCGCAGCGCCGACAACGAACGTCTGCTGCTGACGTCCGACTACGACTCACGCTGGCTTAGCGATCCCGTGACGAAACAGGGCACCTGGGTCAGCTGGACGCGGCTTAGTCTCCTCCGCGAGATACAGCTCAACGGCCGCGACGTTGCTGAACGACTCGACGCCCGCATCTTCGACAACCTGCAACTGGCCGGCCTGGTGGCCGATGGCGACAAGATCTTCGTCAACGGCCGCCGGGGTTATGCCGGACCGTACTTTGCCGGCGGCGGCGTCGCGGTATCCCCGGGAACAAAGGGCGTCGCCAGCCCGGCAGGCGGTGCCGCGGTGGACAAACTGGACCTGTCGGACCGGTTGATGGCGTTTGACCTTGCGGGCAAGAAACTGAACCTCGTCTACGATCAGTCGACGCGCATGTACAACGTCGACCTTATGGGGGTTCATCAGGGGCGCCTGTTCGCCAACCTTGCGGGTGACGGAATTCTCGTCGTTGATGTCAGCACGCCCGCGGCCCCCAAGGGCCTGCACTTCGAACGCACCCTCGGCTATGCCACACACATTGAATTCGCGGGCAACGACGTCTACGTGGGCTCGGGCTTCTTCGGAACCACGCACATCGACCTTGCGGCGGCGGGCAGCCTGAACATGGACTAGCTTGACACCGACCGGCCCGCAGCGAGAATGCCGTTCTTGCTTCGATCCCAGGCCCAGTACTTTCGACATCCCAAGACCACCGCCCCCCTCGAACTGCGCGAGATCCGAAGCGACGGCGATCAGGTCGTCACGGGCGTTCTTACCGACGGACAAGCTGTCTTCCCCGTCGACCGGGGCATTCCCCGCTTTGTCCCGAGCCAAAACTACGCGCGCAGCTTTGGCTACCAGTGGCAGACCTTCCCCAAGGCACAGCTCGATTCCCACACCGAATGGGGCGGCGAAAGCGAGCGGCGTCTGTTCGAGGAGACCGGCTGGCCACGCCGCATGGAAGGGCAGACCATTCTAGAGGCCGCATCCGGCATGGGCCGCTTCACGGAAATCTTGGCCCGGACGGGTGCCCAGATTTGCACCTTCGATTACAGCGAGGCGGTCGACGCAAACCGCGACAACAACGGCAAGTCAGCCAATGTCTCGTTCGCCCAGGCCGACATCTATGATCCCCCCTACGCGCACGAATCTTTCGACAAGATTCTGTGCATCGGTGCGCTTCAGCATTGTCCGTCACCGCGTGGGGCATTCGAAAGTCTGCTGCGCTTCCTGAAACCAGGCGGCGAGATCGTGGTGGACGTCTACCGCCTGTACTGGCAGTCGGCGCTGCTAGGAAAGTACTACCTGCGGCCCGTCACCAGCCGCCTGCCGCCCGAACTTCTTCACCGCCTGGTCAAGCGCCACGTGGCGTGGGTGTATCCGTTCACGGGCTGGCTGCAAGGCCGGATTGGCCGCCGGGGTCGATCCCTGTCCTGGATGCTGGGTGTGGCCGACGCGCGCGGCCGCTACGCGATGGACGACACCGTGGCGCGCACACTGTCCGAACTGGACACCTTCGATATGCTGTCCCCCGCATTCGATCGGCCGCAAACACTGCGGACCGTGCGGAAGTGGTTCGCCGACGCGGGCCTCGACGACGTCGATGTCCGCCCGGGCTACAACGGCATCCAGGCGCGCGGCCGCAAGCCCATCAGCGCGGCCTGAAGCCAGTCCTAGTTAGTTAGCGTTGGCCGGCGCGCCTTGCAGCGCCAGGTGGACGGCCAGCAACATGATGGCGCGCTGGTACAAGCCGTGCCGCGAGATGTCCGGCAGGGCCGTCTGCGCGCAAAACGCCTCGACGATGGGCCGGTAAACCACGGGGTCAAAAAATTCCGGCAGGCGGCTCGATGATCCCAACAAGGCCTCGTGAAGCTGCGGCCGAAACTGGTCATCGACCCAGCGGTCGACGGGCATGCTGAAACCCAGCTTCTCCTTCCAGGCAATCGCCTTGCCCAGGCGCCGCTCGGCGACGGTGCGGGTCACGATCTTGGGCGTACGCCCGCGCGCCTTCAATCGGTGGGGCAGGGTCAAACCAAAGGAGAACAAATCCTCGTCGAGCATCGGCACGCGCACTTCGAGGCTTTCCCGCATGCTGGCCGCGTCGACTTTGAAAAGGAAATCGTTCGGCAAGATCAGCCTCGTCCAGACCTCGGTCAGGTGGGCGGACAGGCGCTCGACCCGGGACGCCCGTCGCGGCAGATCGTGCGGCCACTGCGCCTCGAAATGCCGCAACACCGGCAACTGATCGGCATCCACACACAATCGAGCATGCTCGTCCTCTCGCACCCAGTTCAAAAGCGTGGCCGTGGTCTGACCCGCGTCCGCGTCGCGCAGACCGTCCAGACGGTCGGGCAGCGCCCGGGGTCCGACGCCGATGCGCCCCCCCGCCGACGCCAGGGCCGACGCCATGGCGCGCGCAGGCGCCGGAAAGGACTGGAACGCGGCTATGGGCGTCAGTTGCCAGAATGAACGGTAGCCACCGTACGCCTCGTCACCACCATCCCCGGACAGCGCCACCTTCACCCGCTTGCGCATCTGGCGACAGATGGCGTTGACGGCGAACAGGGACGTATCGGCGAATGGCTGGCCGGCGTATCGCAACAAGGCCGTCACGTCTTCCCACGAGCCCCGGATGGCGCCGATGTCCAGTGTCTCGTGCTGACTGTCGATCAGGCGGGCCACCTCTTCGGCGGCCCAGGTCTCGTCATAGTCGACGTCGGGGAATTTCACATTGAAGGTTTGCAATCGCATGCCACCGGCGCCACTGGCGGCGGCACTGACCAGCGACGAATCGATGCCGCCGCTTAGCAACGATCCGAGGGGGACATCGCTTTCGAGCTGGCTTCTGACCGCGCGATCCAGTTTCTTTTCGACCAGATCGGCAGCCCGTTCCAGCGTCAAACCATCATCGACCGCGATCGACCAGTTGTGGAAGCGACGGTGAACCACGTCGACGCCACCTTCACCGAACGACACCTCCAGGCACGCGCCCGGCTCCAGAACGCGCGCGCTCTTGTAGAAGGTGGCCGGCGCCGGGACGAACAGCAACGCGGCAAAATCGAAAACCGCCTGGCGGTCGACCGTGCGATCCCATCCGGGGATGTCCGTCAGGGCGTTGACCTCACTCGCGAAGGCGAACAGGTTGGGGGCGGTCGCGTAAAACAAGGGCTTGATGCCGAATCGATCACGGGCCAATAACATTTTCTTCTCGCGCGGCAGGTACAGGGCAAACGCAAACATGCCGCGCAGGCGTTCGACGAATCGCGGCCCGTACTCGAGATACAGCGCTGGCAACACTTCCGTATCCGACCGGCCGCGAAATCGATGGCCCTTGGCTTCGAGATCCTTCCGCAGCTCATGGTGATTGTAGATTTCGCCGTTGAAGACCACCCACACGCGACCCTCGGGATCGGCCATCGGCTGCGCACCCGTCGGCGACAGGTCAATGATCGAAAGACGTGTGTGAATCAGCGCGGCGCCTTCGAAGTGGCGGGCCGCGTACTGGTCGGGGCCCCGCATGCGCAAGCGCCCCGCCACCTGCTCGGCGATTGCCGACGCATCGTGGATCTGGCCCATCCAGCCGGCAATGCCACACATGGAGGCTCACCTCTAACACGGGCCCCGACGTCGGGCCACACGACGCAGGCCACACGACCAGCCGGATGGCCATGCTAGTGTGCGGGCGGAAAACGGCCATGAACGGCAGGAACCTCGGGTGTCGCCCCTGATCTTCACGCTGGGGGCGCTTGTCGGATCGGGACTCCTGTTCCTGATTCAGCCCCTGGTGACCAAGCTGTTTCTCCCCGTTTTGGGCGGCAGCCCCGCCGTCTGGAGCGCCTGCGCTGTTTTTTTTCAGTCCGCGCTACTCGCCGGGTACGGCTACGCACACCTTTTGAGCCGTCGACTCGGGGCCCGACGACAGGCGCTGATCCACACCGGATTGTTGCTGCTGGCAGTGGCTTTCCTTCCGACACGCCTGGGTGCCCGCACCCTGTCCCCCGACGGCGCTCACCCGGTGCTCTGGATTTTGCTCGTTCTCACCAGGACGCTTGGCCCGACGCTGGTTTTGCTGTGCGCGACCGGGCCCCTGCTTCAATCGTGGGCCGCCGCGCTCGGGCGGC
>JANXXE010000009.1 GCA_025350815.1 Myxococcales bacterium | reverse complement strand
GTTTCATCCGGCTCCCGTGGGGGTCAATGGGCTCGCTGGTTGGGTCGGCTACCACAGTCGAGAAAACCCAGCGCCCGGATTTTAGACACACCGCTCCGCAAAATCAAACAGCTGTCACTTCGTTCAGCGTCTCGCAGAGCGCATCCACCCCACCACCAGGCCGCAGACATCAGGCCGCAGACATCAGGCCGCGAACATCAGGCCGCAGACATCGGCCGGTCAGTTTTTCGCGGCCTGGCCCGGTTCGCCCATTCCGGCGAACAGCTCGGCCGCCGAAGGCGTCGAATGGCGCTTGTCGTGGTTCTTGCGCTTGCGACCCGCCCTCGCGTGTTTGCGAACCCGGCGTTTCCAAGTCTGTCGCGTATTCGAAGCCATGACGGGGGCTGGTTTACCAGGACCGCAGGTCGGGGTCAACTGCGTCCTGACACGAAAATCACAAACGGGACACGGACAGGACCCCTGCGATGCTCTGGATCGAACGAATGACGGTCTTCAATTGGTCCACGTGGCCGACCATGACCTGGAAGGTGTTGATGCCCCTCTTGTCCTCGGTCGTCTTGCAGCGGGCCTGGGTTATGTTGACTCCGTGTTCGGTAAAACGCTTTGAGATCTCGGCCAGAATTCCCTGCCGATCCGCGCTCAGAACCTCGAGAACCACCGGTCGCAGGACATGCACGCCCTCGTCCCAGGCCACCTCGACCCGACGCGCGGGATCGAGATCCAGGGCCTTGGGGCAGTCCAGTGTGTGCACAATGACGCCCCGGCCCCGACTGACGAAAGCGACGATGGAATCGCCGACCACGGGGCTGCAGCACTTGGCGAACTTGACGACGAAATCCGTCTCGCCCTGGACGCGAACACCCCCCACCGACTTTCGAACTGTTCGCCGAGTCTGCGCGACCACATCAGGCACGACCTGGCCGGCCGCATCGGCAAATGATTCCGCGCGATCGGGGTAGACGGCCTGCCCGGCTTGCTCCGCGCTGAGCTTGCCGTAGCCCACAAGCACCATCAGGTCGTCCCCGGTTCCAAGGCGCAGCTTGGTCGCCGCCTTGTCGACCAGACCTTCCTTTTCCGCCTGGGGCAACGAATGGTTCCGGTTCCGCAGTTCTCGGGCCAGCAAATCGCGCCCCAGCTTCTTGCTGCGTTCGCGTTGCTCGGACCGCAGATAATGGCGGATCCGCGTCTTCGCCCGGCTGGTTACGACGAACTTGAGCCAGTCCTTGTTGGGCTTCTGCGAAGTCGACGTCAGGATGTCAACGGTGTCGCCGTTCCGCAGTGGGTAGCGCAGTGGCACGATGATGCCGTTGACTCGCGCGCCCGAGCATTCGTCGCCCACCTTTGAGTGCACGGCATACGCCAGATCGATGGGTGTGGAGCCCTTCGGCAGCGCCTTGACGTCGCCTTTCGGCGTAAAGACGAAGACCTCTTCCTCGAAGAGATCGATCTTCACGCTCTCGATGAATTCCGTCGGATCCTTGAGGTCCTGCTGCCATTCCATCAACTGGCGCAGCCAGGCGAACGCCTTGCTGTCCGCCTGCCCCACGAGCTGCGATTCCTTGTATTTCCAGTGCGCGGCGATGCCCTGCTCGGCCGTTCGGTGCATCTCGTGCGTGCGAATCTGAACCTCCATCCGGTCAGAACGCGGCCCGATGACCGTCGTGTGCAGTGACTGGTACAGATTCGGCTTCGGCAGCGCGATGAAGTCCTTGAAGCGTCCCGGCACCGGTGTCCAGCGCGAATGGACGATGCCCAGTGCCGCATAGCAATCGCGGACCGAATTCGTCGCGATCCGGAATGCGATGATGTCGTGAATCTGCTCTAGATCCCGACTGGTGCGCTTCATCTTCTGGTGGATCGACCACAGATGCTTCGCCCGGCCGCTGACCTGGGCCTCGACCTCCGACTCGCGCATGGCCTCGCGCAGATGCTCGCTGACCTCGGCTATGTACGACGCGCGCGTCTCGGCACTGCCGGCCATCTTCGACCGCAGGGTCTCGTAGTCTTCAGGTTCCAGATAACGGAAGCAGAGATCCTCAAGCTCGGACTTCATCCACTGGATGCCCAGTCGATTCGCCATCGGCGCATAGATTTCCCGGGTCTCCTCGCTGATACGCTCCTGCTTGTCGCGCGGCATGTGCTCGAGCGTCCGCATGTTGTCGACGCGGTCACACAGCTTGATGAGGATGACGCGAATGTCCCGCGCCATTGCGAGCAACATCTTGCGAAAGTTTTCCGCCTGACGCTCCTCGCGCGTTTTCCACGTGATCTGACCCAGCTTGGTCACACCTTCGACCAGCATCTGGATCTCGGGACCGAACAGGCGCCCGATGTCCTCCGTCGTGGCGCTGGTGTCCTCCACGCAGTCGTGCAGCAAGCCGGCGCAGACCGAGGCGACATCCAAACGCAGCTCGGCGATGGTTCGCGCCACCCCAACGGGATGCACGACGTAGGGCTCGCCCGAACGTCGCAACTGGCCGGCGTGGCGTTCCGCCGCAAATTCGTAGCAGCGCGCTATGAGGCCCGTGTCGGCTGACGGGTCATAGGCACGAACCGCCTGATGGACGGCTTCGATGTCGGGCATGCTCACGAACGCACTGTGATCGGAAATTCCTAGTGGTCGCGCTTGACCACCTCGGAAAGGAGGGACTGGGCCAGGGGCTCATTGCGAAAGCGCGCGCAACGGGCCGCCACGTAGATGGCGCTCAACTCACTGAAGGCTTTGTCCAGATGGTCATTGACCACCAGATATTCGTACTCGTGATAGTGGGCCAGTTCCTTGCGCGCCATTCCCAGGCGGCGCTCGATCGCCTCTGCCGTATCCGTCGCGCGTTCGCGCAACCGCCGTTCGAGTTCGTTCATCGACGGCGGCAAGATGAAACACAGCACGCTGTCCTGCGGCCACTGCCGTCGGATCTGCTGCCCGCCCTGGTAATCAATGTCGAACAGACAGTCGGTGCCCTGCTCGATGGCGCGATTTACCGTGGCAATGGATGTGCCGTACCGGTTGCCGTGAACGACCGCCCACTCGGCGAATTCCTGTGCTTCGACCATCCGCGTGAACTCGTCATTGGTGACAAAGTGATAGTCAGTTCCGTCGACTTCGCCGGCGCGCGGGGAGCGGGTGGTGTACGAGACCGAGAACAGCATGTTGTGCGTTTCGGCCAGCCGCTTCGTCAACGTGGTCTTGCCCGCCCCCGACGGGGACGAGATGACCATGAGGATGCCGCGCTTGATGAAATTCATCATTCGATATTCTGCGCCTGCTCTCTGATCTTCTCCAGTTCGGCCTTGCCCTCGATGACCAGCGCCGCGATCGACGCGTCCTGCACCTTGGAGGCGATGGTGTTCAACTCGCGCCCGACCTCTTGCACGACGAAATCCAGCTTCCGTCCGTTCGCCCCTTGCCCCGTCTCCATCACAAGGGCTTCAAGATGCCCCAGATGGGCGTGCAGCCGGACCAGTTCCTCGCTGACGTCGAGCTTTTCGGCAAGCAGCGCGACCTCTTGCGCCAGCCGGCCCGGATCGATGCCTGCCTGCTGCGCCACCGCCGCCAGTCGTTCCTGGAACCGCGCAGCGGCCTGCGATGGTAGCAAACGCGCACGCGCCGCAATCTGTAGCGCAAGGCCGCCCATGCGGGCCAGGCGCTGCCGCATATCAGCCGCCAGCAGCCCGCCCTCGCGCAAACGCATGGCGCGCAAATCGAGCAGAGCGTCCTGCACGGCGGGCCGAACCACGTCCCAGGGCCATTCGCCCGTGCGTTCAGCGCCGCCGCCCCGACTGTCTGGCAGAAAGGCGGCCACCGTCGCCAGATCGACCGGCTGCCGCAGGCCCAATTCCACCCGCATGGTTTGAAGCTGCCCGAACAGTAACTTGATGCGTTCCCCGCGCAACGCCGGGACGTCCCCCGAATCTTCGCGCAAACTGACGGTGATGGCACCGCGTTCCAGGGACGCGCGCACGGCCCGTATGATCTCGATCTCACAGGCCGCGTCCACATCGCGCCCGCGCACCTTGATGTCGAGGCTTCGGTGATTCACCGAACGAATTTCGACGGCCAGCTGCTGCGACGCCCGTGTCACGCTGCCCCGGCCGAAGCCGGTCATGCTCAGCATCACGCTTTTTGCCGGTACCACGCGATGGTTCGTTCGAGCCCCTGAGCGAAAGGCACTGCGGCGGTGTAGCCCAGGTACTTCCGCGCCAACGAGATGTCGGCCAGCGAATGCTTGATGTCACCAACGCGAGGGGGCTCGTACTTCGCCTCCAGCTTCATGCCGAGGCCCCGCGCCACAAGGCCAATAACGTCATTCAGACTGGTCGCTGCCGCACACGCGACATTGAAAACCCGTCCCGACGCATCCTGTGCGTCGGCAGCCAACAGGTTGGCCTCGATGACATTGTCTATGAAGCAAAAATCGCGCGATTGTGTGCCGTCGCCGTAAATCGTCGGCGACTGCCCTTGCAGAGCCGCCGTCACAAAGCGCGGAATCACCGCCGCATACTGCGACATCGGATCTTGTCGGGGCCCGAAGACATTGAAGTAGCGCAGGACAGCCGTCTGCAGCTTGAACGTGCGCGCGTACACCTGGCAGTACAGCTCGCCGGTCAGCTTGGAAACCGCGTACGGCGACAGGGGCGCCGTGGGCATCGTCTCGACTTTCGGCAGCGTCGGCGTTTCGCCGTAAACCGACGATGAGCCCGCGTACACCACCCGTCGCACACCGTTCCGGCGCGCGGCTTCGAGAACCATCAGCGTGCCCGTCGCGTTGGCGCCATGGCTGGCAACCGGCGCGGCCAGCGAGCGCGGCACCGAAGGAATCGCCGCTTCGTGAAAAATCACCTCGACACCCGTGCACGCCCTGTCCATCAAGGCTTCGTCCCTGATGTCACCCTCTAACAATTCGATGCGCCCGTCGAGGTCGGCGATATTCGCGCGCGAGCCCGACGAAAAATCATCGACCACTCGCACTGAATCACCACGTGTCAAAAGGGCCCGCGCGAGCGACGACCCGATGAACCCTGCTCCTCCGGTAACAAGAAATCTCCTGGCCACGGGTCTATTTACCTCACGCGGGCCATCGGAGGCGAGCTTTGTGCAGCGCCGCTATCGAAGCGCCACGCGGGCGCGGGCCTCGGCGGCGAAACGCGCCACGATCGCATCTAGTGCGGGCAGGGGCACACCATCGAGTGACAGCGAGCGCACCTTCGGAACGGAGGGGGCCGTCAAGCCCCGACCGGCCGCCACACCGACGACCGCCCCGACCCCGAGCGCGGCCAAAACGCCGACCAACAGCCGGGCCCTGCGACTGATCTTCTGATTGCTCATGGTCGCATCTTATCTCACCTAAAACTACATACAATTTTCTTCGCATTTCGCGCGTGTTGCGCTGGCCCAATCAGATCTGCTAAAAGCGCCAGCAGTAAGGTCTGGTACCCGTGCAGGCTACATCTGTGTTCGTTGTCGTCCTTGATTGAATGGAGACGTGCATGCTGAATCGATTCGGTCGGTCCCCCCTGGGTGTCTTGTTGG
>JANXXE010000002.1 GCA_025350815.1 Myxococcales bacterium | reverse complement strand
AGCCGCCCGTCCCCGGGAGCGCTTCGGAGGCGGGGCTGAAGGGCTTCTTCTCTCGCGCCAGGGTGGAGATGAAGGGCGCCGCGAAGGAGATCCAGACGCAGCTCGTTCAGGGCTCTCTGAACGGCGCCGAACGCGTGCTCCTTCTCTATGACATCGCAGGCGAGGAGGCCACCAAGGGCTACTCCCCGGTCATCGCGGACCACGACCTGAAGATGGACGTCCTCGCCGTGGTCGTCTCGGCGGAGGACCTCCCGGGCGGCGGGGGAAAACCGGACAAGGAGACCGTCCGCACCGCGAACGCGCGGCTCCAGAGCATCCGCGCTCCTTCTTCACGCGCGGCTCGGGACACAACAAGTTCGGCGGCTACACGGAAATCCCCGACGAGTACCAGGAGGTCATGGACCGCCTGGCCCGAAAACACAAGGCAGCGGGCCGCGCCGTCCCCGCCCCCGAGATTCGCAAACAGGCCGATGCCTCGTTCGGCATCATTTCGATGGGCGGGTGTGACGCCGCCGTTCGCGAGGCCGTCGACGTCCTGGCCCAGCGGGGCATTCTGGCCGACTACATGCGCATTCGGGCCTTCCCCTTCGACGAGAAGGTCGAGGCCTTTCTGGCATCCCACAGCCGCCATTTTGTGATTGAACAGAACCGCGACGCCCAGCTGAAGACGTTGTTGACGATGGAGACGGCTGTCGCGAAGGAAAAGCTGAAGTCGCTGTTGGTCTACGGTGGCTTCCCCCTGTCGAGCCGACACGTCGTCGACGGAATCACCCGTAACCTGGAGGGTTGATCGATGCCATCCATCAAGAAACCCCTGGTACTGCACCCGAGTTCGCGGCGCAACAAGCTGGGCCTCACGGTGCGCGACTATGAGGGGGCGATGTCGACCCTGTGCGCGGGGTGCGGCCACGATTCGGTGACGGCGGCGATTATCCGATCCTTCTACGAACTCGATACACCGCCGCACATGATCGCCAAGCTCAGCGGTATCGGCTGTTCGTCCAAGACCCCGACCTATTTCGTCAATGGCGCCCACGGATTCAATTCGGCGCATGGTCGCATGCCGGCCATTGCCACAGGGGCCAACGCCGCCAATCGGTCCCTGACCTACATCGGCATCTCGGGCGACGGCGATTCGCTGTCCATTGGT
Source organism: Myxococcales bacterium (assembly GCA_025350815.1). Lineage (GTDB taxonomy): Bacteria > Myxococcota_A > Polyangia > Fen-1088 > Fen-1088 > JANXXE01. Next base: position 26,998 of record JANXXE010000002.1, on the reverse strand, counting down.
CTGGGCCAGTTGTGTCACGCGATCCGGCGCAACCTCGACATGCTGTACGTGATCGAGAACAACGGCGTCTACGGCCTGACCAAGGGGCAGTTCTCGGCCTCGGCCGACGTGGGTTCGAAGAGCAAGCGCGGCGAGGCCAACCAGCAAAGCCCGATCGATCCTGTCATGCTGGGCCTGACCCTCGGCGCGACCTTCATCGCACGCAGTTTCTCGGGCGACAAAGAACAGCTGGTGCCAATCTTGAAGGCGGGTCTGGCCCACAAGGGATTCGCCATCGTCGACGTCATCTCGCCCTGTGTGACCTTCAACGATCACGAGGGTTCGACCAAGAGTTACCTTCACACCCGCAAGCATCAATATCCGGTGCTGCAGGCGGACTTCGTGCCGCCGGCCGAGGAAATCACCGCCGCCTATCCGGCGGGCTCGACCACGCAGATCACGATGCACGACGGCAGCGTGGTGCGCTTTTCGAAGGTGCCCGCTGACTACGATCCGACGAATCGCCGGGCGGCGCAGGCCTACTTGCAGGAGCACCAGGGCCGCGGTGAGGTGCCGACCGGCCTTCTGTTTGTCGACCAGGGCACAGCCGAAATGCACCAGGCGAGCGCGACCTGCGCCACACCGTTGACGGCCGTGCCTTACGACAAACTGTGCCCGGGCCGTGCCGCGCTGGACACGCTTCAACAGTCCTACCGCTGAAGGGGCCGAATCCGGCACTTTTGACGCGTAAATACGGCTCTTTGCTGTGTTTCGGCAAACGATTTCAATTGTCATGCCGGGGCGGCCGCGCCTAGGATGCCGGCGACGCTGGGTAGGCCGGCGTTGCGTAGTCGGTAACCTGGAGAATTTCATGATTGGCTTTGTGACTCGGTTTGCGGTTGTTTGTGGTTGTCTGGCATTGGTTGGCTGTTCATCCGAGCAAAGCGGCCTGGGTGATGCCAGCCCGGGCGGCGACGAGACCGAGGGCGGCGCAGGTGCTGATGCCCCCGCCAAGCAGGACAAGCCCCCGTTTGATTCGTCCGCTTCATCCGCGGATTCGCCAAGTGGAACCGTCGACGCACCGGGGACGTCGGTCGATGCGCCGAAGACCGCCACGGACGCAGCTTTGACCGATGGGTCCAAGACTGACCTTGCGGCGGGCCCGACCGACGGTCCTACCAATCAAGAGAACGGTGCGGTTTGTCGTACGGGCGCCGACTGCAAGTCGAAGTTTTGCGCGGACGGCTTTTGCTGTGAACAGGCTTGCGGGGGCGCATGCATGGCCTGCGCGGCGGGGCTGACCGGTAAACCCAACGGCGCGTGTCAGCCTCAGCTCGACAACACCGTCTGTTCGTCGACCCTGTGCAGGAACGACCGGATCACCCCGGCATCCGTTTGCAGGGCCAATTCTTGCGTGGCAGGTGGTGCCGCGGTCGACTGCCCCAATCACCTCAGGTGTGACGCTGCGGGAATTGCCTGTCGCCCCTCGTGCAGCACGAACGCGGATTGCGTGCAGCCGTTCGTGTGCGACGCGAACGGGCGCTGCGATGTGCCGAAGAAGCAGGGGGCGCCTTGCGACCCCGCGGCCAAGGGGCGCGACTGCCAGACGAACAACTGCAGCGCGGACGGCGTTTGCTGCAACACGGCCTGCAACAACGGCTGTGAGTCATGCACCGCGGTTGGCAAGGGCGGTGGATCCGACGGCACCTGCGGCGTCGCGACCGCCCTCGACAAGAAGCCCTGCGGGACGTTCTGTCTGAAGTCCGGCAAGCCGTACTTCGAGATCGCAAAGAAGATTTGCGAGGCCGGCCAGTGTGTCGCGTTGCCGACCAATCGGATCACTCCGGATTTGATCGAGAAGCCCTGCTCGGATGCCGACCCTTGTACGTTGGACGCTTGCGATGACGATCTCGGGCGTGGTCCCGCCGTCTGCCATTTCGCCAGCGCCTGTGGGGCCGGTCAGTGCTGCTGCAAGAATGGCGATCAGATCCTGGGATGTACGGCGACCGCGGCGTGCAAGCAGCCCACGATGTGCAGGCCGTAAAGGGGGCGATGATGATGCTGCGACGATTCGACCGATCGAAGTGGGTGGCGCTGGTGATCTGCGCGGCGCTGGGGTGCAGCAACTCCGGTGGCAATACACCCGACGCCAGTGACGAAGAATCCATGGCCGACGGGGCAGCCGGCGCCGGAGATACGGGAGCGCCCAAGGTGGACGCGGCAGCGACGGGCACCGTGACCGACGGGGCGAAGGCGGTCGATGCGCCGGTGTCCCTCGTGGACGCCCCCGCGGGCGGATCGGCCGAGGCGGGCGGTTCATCCGGCGACGCCGGTGTCATCAATCCCTGCGCCGCGTGCAAGGTCAGCGAGATCTGCGTCGCCGGCAAGTGCCAGGCCACGTGTGACTCGAACCTCGGCCTCACGACCTGCCAGGGTGCGTGTGTCGACATCAGCAGTAACGACAAGGTCTGCGGTACGTCCTGCGCGCGGGCGATCGCCTGCAAGACGGGTGAGTTCTGCAGCAAGGGTAGCTGTGTCAAGGCGTGTCCGGCGGGCGAAAAGACCTGCGTCGCCGGCTCGTGCGTCGATCTAAACTCCAACCCCCGTTACTGCGGTAGCTGCGCCACCGCGTGCCAGGGCGTCCAGGTGTGCAGCCAGGGAAGCTGCGTCTGCCGTACCAGCAATACCATCAAGGTTTGTGCCGGCCGCTGCGTGGATACGGCGACCGACAAACAGAACTGTGGTGCTTGCGGCAGCCAGGTCCCCGCTGGCTTCGAATGCAGCGGCGGTCGCAAGGTCTGTCCCCAGGGCCAGACGACGTGTCCGAGCGACGGCAACCGCTGCGTCACCAACATCAACCAGTGCTGCAACCAGGCCTGCGGTGGCGCTAAGGTCTGCGACGGGCGGGGCTGTGCCTGCCCGAGCGACCGTCCGCTGGACTGCAATGGCACCTGTTTGGCGGCCGGTTCATGCTGTCCCGCCTGCCCCGCGGGCAGGGTCTGTGGCGGCGGTCGCTGCGCCTGTCCTGCAGGCCAGAAGGACTGCGGCGACGGCGTGTGCGTTGCGGACAGCAGTTGTTGTGGAGGCTGCGGGGCAAACGAAACCTGCCTCGCAGGCGTGTGCAAGTGCGGTAACAACAAGACCAGCTGCAACGGCGTCTGCGTGGATGCTTTGTGCTGCCCGGGGACCGTTGTTTGTGGCGCCTCCTGCATTCCGGCCAAAGCCTGTTGTACGACGCCGGCTGATACCTGCAAGGGCGGTATGCAGTGCTCCGGCAACGGTGGCAGCTGTGCGTGCCCGGCAGGCTCGCTGGACTGCAACGGAACCTGCGTGGTGGGCAGCTGTTGCCCACTGCCGGCGACAGGTTGCTGCGCGGGGCAGAAGAAATGCGCTGCGGACAACACCTGCATCGCCGCGACCGCGTGTTGCAGTGATCAGAAGTTGTGCGGGAACGCGTGTATCAGCAAGGCGACTTGCTGCGCCTCTGAAACGTGTCCAGATGGCAAGGTCTGCCCGTCAGACGGCAGCACCTGTGTGTGCGCCCCGGGTAAGAAGGACTGCGGCCCCGGCCAGGGGTGCAAAGTCTGCTGCGACAATGAGACGCTGTGCGGGACTATGTGCATCCAAGGGACCACCTGTTGCGATAGCCCGGACAACTGCGGCCCGGGCAAGAAATGCTCGGGCCGGGGGGGCAGCTGCATGGACCTGCCGACTCCGGATGCGGGCAGTCCCGCGGGCGACGCAGCCGTCCCCTAAGAAGGACGGGCGCTCAAAGCCCGCTCGTCGGCCGCCGGCCCGTGTGGTAGGACACAGGGTATGGCTCACACCCGTCAAGATTCCCGTTCGAATGTCTCTCGGCGCAGACTGCTGAAGCTGGGGGGCGTGGGCCTGGCTGCCCTCGCGCGCCCCTCGATTACCTACGGCGCGGCGGCGAAACCCGCCAAGCGGCACATTCCCGTCGGTCTACAGCTTTATTCCGTGCGCGATGCTTGCGCGAAGGATATTGATGCCACCCTCAAGCAGGTCGCCGATATGGGTTTCGAGGCCGTGGAATTCGCCGGCTACCACAAGTACGACAAAGATCCGCAGGGTCTGCGCAAGACGCTGGACCAACTGGGCCTGAAGGTGGCCGGCACGCACATCCGCGCCAAGGCCTTCCTGCCCGCCGACATCAAGAATACGATCGACTTTCACAAGACCATCGGCTGCCATTTCCTGATCGTCCCCGGCGACTCTCGTTTCACCGACCCCGAGAAAAGCAAGGAGTACGCGAAGGTCATGACCGATGCGGCCGCTGCCCTCAAGGCCGAGGGCCTGTCGTGCGGCCATCACAACCACACCGCCGAGTTCAACAAGGACGGCGACAAGACGTACTGGGACCTGTTCGTCGAGCGGACGTCGAAGGACGTCATCATGCAGCTCGACATCGGCCACGCGGTCAAGGCGGGAGCCGATCCGGTGGCGCTGCTCAAGCACAACCCCAACCGCATCAAGAGCACGCACGTCAAGGGCAAGACCTTGGACCAGCCCGGGAAGAAGCCCATTATCGGACAGGACGCGATCGACTGGAAAACTGTTGTCGCCGCCTGCTACGACTGCCCCGGTGTCGAGTGGCTTCTGGTCGAGCAGGAAGAATACCCCGACGGCCTGTCGTCCATCGACGCGAGCCGGAAGTCGCTTCAGGGCTTCAGAAAGTTTCTCGCTGCCGCCGGGCACTGACAGAGGCGGCGCTTGACGCCCCTGGTGTTGCTTGCGGGTTTCCTGGGGGCCGGCAAGACATCGTTTCTGCGCCGTCTGCTACCCGAACTGGCAGCCCGCGGCATCCGCCCGCGGGTCATCCTGAACGACTACGAGAACGCCCAGGTGGACGCGGCGTCGCTGTCGACTCTTAGGGCCACGCTCGTGCCCATCAGCGGTAGTTGCCTCTGCTGTGATACGCAAGAGCACCTTCTGGCCGCTCTCGCCGAGATGCCGCCTGGCGCCGCCGACGTGGTGCTGGTCGAGTGCAGCGGCACGACCGACACGGGAACGCTCATTGAACTTCTCACAGAGTCCCCCGGCCTCGACAAGCTGAGTCTGCCGTTGCAGATCACGGTGATCGACGGGCAGCGCTTCGGCACCCGCGGCTGGCAAGACACCATCGAAGCCGAACAGATCGCGACGGCCACGCACCTGGCCGTGTCCCGCGCCGATCTGGTGTCGCCGACACGCCTGGCCGAGGTTGCGTCCGCTGCTGGTGGTATCCAGCCCCACGCCGTGTCGACATCACCGGAAGCCTTCGCCGACGGGCTGGTTGTGTTGATGGCGCAACTGGTGGGAACGGCGGGTCGCTCGGCCACAGGGAACAGGGATTCACGGCCCGCGCACACGCCCGCGAAACACCCCTTCGCGTCGCTTCAGGTGCCGCTGCCCTTCCCGGTCGACGAGGCTGCGTTCCAGCGCTTCCTCGATGATCTGCCGCCCGAAATTCTGCGCGCCAAAGGCGTGGTGGCTTTGCGCGATCCCTTCGGCGGTAAGCGCGTCTTCCAGAAGGTGGGTGGCACGTCCGAGATTTCTCCCTGCCGTCTGGCCGACGAGGAAAGTCTTGCGCCGGTCGCAATCTTCATAGGAGTGGGCGCGCCCATGATGACGATTCGCGCACGTCTGGATCGGCTTTTCGCGTCCTGAGACCGCCTTACCCGGCGCTGCGTCTGTGGAAGTCCCGTAGCCGCGAACTGCCGGAGGTGAGTTCCTGAAACAGCAGGCCCCGGAACACCATCGCGTAGTGCAGGACCAGCAGCAAAGGCACGGCGATCAAGGGCGGCACCAGGCTGATGGTGCGGGCCACCCCAGTCGGTGAAAACAAACCCGAGAAGACCAATAGCAGCTCCGCCGGGCGCCCGACGGCCAGCGATCCCGTCGGCGCCAGCAAGATCACGGCGAACAGCAGGTTCGGCAACATCCAGGCGACCGGGTTGGCCATCACGAAGCGGCCAGACTCGACCAGCAGTCCGAATGACCGCGAATGGCCGAGGTACAGCAACTCGGGCGCGGCGTTGAAAAAGAATGCCATCGCCAGACCCGCCACTGCCCCCATCGCCGGCCCGTTCGCTCCCGGCGCCTGTTCGAAAGAGGTCAGCACAAACGACAGAATCCAGAACGCGAAAAGGACACTGACAACATCCCAGAAGCGCAACTTGAAGCCCTGCGTGAGGTCAGCGCGGGTCAGCTTGCCGCCCGCCACCGCCTGCGACAGCAGATGCAGGTAGCTCGCCAGGCAGGCGGCCATCAGGAATCCGATCAAGAAGCCACCAATCATTCCGAGTGGCTGTACCAGGAAACTTGCCACGAGACCGATGGCCGCGTACAGAACCAGCGAGAAGGCCACAGGCCACGCCTTGACCGCCCGCCGCAACGCCAGTACGCCCGTGTGTCCATAGAGCCTCAACATCGCAGGCACTCTACAACGCGGCGGTCGCGGATGCCCCTGCGTCGGCTATCCTTCCGCCGGGGGCAACGAACATGACAGCGACCACTTTGACCACTACAGCGGCGGCCGTCCTTTTGGCGACCGCTTCCGCTTTCGCGGACGACAGAAGCCCGGGGGACATCGGCCCGGGCTCGCTGACCCCCGCTGCCGAGCTAAGCGATTTCATGAAGGCCTTCGAGGGCAACTGGAACTGTGACACCAGGCTCGCATCGGGCGCCGTTGGGCCAGGGTCGCGCGAGATAGCCGTCAAGTCGACCGTGAAGATCAAGAAGGACCTCAATGGCTTCTGGTACCAGGGAACCTACGAGATCAAGAGATCCAAGGGCACACCCGGTTTCCGGGGCATCTTCTTCGTCGGTTACGACACCGGATCCCGGATGGCGGTTCTCACCAGTCTCGACGACACCGGAAGCCTGGCCACATTGCATGGGACCCTTCAAGGTGACAGCGTCACGTTGACCGGCGACGGCACCATGATGGGCACGAAGGTGAAGTCGCGCGAGACACTGGCCAAGAAGGGCGACAAGGTCTCGTACCACAAGTACGAGGTCGACCTGGGCAAGGGATTTCAGCTGATGGGCGAGGACACGTGCCGGAAATAGGTGGCGTGCCCGGCCCGTCAGGGTACGGGCTGAGTCGGCGCTAGCAGAAATGCGTGGCCGACGCCTCCCTTCAGTCCCCTGCCTACGATTTGACCCGCGTCGTTGAGCCCGCTTGCCGCGACGATGGCCCAGCCACTTCCGGGCGGTAGCAAATCGTCTATCAATTCGGCGCGATCGCCGGCTGCGACGAAGCCCCGCTCAACGCCACTGCGCAGGGAACCCACGACCATGTTGTGGCGGTTCACGGCCGCCGGAAAGACGCCGTCACCCGCAGGCACAGTGGCCTGCAGATCGCGCAGCTCTCTGGTCTGCTTGTCGATCACAAATCCGCGCGGCCGCCCGGCCTGGGTGCCGCTGCCCACGATGAAGCGCCCGTTGCTGGCCTTCGCGCGTTCGAGAATCCAGTCCGTGCCCGGCGGCAACCAGGTGTTCAAATCCTCGACGACCAGGGCATCGAGTGGCCCGGTCCAGCGCACCGCCCGCAAGTTGTTGGGCATAAGCGCGATGCCGCCGAGAATCTCACCATCGTCGCCGAGACCGTGGGTGAATGACATCGCCCCCGCTGGCGTCGGCAGGCGAACGAATCCGAACCCGTCTCTGTAGGCGAAAGCTCGGATGGTCGAGCCGAACCAGTCGGTAATGGCCATCAAACCCGCGCTGTTCATGGCGGTGGGGTAGGGGGCCGGGTCTGTGACGCCCGCCGGAACGCCCAGGATTTCGACCTGGCCTCCCATTTTCAGGCGCCAAACGGCCAACTTGCCGGCGGCGTCCTTGGGCGAAAAGGCGATGGTGCCGCCGTTGTTGATGACAGCGCCGATGCCGCAACCCTCGCCCTGCATGGGCAGCGGCACGATCGGGCCACCCGGGACATAGCGGAAGATGGTGAAGCAGGGCGAGCCAGGGGTTGTGTTCGAGCGTCCCACGATCGTTCCGCTGTCATTGATGCCAACGGCGTACGAATCGTCACCACCGGGCAAGAAGCCGAGATCCTGGATCGTGTAGCTCGCGCGGAAGTTTGCCAGCGTCTGCACCCCCATCCCCTGGGTCCATTCAGGGATGACCACTGTCTTCGCCGCGTCGGCCGCAGCGTCGGGTGCCGAGATGGGTGCCGCGTCCGCGGGTGCGGTGTCTGGGTTACCGGCGTCTACTGCGGCCCGCGGCCCATGTCCGTGGCAGCCGATCAGCGGTGCCGCCACGACAGCGGACAAGATGACGGCGGACCAGGTGCCCAGCCGCCACCTACCTTTGGGCAATCCCGTCGTGGCCATAGCGGCCATCACCTTACGCCTCCCCGGACCGGCGTCCAATCCCATCCCTGTCGGCCGGGTGGCCTTCTGACGCCTGACGCGGTGTTACGCGGTTTGCCCCGAGAACTGTCGTTCGACCAATCGCCGGTAAATGCCGTCCTCTTTCACCAGACGGGCGTGGGGCCCGCTTTGCACGATCTTGCCGCCGTCCAGCACCACCACCCGCTCGGCCCCCATGACGGTGGAAAGGCGGTGGGCTATGACCAGGGTCGTTCGTCCCCGCATTAGCCGATCCAGTGCCTCCTTCACCAGGTGCTCGCTTTCGGCGTCTAGGGCGCTCGTCGCTTCATCCAGAATCAACACCCGGGGATCCTTCAGGACCGCCCGCGCAATCGCCACACGCTGCTTCTGCCCACCTGAAAGCTGGACACCCCGTTCGCCCACCAACGTTTCGTACCCTTCGGGAAACTGCGACACGAAACCGTGTGCGTTGGCGGCCCGCGCGGCCGCCTCGATCTCGGCCGGCGCTGCGTCGGGCTTTCCGTAGCGAATGTTCTCGGCGACGCTGGTCGAGAACAGCACGGGCTCTTGCGCCACGGTCCCGACGTGACCCCGCAGCCACCGCGGGTCAAGGGTGCGCAGATCGTGGCCGTCAAACAGCACCCGTCCCGCCTGCGGATCGTAGAACCGCGCCAGCAGCGCAGCGATGGTCGATTTCCCCGCGCCCGACGGCCCCACGACGGCCACCACCTCTCCCGGCGCCAGTGCCAGGTCCAGACCATCCAGCACCGATGCCTCGGGGCGCGTCGGGTAGGCGAACCGCACCCCTTCCAGCGCGATCCCCCCCTCGGCCCGCGGTGGGGTCAGGCCCCCGGTCGGTGCGATGGCCGGAGTGCGGTCCAGCAATTCGAAGACCCGCTCCGCCGCCCCGAACGCACGCATGAAATCCGCCCAAAGGTCCGCCAGGCCCCCCAACGAGAAGGCAACGATAAGCGTGTAAATCAGGAAGGACGTCAGCGCCCCGATGCTCATTTCACCGCGCGATACCAGGCGGCCGCCGTACCAGAACACCAGCACCGCCGCGGCGTAGCTGGCGAAGGACGCCGTGGCCATGAAAGTTCCGCCGGCGATGATGCGCTGACGGGCCAGGTGTAAACCCTTGTCGATGGCCAGTCGGTAGCGTGCGATCTCCTTCGTCTCGGCCGTGAAGGAACGAACGGTGCGCAGGCCAGCGATGCTTTCCTCGGCGATTTCCCCTGCGCCCGCTATCGCGTCCTGCACGTCGCGCGACAGATTGCGAACCCGGCGTCCGTACGTCACCGCGCCCAGAGCGACCGCGGGAACCACCGCCAGCATCAGGCCCGACAAAACGGGCGAGGTGTAGATCAACAGGGCGATGCCCCCGGCCGCCTGGGCGGCGCTGCGCAAAGCCATCGACACGTTGACGCTGACAGCATTTTGCACGACCGCGGTGTCGGACGACAGCCGGCTGGTCAATTCGCCGGTGCGGCGGCCGTCGAAGAAAGCGACTTCCTGGTCAAGAATGGCTCGGTACAAATCCTCGCGCAGGCGCGCGACGATGCGTTCACCGGCGACCGAGAACAGGATGTAGCGAATGGCAATCGAGATGCCGAACACCGCGGAAACTGCGGCCATCACCAGCGCGGCGTGGTCGATCGACGACCCGGCCGCACCTGACAGAGCGCCGTCGATCATCCTGCGCACCCCTTGTGGGTAGAACAGGCTGGCCGCGCTGCCGATGATCAGAAAGACCGAGCCCAGGGCCAGTCGTTGCCACTCGGTACGTCCGAGGATCAGCAGACGACGCAGCGACGCGCGGGGGTTCTTGGCTTTGCTCTCGGGAGCCAGTCGTCGGGATCCAGAATTCGTGGCGGCCATCGTGTTGGCGCTGAGTCTGTCACGAAATCCCGGCCTTGCTGATTTGGCAGTTAGAAGGCGCCAGCGACGCGCGTTCCGCACATGGCATTTGGGATGCCTTTGTGGCTTTCGCTGTGCCTGATTATCGTCGCAATCTTCTGAAGGTCGAGTCAACGCCGACCGACATTTCCTCGCCGTCAAACGGAAGGAATGGGGGGACGGGGAATTCCGCCGGCTCGGGTCGCGCCGCCGGTTGTCGAATCGCGTGGAATACACCGTCTCCGTCGGCATCGACGAGCACGGCGTTTGTCACGGCATAGGGGACCATGTAGCCCGTGCCGTCGTCGTTCGGGCACTGGAAGATGCCCGTCGTCGGGTCATCCAGGTGCGGAATGTAGTCGTTGACGATCCAGGTGGGCATCGGACGTTTCGACCACGCCGCCGCCGTGATGAACGTGTCGCGCGGTATCGTGAGTGTCTCTTCCACCTCCATCACGCCCGGCGCCCGCCCAACCTCCCAAGATTTGACCACGACCCCGTCCGCCAGCAGCGCCAGCGTATCGACCGGCACCCAGGACGCGAATTGCAGGCGCGCCTTGACCTTGACCTGTCCGGTGCGTGTCGTGACCAACTCACCCTCGTGATGGCTGTCATCCACAATGATGTTCACGAAAGGACCCGTCGATGCGATGGCGGCGTGCGCGCGCAGGCTGGCGAGAAATTCATCCTGGCGGAAGTGTGCGGGGTCGTCGTCCGTCATCCGCACGTAGGTCCGGGCGTATCCGACCATGATGCCGGCGTCGTAGTGGCTGTCCGAGCCACCGAGCGCCGTTGTCACCACCCCCAGTCCCAGCAGGCCATACCAGTCCGCGATCTGGGCATGGATCTTGGTCTCGCAGCCGAGGAACCCGCTCATCACCTCGATACCGTCGAAATCGACCGCGCACGCCGGGAATTTCGAGTGGTCACGCCAGCCGCCCACGCCGCAGGCATTGTCGTCAAAGTAGGCGAACCATCCCAGTCGGGGGTGGTTCAGCACGACGAACGGGCTGCCCGGAAGGCCGTGCATTCGCTCGAAGAATCGCCGCGGCGTCAGGACCCCAGTTTCTGACGTGGCAGGGGCGCCATTGGCGGGTGCGCCCTTCACGAACACGGCACCGATGATCCCGAAATGTCCGAAGGCGGCGCTGGCCTCCTCACCAACGACGCCCGCCGCCAGTCCCGGCGATTCGGGCCACACCTTGCGGATCGGATCGCCCAGGTCAGTGAACGCGTCGTGATCGGTCGACACCAGGACCTCGACGCCGTTCACGACCGCACTCTTCGCGCGGTGCTCGGGCGTCAGCGCCCCATCGTTGGAACCTGTGGTGTGGATATGAACGTCCGTGGCCAGAAAGCCTGAGGTATCCACGACGCGCGCGAGGGGCACGTTCAGCTCGACCCGTCCGACACCGGCGTGCAGGTCGACCTCGACATCGGCCAGCTCGTACTCCGGTCCGCGGCTGATCTTCAGCGTGTAGACGCCGGAATCCAGGTGCGCCGTGAAGGCGGGCTGCTGGGCGCAGGCCCCGGTCGGGACATTGAACGTGCGCCCGAATTGGATGACCGCATCGCCCCGCCACAGGGCGATGGCGTTCCAGGTCGTCAATGCCCCGCCCGTGCCGATCTCGCGGGCCGAGACGCCCGTCCCCTGGCAAAAGGGTGGATCCACCCTGTGCGCCAGAAACACCGGCTGCCCGCCACGAAACATGAACACGCGGGCCGGCAGGGGCATCCCGGTCTTCGAGTCAGTCACCCGGATGTGCAATTCATCGACTGTCGGGCCGGGCTTTCGGCTGTCCGGGGCTTGAGAATCCGCGGCGGGCCCATCGTCCGCGCCGGCGTCGAGAATCGCGGCGGGAGGCGCGGCGTCGCCGCAGCCGACAAGCGCCGCTGCTACCACCAGGGCCAGTGATGGGCTCAGCGCTGATCGCAAGACTGCCTCAAATACCCCGTCATTTTGCGACCATTCTAGCATGCGCGCCAGCAGGCGCGGCGCCAGGGAAGTCGGCCGCCGCAGGCGCGGTACCAAGGGGGATGGCTACTGAATAACGGGCGGAGGCGGCGGAGGCGCCGGCGGCGGGCTTGCGGGTGGCTCGGCCGGGGGCGGCGAGGGGGGCGCGGCGGGTGGTGGCAAGGGCGGGGAAGATGGCGGCGCCGGCGGCGGCATGGGGGCCACCGGGGGTTTCGTATCGGGCTGAATGCACGACGCCAAATCGAAGAGCAGGAATTCGAGCACCTTTTCCTGCGCCGTCATCGGCTTGTCATTGCACTCGGTCGGGAACTGCACGCTGACATTCGAGACGTCGCTGACGTGAAAGTCCGAGAACAGCACGCGGCCGCACTGTTTGGCCTCGGGGACGCCCACCGGGGCATTGAACGTGAACTGCTGCAATGTATCCGGTGCCTGCGTGTAAACCCAGCGCTGGCTCGGCGCAACTACGGTGTTGGCGTCGTGGCGGGGTGCATAGATCTGGATTTGCCCCGGCATCGGCGAGGTCGCCCCCACGGTTTGCAGCCACTGGGCGAACGCCATGCCCTTCGGGAAGCTCTGATCCACAAGACCGGTCAGCGGGGCGTTGGCCACTGTCGGGTACGGCTGCGCGACCTTCCAGTCGGCAACCATCGAGAAAGGCGCGATGTTGTACAGGTAGCTGTATTCGAAGTGGGTCACGAACATGCGGCCGCCCGCGTTCGCGTACTGCACCAGGTTGTCCTTGTCGGCAGTAGGTTTCTCGTTGGGCGCGCCCTCGCATTCGAGAATGACCATGTCGTAGGTGCGCAGGGTCGCGGGGCTGCTTGTCAACGCAGAAGCCGCCGGCGTCGTTGCGCCCAGGTGCGAACCGTTCGCCTTGTAGATGTGGATGCGTCCACCACCGGTCGGCAGGGTGAATTCCGAATCCTCGACGCCGACCTTGCGCAGCACGCACTCGAGGGCGTCGGCGTTGCCGGTCGCGATCGCGGTCAGGGGGATGTCGCCTTCCTTCTTGTTGCGCGGCAGTCGCGTCAACTCGGCGTCAAGGGCGGTGTTGGTACAGGCCGTCACCTTGGGAATCGTGACCTGTCGCCGCCACCTTCCGACCTGAATAACCAGCGGGATATTTTCGCCGACGGGGACGTTCTTGAGTGTGAATTTTCCGTCGGCGCCCGAGATGGCGCTGACGAGCGGCGAGCCCGTGGCCGAGGCGCTGCACTGATCGCAAGACACACCCGCCGCAAACGGCAGCACGGCGGAGTTCGGAACATAGACGACGGCATTGTAGATGGGATCGGCCGCGCCGTATTTGATTGGCGTCGGCGCGTAGACGATGCCGCTGACGGTGGTGTCGCCCCCGGCCGGGCATGCCATCTGTTTTGTGCACAGGTTGGTGCAGTCCTCGGCGGCGCACACGTTGCGCGCGCAGATCTTGCCGCCGGCGCAAGCAGGGCAGTCCAGCGTCCCGCCACAGCCGTCGCCAATCTTGCCACAGTAGTCCCCGTCCTTGTGCTGGCAGGTCCCAGGCTTGCAGTTGGGGTCCATGACCTGGCTGCACAGGTTGGGCGTGCCGCCGGCACCGCAGGTTCCGACGGGACAGTCGCCGCAATCGAGCACCTTGCCGCAGTTGTCGCCAATCTTTCCGCAGTAGCGACCGCCGGTCTGCGCGCAGGTGATGGGCTGACAGGCTGTCGGGTCGGTGCCGGCTATCCCGCACACCCCGGGCGTACCAGCCCCACCGCAGGTCGCTCCCGTCGAACAGGCCGGGCACGTCAGCAGGTGTCCACAACCGTCGCCGATGCGCCCGCAGAACTGTCCACCCGCTGGCTGGCAGGTGACCGGCTTGCAGGTCGCGGGATTCACCGGGGCGCCGCAAACGCTGGGTGAACCACCGCCACCGCAGGTGTCGCCCGCGGAACAGTTGCCACAATCAACGGTACTCCCGCAGCCGTCGCCAATCTTGCCGCAATAACGGCCGCTGGGTTGCTCGCAGGTCAGGCGCTTGCACGTCGCCAGGTCAATAGGAACGCTGCACACCCCGGGAGTTCCCGAGCCGCCGCACGTCTGTCCGGCCGGGCAGGTCCCGCAGTCGACGATGCCGCCGCAGCCGTCCCCGATTCGCCCGCAGTAATTGCCGCCGGCCGCGCTGCAGGAAACGGGTGTGCAGGGTGCATCCGATCTGACCCCGCTGTCTCCAAACCCAATACCGACGAACTGGGGAGCGTCCATTCCAGAATGATCGGCGTCGCTCTCATCCGTGGTGGTGGCGCCGTCAGCGGTCTCGGAGATGCGCTGTTGACAGCCAAGCGCGGCAGCGACAAGGACAACAAGAAGCGATGGACTAAGGCGAATCGTAGGTCTAGTCATTCCAACTCCGGGGCGACATTATAGATGCTTCTTGAAACGCTCTCGTGGAATTCCGGTTCAAGTTGCCGGGTAATCGCCGAGGGCATCGATGATGCAATGCGCGCGGCGGTCCGGCGGCATCCAGGGCTGGACGGGCGTCGCGGGCGGACCTAACGTCGGTCCATGCTGACTGCGGCCCTTACGCTGGCGATTGGCGCGATACTGGGGGCTTTCGGCGTCAAGCCAGGGTCTTACCTGATCGTCGTGGCGGGCGTTATCAAGGTTTGCTTGATCGCCGTTGGGGTCATCTTCGGTACCCGCTGGGCGCGCCGCCGCGGGCAAAAGCCCTAGAAGGTCCCGCCCCGCCGGTCTTCAGGGCCGCCGGTCGTCAGGGCCGCCGGTCTTCAGGGGTGGGGGTGCGCTGACTTCGGTCCCCGACCGGGCCAATAACGGATTACCAGGAAAGACACGACACTGGCTACGATGATGGGGCCCAGGAAGGCCAGCGCTGCATCGACGCGGGCCAGTGTAGGGAGGGTCGTCTCGAGCCCGAGCGCTTCGGCTACGAGATAGGCCCCCGGGATGGCGAAAATCCCGATGGCACCCCATCGCCAGGCGGCGCGGGGGCACACGACGGCGGCAGTCAAAGCGCCAGCCACGTTGATCTCGCCCGGCAATCGCAAAAGTCCGCTACGAAGGTGAACCGCACCCGCCGCGACGGCGCAGGCAATCGCCACCGACGCGGCCAGCGGCTGCGCGACGTCCTCGAAAAGCTCTCGAATCCGGTACGGCATTTCGGTATTTCGGCAGCAGGCGTGCCGTGCCCCACGCAAGAATGGCGCAATTTCTGCAGCATTTCAAATCGGGGCCGTCAGGGGATTGCGCAGATCAGCCCAAAAACTAGGCGGTTCCCGTCGCGGGGGCATCCAGAGACTGCGGGCGCCAGGGGCGGCTGCCTTGAACAACCTTACCCAGCACCGCCGAGGGATCGAGGGGGCGGTCGCGGTCGGGCATATTATCGCCGCGCGTCACAAGCGTCGACTTGCCACCCGATCCCCCAGCATGAAGGATCTCGACCAGTCGGTGGGCAAAAACGCGCCCGGCCCGCACGTACAGCACGACGTCGCCGGGCCGCAGCCCGAGCGCGTTCACGGGCACCACTGTCACGACGTCGTTGTGAGCGATGGCCGGGGACATGCTGCGGCCGGTGGCGCGGAATCGTACCGGGTAGCCGCTGCGTAGCAGATCGATCATGAGGGCTGCCTTGCGCACGCCGGCCGCCGGTGCGACGCCCGTCGTCCTGCGCAGTGGCGCCGTCCCGCCGAGCAGCCTCGCCAGCATCAGTTCCCCTGACCGTCCCGCCTGCCGGCGTTGCGCCGGACGAAGTCGACCACGCCCAGGTCGGGTGTGAATTCGAGATCCGCACACGGCACCAGGGAGGTGACCTCTTCCAGGAACTCGATCGAGTAGGCCAATCCCGCCCGCTGGTACAGCGGCACGAACGCGCAAGCCAGAAGTTGAGACGCGGACAGCGACCGTCGCCGCGGCACCAGTCGGTGCTGGGTTGCGTGGCGCAAAAAAAGGATCGCCTTGAGCGGCACGCGCCTCGGCGAGGCCAGCATCCCCGTGCCGTGCCAGGGCGTGCCGTGCATCCACATCTGGCCGTCTTCTTTGCGGATGATGACGCGATCGTCGCTGATGACGGTGACCCCCGGGTGTTGTAGCCACAGCCCGGCCGCGGTGGTCTTGCCCGCACCCGAATGCCCGACCATCAGGTAGCCATCGCCATTCGAATCAATCACGCCGCAAGAGTGAATCTCGATCCCGCGACCCTGCGCCAGCCAGTGCAGGTAGATGAGCTCGCCCAAAGGGTATTCCAGCGGATCGACCGGCGCGCCCTCGGGAAAGTACGTCTTGTAACCCGAGTGAAACTGGATCGTGCCGTTTTCCACCGCCGCATCAAAGCGAATGACCTTGTATGGGGTCTCGCCAAGCACCGGCGAGGTCAGGCGCAGTTCGTAGTCGCCCTGGTCGGCGTACAGGCGCCACAGCGCACCCGAATCGAACAGCAATTCCCCCGGGCGTTCGCCACTGAGATTCGCCCGCTCGACCGCGAAACGCATGTCCGGTCGACCTGGGTCGCAACGAAAGCCTTCCAGCACGGACGGCAGACCAATCGCAACGCCGTCCGCGACGGCGTCGAGCTGAAGGACAGCTCCTGCGATGCGTACTGCCACTGACGACATTTAACTGGCGGATGTCGAGCAGGTCGTGCAGTCGCTGGGACTTCCCACACCGCCGCCCGTCGACATCTTGCAACCACCCAGCACGGCCTCTTCCGCCCGCAACAGCACCTTGGTGGCTTCAGGCGTGACGTACGTCTTCTTCTTGGGCGTATCGGACGCGCTATTTTCGTTTGCCATTGTGTTTGCGCTTTCCCTGTCACCCTATGAACAGCTGACACAGCCGCCGCTGGCGCAGCCGCCCTTCTTGGTGTCCCCCGCCATATCCCCCGCTTTATCGCCCAGATCGGCCAGCACAGGCAACGATCGCCTGGGTGCCGGCCGCCGTTTGATGGCCCCTTCGACGGACGGGGTACCCAGGCGCGCCGCCGTGGCCAGCAGGGACCCGTGTTTGTCGCCGCCCGCACAGTACGCGCAGTCCCCGTGCGCGGGCACCTTCAAGCCGATCATTTGTGCCCGCAGGTGCGCGGTCTCGCACAGGAATTCGACCGGCGTCTCGGCGTCACCGTCGTTGTGCAGTTCGCCGTTGGCCGGGCACATCCCACAGATCGCCTTGATCTGGCAGTCGGTGCATTTGGTCCGCTTCGTGATCTTCTTGTGCCGAACGCGCCCCAGAAAACCCTGCCAGCCGTCCTGCACCGTTCCGGTGCGCAGATCGTAGTTTTCCTGGGTCGACAGCACGCAGATGCTCATCTTCCCGTAGGGATCGATGGCGAACGATCCGATGCCTCCGCCGCAGCTGTACACCTCTTCTGCGTTGTGGGCGGGCTGGACGAAGCGTTCGGCAAAACCACGCCAGTCCTCGATGCGTCGGGGATCCTGTAGGTCCAGTTCGACCACTTCCTCCGGTGACAGACGGACCTCAAGCGGACTTTGCGAGCAGTCGACCCTCGGATTCATCATGGCGTCGAAACGGAAGGCACCGATGCCGCCGATTTCTTCCTCGACAAAGCGCTGCATGTCCCAGATCTCGTGCTTGTTGATGGACACGGCGACTGACTTGATCTTCAGCGGCAGCTTGCGCTCGAGCAGCAGCTTGATCCCCTTCATGCAGCGGTCGTAGGACCCAGGAACGCCGGTCAGGCGTTCGTAGGTTTCGCGGGTGCGGCCGTACAGCGTAATTTCGATCGCGAACGGCGGCCACTGGGCCAGGTAATCCGCAATGTCATCGGTGATCATCGTGCCGTTGGTGAACAGCGTGATGATGAAACCCTTCTGCTTGGCGTAGGTGTAGATTTCCAGGAAATCCTTGCGGGCGAAGATTTCGCCGCCGGTCAGCAGCAGCCACAGACAGCCGGTGGCTGCGATCTCGTCCATGATCCGGCATAGCTCGGCGTAGCTCAGCTCTTGCTCGCGGGCGGCCTTGTCGGCCATCGGCAGGTTGTTGTAGCAGTGGCTACATTCCAGGGGACAGCGCCGCGTCAGCTCGATAGTGACGTTCAACG
This sequence comes from Myxococcales bacterium, assembly GCA_025350815.1. Classification (GTDB taxonomy): domain Bacteria; phylum Myxococcota_A; class Polyangia; order Fen-1088; family Fen-1088; genus JANXXE01. Next base: position 8,775 of record JANXXE010000002.1, on the reverse strand, counting down.
GCTTTCGCTCGGTCGTCGTGACTATGTCATGCACCTTCTTGCTGAAGGCCATGTAGCTTTGGGTCTTCATCTGTCGTCCTTGGCGGCGCGCCGAATCAGACCTTCTTTTGCCAGGCCATCGAGAAACGTATCGAGATCCACGTGGGCCTGGGCCGCCGAGATATCGAATTCCGCCATCATGCCCTCCAGCAATTCCGTCGTGTCCCGGCGACCGTCCATCTGCTGCCAAATCCAGCTGCCGGTCTCGTTCAGGACGTAGATGGCGTCCAGGTCAGCGGCGCCCTTGTGAATGGGGATGATGATGGTTTCGTCGTTGACGATGCGCGTGACGGCGGTACCGTCCTTCGCGAAGACCTGCGCCAACTCTGCAGGGTCAGCGAGGTTTCGTCTGACGGATGAAGTGGTCACACAATCCCTTGGATGCTTTTATACATGATCCGCGGGCGGGGGGGGGGGAGGACATGTCGCCGAAGCACGGGTGGGGACTTGAGTCCCCCGTGAGCCCCTTCGGTGTCATCATCGGGCGGCGGGATGCTCTTGACCGTGCCGAACGAATACGGTCACATGCGGCGTCGGGGTGGGCGCGTGCGCATCACCCCCAGTGTCGTTCCGGGTTCTGCATTGACGGCGGGCCAGGGCGTGACGTTGCGGGCGGGCCGATCATATGGGTGGACAGATCGGCCGCCAGCGGTGGCGGGTGATCTTCGCTATTGGCTCGAAGAGATCGAGCTCAGATTTCGGCCGCGGATCCCGCTGAGCGCATGCTGAAGCCCGGCGTTTAGGCACCGCTTGGCCACCCGTGAAATCTCGTGCGGATCGCCTCCCGCCGCGATGGCCGTGCCGCGCACGGTGTGCCCACCGTCGCCGCTGCACCCGCTCCGGGACCGCCCGATCTGGCCACGACAGCGTCAAGCCCGTTGTGATCCCAGCCGACGCGTAGGGCGAGGCAGTGGTCTAGCGTCGGGCTCGACGGCGAGCGACGAATACGGCGAACAGCAGAAACAGCGCCCCTGCCAGAGCACCCGAATTTGCAGAGCGCCCTCCGACGGAGCAAGAGCACCCGCCACCGGAGCTATCCTTGGCTTGCCCCGACGCATCGGCAGGGGCAAGTAACTCGATGGCGGGAAGCTGGGTGGAGGGATCGCCTAGAAGGATCCAACTCTGATTCAGTGGCTGATTCCGGACCTTGTCTTTTGCAACCATGATCGCTTCGCCCAGCGTCCGCGACCCATGAGCCATCGCCGACAGAAACGCGCGGTTCAGCAGGACCTGCCGGCCAGAATCCACGAGCGCGGAGGAAGCAAAAACCGCTAAAGCCCCACCGCCCGGATTCAACAGAAGCGCCTTACCCAGGCCGGTTTGGTAGACGTCCTGGAAGTAGTTGTTGAGGCAGGTCATCGGAAGATAGAGCGAGGGATGGTCGCGGTTCGTCAATTGCGCCGCGTCGCTGCTCGTCAGCACATTTCCCGCCCACAGATCTTCCGACCCGTGGCCCAGATATCCCGCGATGAGCGGTCCAGCGTTGAGGGCTTCCAGGACCTTGGCGCGTGTGCCCGCGGCCATTTCGCCGCGGAACAGAGCCTTCATATGCAGACGATCGCCCATGTCGGAGGCAAGCTGGCGCACCGGTGTCTCGAAGTCCGCCTCACCCGTCTGGTCCGCGTAGAGAAAGAAGTCGTGATTGCGGCCCTGACCCTGTTTGAACCCGACAATCTTCGCGATCACGGCCGAGGCCTCTCCGGCCGTGCGTACAGGAAGACGGCCCACCGCAACGTCCGGGCTGGACTTCCCGGGCGGGGTCACGAACCAGTCGTCCGACGAGGTCTCGAGCAATTCAACGTCGACGAACTTCGTAGGCACGAAGTCGAAGCTGCCCTTGCCTAGATAGTTGCGGGCATCGAAACTCGAATCGCCAACCAGCAGAACAAACCGTGGCACATGCTGCCACTTGGTGCGCGCGCTCTCGATGAAAGCCCGCAAAGCGTAGGGACTCTTCTGGCCATACGAGTACTCATCGTAGACATCCTCGATGTCTGCCACTGCCACCGTGAGCCCTTCCGATTCGCGCTGGGCACGCAGCGGCCCGAGACTGCCCATGAAGTCTCGGTGACTGATGATCAGCAGGTCCGCCCCGGCCGACCCACCCGCCCACGACGACGGATTGTCACCACGAATTGCCACCGGCGCGCCAATCTGGTCCTCTGATACCGCGAGAAGAGTCCGCTGGCCGCTGCCCGGCACAGCCACTTTCACAGTGCGGGAAGCGCCCTGACCATCTGTCTCCGTCGTGAGTTCGGTGACCACGCTGGGATCGGTCACGTCAAAGATTCGCGCGATGCCGGTGGCGAAGCCACCTAGCGTTACTCTCTTGCCACCGGTTGCGGTGAAACGAAGCTTTCCGTTCGCTGCTTCATATCGTCGGCCGTAGTTTATCCGCACGTAGTCGAGTGCGCTGACGTCTTGGTCGCCGCCGATCGCCCTGATCACGACCTTGTTGTCGCCCTCGACCAACCTGGCGGGATTTATGCCGGCCTTGACGAGGCTAGCGTTCCGCCCGTCGAAATCCAGCTGCAACGGAGCCCCGTTCAGATTTATCTGGATGTGATGGGAAGTCAGTGACACCCCCTGCACAGACACCTCTAACTCGGCCGGGGCGGTCGGATCGAGACCTTCCAATTTGACCGGGACCTCGATCTGCGTGGACCTGATCATCGGCCCAAAGAAGTTTTCCTTTTCGCCATTGAGCAGCGCTCCGAAGTAAGTATTTCGATCCCGCGCCTCGGCTGAAGTCGAGAAGGTGGACGCTTCGGCCGCGCCAATGACGGGGGAGACGGTCAGGGCGATCCGGCGGCCTGAGGAATCGGCGTCCAGCCAGTAGACACCTTCGTTGGTCCAGGGCAGATCGGCGCCGGTAGCGAAAAATTCGACCGCGTCGGAGGAATCGAGACGTCCGTCAGCCTCTCCAGTGACCAGCAAGCCAACGTCTTTGCCTTCCCGGGTCAGGCGCAGGCGGCGCGGATCCGCGTTCGGGTCGAGCCCCGCCGCCAGAAGCTGTGCCTGGCTGACGCGGTACCAGCCTTCCTTGTTGATGATCATCTTCACGCGGGCCGCCGATGCGCCCTGGGCGCGTTGGATGCTCGGCGACACGGGTGAGTCCGACGCCCTGATCTCTTGCTGATCTCGCAGAGCGCGCGGCTTGCCGCGCGTTGCACCCGGGCCCAGCAGTTCGGGGATCGTCGCCTGTGACAACGAGCGAGCCGGAGTGACAGGGCCGCGCATGGTCCTCTGTCCGCTCAGGTCGATCTCCTCGAGCCAGTAGCGAAGGTCGTGTCCACCGGCGGGAGGCTGGTCGGTCCAGCCATAGGCGCGTCCGGCGACCAGCGAGATCCCCTGGCCCGTGGTCAGCGCGGAGCCCGGAATGACACTGGGGGTGATGCGCACCTTCTCGCCGTTCATCTCGCGATAAAGAATGAACCCGAGGTTGTCCACCTCGAACCCGGTCCGCCACCCGATGTGTACCCGGTTTCCATCGTGGGCAGCATCCATGGCGCCGAACTGGACGGCGGCGTTGACGGCCTTGTTGAGCACCACCATGGCATGCGCCCAGTTCTTGGACGCCCCCAGGGTCCAGGCCATGGTCGTGGTCGTGGCCGTGGGCGTGCACCCGCTGCCCGGGGGGGCCGCGTTTATGGTGCAAACGGGCGCGGGTTGGGTGCTGGTAGCCCCGTGGACGTCGATCAACAAGGCGCTGGTGGCGTTGGCGTCAGAACGCCCGGTTTGACCAGCGGCGACGGCCGTGGTGGTGTCCCCGGGGTTGGAGTTGAACGCAATAGAATCGACCACGTAGGCGCCGACGTTGGAGTTGGGGGACAGGGGCGTCGAGACGGCCTTGCTCAAGGCGGTGCCGACACCAAAGTTTGTAGCGGTGCTCCCCGCTGTACCGCTCACGTTCAAGAAAGAAAGGGCGGTGCCTACCATCTGGGCATTGGTGGGGTTCGGCGGGGCCGCTCCGTCGTCCATCGTAATCACCACGTTGTTGGCGCCAGTCGCCGGACTCGCCAGTCCCCAGATGGACGTGGCGACACTCGGGAGTCTGATCCTTTCGACGAGAAATGTCATTGCGACACCGTTGTAGGTGACTCCGCTAACGGTACCGTTGTTGTTGAGGTCAAACGCGACGGCGACGATGAGGTACTGGTTCGTCCCGGCACCCACGGTGTGCGAAAACGTCAGCGTGGGCGAATCGGCACCGGTGGTGGCGCTGCTAAAGGCGTCGTCCACGATGCCATCAGCGTGGGCATTCCCCTGCAAGATCCAGCCAGCAAGGACAGCGGCCACGAGCAAACTGCGCGGCGTCACACTCTTGAGAGACCTGAGAGATCTATGGGAATTCAATGGCGGCTCCTATTCCTATACCCAGCAACAACGGGCGCCTCCGGCGGAAATTGTCGTGTGTCCTACGACCACGGTCCGCGACCTTCCGCGAACTGCCCCGGTCCAGTGAGGCCGTAAGATCGTCCCGACGGCAGGGACATCCGCGACCCCGCAGTAAGCGCCGAACCCGGGTTGATCCTCTGGTTTACGCTCATCTTCGTCCCACCGACCTCGCGGTAGAGAATGAAGCCCCAGTTGTCGACCTCCAGGCCCGTCCACCGCCGAGAATCACTGCCAGCAGCAACCCGCGAACTCCAATGGTCTTCCGAGACCGTGCGTTCATATTCACCGGATCAGGCTCCAATCCACCGCCAGGGTGCCGCGCGCCCACAAGTGGGTGCACTCACTTGTACCGTTTATCACATCCCACGAACGGGAAGTAGGGCGCACACTGACTGTGGGACTCGAGTCTCCACCCCTGCTGGCCATGCCCTCGGCGGTCGAACCCGTGAGGATGTCATGTTCGGCGGGTTTCGGTGGGCCAGTCCAGCCGCCGTTGATAAGACACGGGGCGTCTTTCAGGCTGAACCCCGAATGCCGCGGGAATATCGTCGCTGCGGGCGGGGTCTTAAACGGGTAAGAAATTTCTGTTGGCCCTGCAACCGGGCTACGGTTGACGGGCAGGAAGCCCCAAATGCGCGCGCGCTTTGTTAGCAAATGGCTGAGACGTTCCCCCGTGCTGTGGGTGGAACTGGGTCAGCTTTTGGGTGTGCGGGAACGGCGGTCGCCGGCGCCCAAGAAACCACGGGGCAAGCCGCGCGGCAGCCGGGCGGCGCAGGCCACCCCGACCAGGACCCGGGCCGCCGCGCGCTCCAGGGGTTAGGTTCTCCCGGCCCGGACCGTCATTCCAGGTCGATCCGGTACACGCGGCCGGTCGCGAAGGTCACCAGGTACATTTCACCCGCCGTGTCCTCGCCGAAGGATGCGATCTTCTGCGCGATGCCGGCGCTGGGGTTCAGGTCGTCGCTCAGCTCGATCGGGTTGGTCGCGGCCGAGCCGTTCCACACGAACGAAAAGATGCGCGAGGTTTCGAAGTCGGTGTAGATGTAGCGGCCCTGCAGGCAGGGGATGTTGCTGCCGCGGTAGACGAAGCCGCCGATGATCGTGCCCACGTCGGCCCGGCCCCAGACGACTGCGGGCGGCGTGCCCGACGGCGTGCAACTGCTGCCGATTGGGTAGCAAACGTCGCCTTCCATCTTGTCCCAGCCGTAATCGCGCAGGCCCGAGCCAGCCGCCTCCACGTCGATTTCTTCCTTGGTCTTTTGCCCGACATCCCCGATGTAGATGTTGCCGGTGCCGCGATCGACGCTGAATCGCCACGGATTGCGCAGGCCCCAATCCCAGATATAGGGATCGGCGCCGGTCATCACCAGGTTGCCTGCCGGCGCTGTTTGCGGGTTGTTGACGTCGACGCGCAGGATCTTACCCAGGCGGCTGGCGAGGTTCGGCGCGTCCGACGGCTGGCCGGCACCGTCGCCCACGGCGATGTACAGGTAGCCGTCCTTGCCGAAGGCGATCATGCCGCCGACGTGATTCCAGGCGCTGTGCTTGACCCATAGAACTTCCTGTACGGCGGCGGCGTCGGCCACCTCGGGATTGCCGGCCGAGCGCTTGAATTCGAGAATGCTGACCCGTTCGGGCAGGGTGGACGTCGCCTTGACCGAGTGGTGGATGAAGAACCGCCCACTGGTCGCGTAGTCGGGGGAAAAGGCCAGACCCAGTAGGCCGCCTTCGGCCTGGTCGCTGGGAATGTTCAGCTGGGCCGACACATCCAGGAAGGGGGTGGCGGGCACGCTGCCGTCGGCGTGGAGGACGCGGATGAAGCCCTTCTTCTCGACGACGTAGAGGCGGGTGGCGTCGCCGGGCGCGCCGGTCACGTACACCGGCTGATCAAAGCCGTCGCCCACGCGGGTTAGCTTCAAGGCAGGCAGGGTTGGGCAGGCAGGGGCCGCCGTGTCGGGAGCGGGGGGCGCCAGATCGGGGGGCGGGGCCGCGATGTCAGGGACAGCGGCGTCGGGCTGTTGTGCGGTTGGGGCGTCGGGTTCTGGCGGGGCGGAGTCCGGCTCTGGCATTGGGGCGTCGGGCTCGGGCGCCGGTGGCGCATCGGGTCCTGCCACCGGGGCGTCGGGCTCGGGGGGCGGCGGAGGGGCATCCGGTTCGGGGGTGACGGGCGCGTCGACGGAAACTACCGCCGCGTCGACGGCTGCGTCTTTGGGCACGGTGGCCGGGACATCGACACCGACGGCAGCGTCCCGATTGGCGGCGGCGCTGTCCCGGGCGGCCGCGTCGGCGACTCTGGAACCCGCGTCCCCACGGGCGTCTGGGGTCGTGGCGGGCCCGTCAAACGTTCCACGATCGCCGGCGCCCGAATCAACAACCGGCGTGCTGCCGCCGCCTTGGCCGCCTTGGCCGCCTCGGCCCGCGGTCCCACCCGTTCCCGCAGTGCCGGCCGTGCCGGCCGTTCCGCCAGAGCCGGCCGCTGACCCGGCGGTCCCCGCGTTGCCACCGGTCGAGCCATCGGACATTTCGGCGGACCCTGCCGCGTCGGACTGGGAGGATCCGCCGGCCCCGCAACCAGCGGCCAGTGCAAGCAGCACAAACAAGCCCCGGCCACGGATGATCGCCATTGCGGGGCAGTATCGCACGAGGACTCAAGGCAGACGATCTTCGTGTCGATGTTAAGCGTTTGTAGGGTGTAGAAGGCCGACGTACGCAAGAAATGCTTCAGAAAACGCGCATGCGGCAATCCCGTTGCCTGGCCACCGAAGCGGTTCTGACGCTGCTGTGTGGCTGCCGTCAGGCCAACCCCGACTTCGTGGCTCCGGCCGACGCAGAGGTCGATGCGGCCATCGCCGCGCCCGTCGATGTGGCGTCGCCGGTGCGCCGGGATCTGGGGGGCGCAGCTGACGTCGCGGACCCGGCTGATGCGGGCAGCGGCTCCGATGTTTTCCCGGCTGATGCCCGCGTCGCGGACATGGCCGTGGCGGACGCGCCCGCGGCTGCCAGCCTTGGTCACCTGAAGTTGACGCCGGTCGCGGTTTCCGCAGGCGACGTGGCCTTGGGGGCCACGCGGTTGCTGTCGTTTGCGGTCACGAATGTCGGGGTGGGTCCCCTGACCATCACGATGCCAGGCGGCTTGGTGGGTTCGGCGGCGTTCACCGCCGGGACCAAGCTTGGGGCAGGAACGGTTCTGGCCCCGGGCGCCTCGCTGGCCGAACGCGTGTTGTTCGAACCCGCTGGGCGGGGCCTTGTGTCCGCGCGGTGGGACATTGGCGGCGACGACGGCATGGGTATCCAGGCGGTGACCTTCAGCGGAACAGGGGCGCCAGTCGGGGCGGACCTGGCGTCGTGGCGAATCAATGGCGTGGCCCATGTGTCGGCAAGCGGGATCGATCTGACGGGTGTGCAGACCTACGCGGCCGGTTCGGCCTTCATGCAGACCGTCGTCTCAACCGCCAAGTTGGAGATCAGTTTCGACGCCGAGATAGACATGGGCACCGGCGGCGATGGCATGACGCTGACGTTGGCCGACGCCACCAGGACAACGCCGCAGGCGCTGGGCGCGGCGGGGCGGGGCCTGGGCTACGCGGGCATTCCCGGTGTGGCGGTGGCGCTGGTGACCTTGAAGGGTGACATGATTGCCCCCTCGGACAACTTCGTGGGCGTGGCCGCTGGCCCCCGCAGCGGCCCGTCGGATCTGGTGAACTGGGTGACCACGAACGCCGTCGTCCCGCCCCTGCGCATGCAAAAACGCGCCGTCTGTGTCAGCACGATCGCGGGCGCGCTGAAGGTCTGGATCGACGGCGTGCTGGTCATGGGCACCAACCCGCCGGACCTGCCTGCGATGGCCTTCGTGGGGTTTACGGCGGCATCAGGCGGGTCGACGGATCGACACGCGGTCTCGAATGTCAGCATCGTTGTGGGCGGCGCGGACCAACCGGGACCATGATCCGGCCGTCTGCGGTTGGGTGAGGCCACTTCCGCCGTGGGTTGGGTTTGGCCCGCAGGCGTGCTAGACGACCGGCGGTGGCTGATCAGCTGAGTTCGGACCTTGCGTCGCTTCGGATCGGCCGGGATGTGCCGCCTGCGCCGTCGTCCGTCCGCCGTGTCGGGACCACGATTGGCATCATCGCGGCGGTAGGTGCGGTGGGCTTCCTGGGTGTGCAGAAGCTGGGTGCGCGCGTCTTCAAGCAGGAGGTCTCGGTCACCGAGGTGGCTTTGATTTCGCCTGTGCAGGCGTCGGTCCAGGTGACGTCGACCGGCTATGTGGTGCCGCAGATCTCGTCGAAGGTCGGGGCCAAGGTGTCGGGGCGACTGGCGCGCGTGCTGGTCAAGGAGGGC
>JANXXE010000205.1 GCA_025350815.1 Myxococcales bacterium | reverse complement strand
CCGTATCCGCTGCATGGACCGGTGCTAACCAACGGCGATCTGATGGTCCAAGGTGGGGACCATGGCGAATGCAGCGACGTGGGCCGAGCGAATTGATGAATGGCTAAAGAGCGGGCTGAGCGCAGCAAAGTTCGCCGAGGGGCGTGACTTCTCGTCGCATCAGCTTTGTTACTGGCGCGCCAAGATATGCAGGGCAGGTGAGGGCCAGGACGGGCCGACGCCCAATCCAGGTGGGCCTGCCGACGTGCGACTGGCTCGGGTGGTGCGGGTGGCGACTACCGGGGCAAGCGTCGCGCCGCTGGCGGTTGAGCTGCATGGTGTTCGCGTGGTCGTGGCGCGTGGGTTCGACCGCACGACATTCTCCGTGGTGCTCGATGAAATCGAAGCGCGGGCCGCGCGGGCGGGCCGGCGATGATTCCCCACGGCGTCGAAATCTTTGTGGGCCTGGATCCCATCGACCTGCGCTGGAGCTTTGATCGGCTGGCCGGGATCGTGACCGAGCGGATTGGTCGTGATTCGCGCGCGGGTGCGATGTTCGTTTTCTTCGGTAAGCGACGCGAGGCCATCAAGGTTTTGTTCCATGACGGATCCGGCCCATGCCTTTTCTATAAACGTCTGGACCGGGGAGTTTTCCGGCTGCCCGAGCCGCTGCAGGCGGACGCGACCACCGTCGAGATCGACGAGAGCACGCTGGATGATCTGCTCGACGGCATCGAGGTGCGTAAGTCGGCACGTCGGCCGCCGCCGTCTTCTGGCTCGCCGCTGCACTGACAGCGAGAATAGGATCGACAAGTCGATCGTGAATCGCTACAAGAAATCTTGTCGATGCACGAGACGATGCAGATCGCGACGAGCAAGGCGCTGGCCGGTCGCATAGCTGCACTGGAATCGGTCCTGGCCGCCGAGCGCGCCGCGCACGCCACCAGTCGCGCCGTCGTCGACCGGCTGACCAAGGAGTGCGACCACCTGCGTGCGTCGCACGAGCGCCTCCGACAAGAGCTGGAGCTTCTGCGCCGGCGCATCTTCATCGCCAAGGCCGAGCGGATCGACAGCACCCAACTGGAGCTGGAGTTTGCGAAAAAGCTCGCCGCCCTCGATGCCCTCGCGGGCCAGATCTCCGACGAGACACAGCCCGACGCTGGGGCTGGCGCGGGCGGTGACGGCGGTGTGTCGTCGGCGCCCAAGGGTGGGGGCAAGGGCAAGAGCAAGCCCACTGGCCGCCGCGACCTGAGCAAGGTTGATCTTCCCGAGGAGCGCGTCGAGATCTCTGACCCGTTGATGGACGATCTGGTCCGCCAAGGGAAAGCCGAGCGGGTCGGGTTCGAGGAAAGCTACAAGCTGGCGTGGCAGCGCGGCGGCCATCGCAAGCTGGTTATCGCGAGGGTCAAGTACCGCACCGTCAATGGCGCCGGCGAGTCCACCGTCGAGATCACGCCCATTCCTGCGGAGGCATTCCCCCGCTCGCTGGCGGCCCCGTCGCTGCTGGCGCACATCATCAGCGAGAAACACCTGATGGGGTTGCCGCTGTACCGCACAGAAGATCGCTTTGACCGCGACGGCACGCCCATCGATCGCGGCACGATGAGCCGGTGGCTGGACGACGCGGGCGCCACCGCCGGGGCCACGGTCATCGCCGCCGCCAAGAAGGAAGCCCTGGCCACGGCCTTCTGCCTGGCGACGGACGCGACAGGCGTCGCTGTTCAGCCCGTCCCGACCGGGGACAAGAAGCGCCAGCCTTGCCGGCGCGGGCACTTCTTCGTTCAGATCGCCGACCGGGATCACGTTTTCTTCGAGTTCACGCCACGAGAAACGGCCGCCGCCGTCGGTGAAATGTTTCGAGGTTTCAGCGGCTACGTTCAGGCCGATGCCAAGAGTGTCTACGACATTCTGTTCCGGCCGCCGGACGCCGCGATTCCCGCCGAGGACGTCGTGGATGGGCAGCGGTTCGAGCTTGCGTGCTGGGCGCATGCCCGCCGGGGCCTGTGGGAAGCGGCCATCACCACGAAAAGCGAGATCGCCCGCGAAGGGCTGTTCCGAATCAGCCGCATCTACGCACTTGACGAGAAATGGCGGGGGAAGCCGCCCGACGAGATCATGCGCCTGCGAAACCAATTCATGCGGCCGCTCGTCGACGCGTTCTTCGACTGGGCTGCCCCCGAGTACGAGAAGGTCAAGGATGTCCGCGGGCCGCTGCGCAGCGGGCTCGGGTACATCCTTCGTCAAAAGGATGCCCTGATGCGCTTCCTCGACGATGGCCGCCTGCGCCTGGACAACAACCATTCCGAGGGCGAGCTTCGTAGAATCGCCGTCGGCAGGAAGGCCTGGCTTTTTGTTGGCAGCGACGACCACGCCGTCAGCGCCGGCAACCTGTTCTCCCTCATTGCCTCGGCCCGTCTGCACCGTCTCGATCCAGAGGAATACCTGCGCGACCTTTTCCGCGTCCTCGGCCAGTGGCCCAAGGACCGCTACCTTGAACTGGCCCCCAAGTACTGGACCACCACCCGCGCCCGCCTCGTTCCCACCGAACTGGCCAAGGAGGTCGGCCCCCTGACCATCCCCCCGCCGGTCACGCCGGTGCCGGAACAGCAGATGCCGCCGCGGTGATTCTGCCCTCGTCACGCCACGGAAGATGCACCATCAGAACACTCCGCGGTAAGCACTGCTCCGTGCAGCGGATAC
>JANXXE010000171.1 GCA_025350815.1 Myxococcales bacterium | reverse complement strand
CTGAAATAATCGATCCAGCCGCGATCGGCGGCCGCTTTGAGCATCGCGTACTCGCCGGACACGTTGTACGCCGCTATCGGAAGGTCGAATTCCCGCCGCACTTCCGAGATTACATCGAGGTAGGCCAGCGCCGGCTTGACCATCACGATATCTGCGCCTTCTTCGACATCGAGCGCGACTTCGCGAATGGCCTCACGGATGTTGGCGGCATCCATTTGGTAGCCGCGGCGATCGCCGAAGGCGGGTGCCGAGTCGACAGCAACGCGAAAAGGCCCGTAGTAGGCGGAGGCGTACTTCGCCGCGTAGGACAAGAGCGTTACGTGTGAGAATTCGGCCTCGTCCAGGCTTTCGCGAAGAAAGCCGATCATGCCATCCAGCATTCCCGAAGGGGCCACGATGTCCGCGCCAGCCTGGGCGTAGGACAGAGCCGCCCGCGCCAGATTGTCGAGTGTCGCGTCGTTGTCGAGTGCCACACGCCCTGACGTGTCCTGCTTGTCGTGCAGAATCACGCCGCAGTGCCCGTGCGTCGTGTACTCGCAAAAGCAAGCGTCCACAGCAACGGCCAGGTCGGGAACTGCCTTTTTGATCGCGCGAACGGCCCTTTGGATTACGCCGTCGGGGTGCCAGGCTTCGCTGCCGACTTCGTCTTTCCTTTCAGGCAAGCCGAACAGCAAGATCGACGGAATTCCGAGTTTGGCCACTGATTCGGCCTCGCGCGCGAGTTCATCGACCGAAAAATGGTACTGCCCGGGCAGGGAAGAGATCTCCTTGCGCACCCCTTTGCCGGGACAAACAAAGATCGGGAACATGAAGTTGTCGACAGAAAGCGTCGTTTCACGAACCATGCGACGCAAGGCATCTGTACGACGGAGACGACGCGGACGAGACTCGGGAAAGGACATGGTGTTCAAGCTCCTGGTGGCAAAAGTGAGTGCCCGATGGCGCGGATCAAAGACTGGATGCTGGGGGCGTCAGCGACGACGGGGGATAGTCCCAGGGCCCGGGCAGCGCCAGCCGTGGTCGGCCCGATGACGACGACCGGAAAGTTGCGCAAATGCGCGGTTCCGTGATTTGCGACGAAGGCTCGCAGCGCCGAGGGACTTGCGAAAGTGGCCACATCAAAAGCGGGGACAGGGGGAAGGGCCTTGAGCGGCAGCGTTTGCGAAGCCGGCACGACGTCGACGATACACCCTTGCGCTGTGAGGAACTTCGAAAGATCGTCGCGACCACCGACGGCCTGGGGAAACAAGATACGCGTGCCGGAACGCAGATCAGCAAAGGCGGCGACCAGTCCCTCCTGTCGCTGCTGGCCCGGAACCAGCGACACCGGCAGCCCGAGACTTTCCAGCACGCGCGCGGTCTCAACACCGACGGCGGCGATCTTCGGGCGCCGGAAGGCAGCGATATCGACCGTTCCGGCCAGGCGCGACAAGGCGAAACGAACCGCCGTGGCACTGGCGAAGACGATCCAATCGTACTGTGTAAGGTGCCCAAGAGCTTCGTCGAGAGGCTCCCAGGAGGGCGGCGGCGTCACCGTGATCGTCGGGTAGGAAACCACCACCGCACCGGCGGCCTCGAGTGGCACACGCCAGGCCAGCGCTTGCTCGGGTGGCCGCGTGACGAGAACCCTGGCGCCTCCGAGAGGCGAATGAGCCATTGTCGGATGATGATACCCTCGGGAGCAGAAGGTGCCCATGTTCATGTGGCCTTCGTTTGCGGGTACACCGTGCGCAAGTGGCAGGAAGACGTCGCGAAGCTGAGCCCCATGCTGGCCTTGCTGGCGGAGTCGCCGTTGCAGGGGGCGTCCCTGATCTTCGAGCCCAAGTACGACGGCATCCGGGCCTTGGTTGACGTGAACGTGCGCGGGCACGCAGCATCGGCCCGTATCTGGTCGCGTGCGGGAAACGACAAGACCCATCAGTTCCCGGAAGTGGCGCAGGCCCTTTCGACGCTGGGAGTGCGGGTGGGGCGATCGTTGGCGCTGGATGGGGAAATCGTTGCGGTGGGCGGTGACGGGGCGAAAGGCTTCGAGACGCTGCAACCGCGACTGCAATTGACCCGCGCGCACAACATTCGCCGGAACGTCACAGCCGTGCCTGTGGCATTCGTGGCATTCGACATTCTGCGCGACGGTTCGGATGATCTGCGCGAATTGCCGCTGAGTGAACGCCGAAGACGTCTCGAAAGCGTCATGGCGGATCACGAATCGCCGGACCTGAGATTGGGGCGATCCGTCCCCACCGACGGACGGGGCCTGATGGCCGAGGCAGTGGCCAATGGCTGGGAGGGACTCATCGTCAAGGAGGCCCAATCGCACTATCACGCAGGCCGACGCGGGCCTGCCTGGCGCAAGCTGAAGATCGTTCACCGCCAGGAGTTCGTTCTGGGCGGCTGGACGGAGCCTCGTGGTTCGCGGGACAGGTTTGGCGCGCTTCTGCTGGGTGTGTACGACGGGGGCCATTTGGTTTACGCCGGCCACGTCGGGACGGGGTTTGACCAGCGGACCCTGGTCGATCTGGCTGGACGCCTTGCACCGCTGGAGACCCCACATTGCCCGTTTGCCGCGCGCCCCGACGCCAATGGAAAGGCGCACTGGGTGCGGCCGAACCTGGTCGCGGAAGTGAAATTTGCCGAGTGGACCAGTGCCGGGATCCTGCGCCATCCGGTCTTCCTGGGCCTTCGCGATGACGTGGCAGTGCGAAAGGTGAAGCGGGAAACCCAACGACCCGTCACGGCGACGATCCGCGGCGATGAACCCGCGACGCCCGTAGCAGCGCACCGGCCGCTGCCACCCGTCGGCGACAGTGACGAATTGCTGGCGCGTCTGGACGAGATCGAACGCAGCGGCGCCGGCGGCCGTTTAAAACTTTCCGGTGGGGTCGCGCTCGACGTCGCGAACCTGGACAAGGTCTACTGGCCGAGGCTGGGCATCACCAAAGGGGAACTCATGCGCCACTACGCGCGCGTCGCCCCCTACATCCTGCCGGTCGTCGATGGGCGACCCCTGGTCATGAAACGTTACCCGGACGGGATTGAGGGCGAGGCCTTCTACCAGCAACGCGCGCCGCAGGTTCCGGCCGGAATCCGGATTGTGACGCTAGCAAATGATCACGAGGTGCCGAGTCGCCTGGTTGGTGGCGACCTGGCGACTTTGCTGTACATGGTCCAGTTGGGTGTCATTTCGCAGGACCCCTGGTTCTCGCGCGTGGACAGCCCCGAGTTTCCCGACGAGGTGGCATTGGACCTGGATCCAATGCCGGACGTTCCCTTCACGCGCGTCCTGGAGGTTGCGCGCTGGCTGCACGAAGCCCTGGAGCGCATCGGCGTGGCGGGATTTCCCAAGACCTCGGGCGCAAGTGGCCTGCACATCCATGTGCCCCTGGTACCGGGAACGCCCTACGAGGCGGCGCGGCTGTTCGCACAGATCATCGGGACCGCGGTGGCGCGCGCGCACCCAAAAGCCGCAACGGTTGAACGTGCTGTCAGCAACCGTGGATCGACTGTGTACATCGATTGCCTGCAGAACGTCCGCGGCAAGACACTGGCGTGCGCCTACAGCGCCCGCGCGAGCGATTTTGCCGGCACCTCAACACCACTGACGTGGCAAGAGGTGCACGACGAGCCGGGAATCAACGCGCGAGATTTCACGATTCGCAGCCTGCCGGGGCGATTGGCGACGACCGGCGATCTCTGGGCGGGAACGCGGGCCCGCACAAGGGTGAACCTACATGTGGCCTTGGCGGCTCTCGAACGAGATCTGCCGGGACCCCGGCCAAGCCCAGAGCCCCGGCCAAGCCAACAACAACGACAATTGCGACGAAACCCGCGACAAGGAAACCCGCGACAAGGAACAAACAGCAAACCCGGGAAGAAGATGTGACCCGTTCCGTCGCCAGCCGTTGTACTATGACAAAGTGTTTTCTTCGTATGGAGGACAATGCTGACCATAGAGACTAGAACCACGGTGCGGGGCCGGTTGACCGCGGGAGTGCAGGCCTGAAAATGGAGAAACATGTAGTTCTAGACACAAATGTTTTGATTCACGATCCCCGCGCCATCAACCAGTTTGGTCAAGATGAGGTTGTCATCCCCATCTTCGTCCTGGAAGAAATCGACCAGTTCAAAAAGGAATCCTCTGAGCGCGGACGAAACGCCCGCGAAGTGGCGCGCATGCTGGACGCCTTCCGCGGCAGCGGGGCCAAACTGGCCGAGGGCGCGCCGCTGCCAAACGGTGGGCGCCTGCGCGTGGCCGCCGGCCAGCGTTCGGTCCCGACGGCGCTGCGAGAAAGCCAAATCGCCGACCACCTGATTCTGGGCGTGGCGCTGGACGTGCGCGACAGCCATCCGAACGATCAGACGGTGTTCGTCACCAAGGACGTCAACCTACGGCTGCGGGCGGATGCGCTGGGCTTGATTGCGGTCGATTACGACGCCGAACGCATTGACATCGAAGAACTGTATTCCGGCATGACCGAACTGGTCGTCAAGGGCAGCGACATCGATACGTTTTATGCGCAGGGGGCGTTGCCACTGAACGCCAAGGATGCTGTTTCAAATCAATACATCCTGCTGCGGGACGGCGAAAGCCAGTCGCACACTGCACTGGGACGTTTCGACGGCTCTTCGGGGAAATTGGTGCCGTTGCGCAAGATGCGCGACGGGGTCTGGGGCATTCGACCACGGAACAAAGAGCAGCACTGTGCCCTGGACCTGTTGCTGTCAGACGAGATCAAGCTGGTGACCCTGGTTGGCAAGGCCGGCACCGGAAAGACGATGCTGGCGCTTGCGGCTGGGCTGCAAAAGGTGGTGGAGGAGCGGACGTACCAGCGCTTGTTGGTCTCGCGGCCGGTGTTCCCGCTGGGCCGCGATGTCGGATACCTGCCTGGCGATTTGGAACAAAAGCTGAATCCCTGGATGCAGCCAATTTACGACAACGTCGAGTTTCTGATGGGCCTGTCCAAAGTGGACAGCAAGAGCGGGCGAAGTTACCGCGAACTTATCGATCTGGGATTCATCGAGATCGAACCGCTGACCTACATCCGTGGGCGATCAATCCCAAACCAGTTCATCATTGTCGACGAAGCACAGAATCTGACGCCGCACGAGGTGAAGACCATTATCACGCGAGCGGGCGAGGCGACGAAGATCGTCCTGACTGGCGATCCGTACCAGATCGACAATCCCTACGTCGACGCAACGTCAAACGGGCTGACGACGATCGTGCAGAAGTTCCGCGACCAACCGATGGCCGGGCACGTGACGCTGACCAAGGGTGAGCGATCACCCCTGGCAGAACTGGCGTCCAACGTCCTTTAGACGGAATCCGACGCAGCGGCCGTCTTATTCGTCGCTGAGTTCGACGTTCCAGTAGGAAGCGGTCGGCAAATCGAGGAACGGCAACCATTCGCGGTAGCGCACGCGGTCGCCGGCGGCACGGAAGGTTGGCGTCCAGCGCGGCCGGAACGGCACCTTGTGCAGCCTCATTCCCGCCTGTTCGGGCGTGCGGGCGCCCTTGTGCAAGTTGCAATCGATGCAACAGCAGACCACGTTTTCCCAGGTGGTCCGGCCGCCCTGGGCACGCGGAACCACGTGGTCCAAATTGAGGTCGGTGCGGGGCAACTGACTGCCGCAATACTGACAGGTGTTGGCGTCGCGCATGTAGATGTTGTGGCGCGAGAAACGAACCTTGGTTTTTGGGATGCGGTCATAAAGCTGCAAGATGATCACGCGCGGCACGCGGATGGCCTGGTTGACCGTGTGAACGGCGTCGTCGCCCATTTCGACAGACAGCTGTGCCCAGTCCGCGAAGTCAAAGATGCGGAACTGGGGATCGATGACCTGTGCGACGCCCGAGTACAGCAGGCAGAACGCGCGCTTGGCGCTGGTGATGTGAATCGGCTGGTAGTGTCGATTGAGCACCAACACGGAACAATTGTTCATCACAACAGCGCGCCCCGCCCTTGCCGCCCCGCAACCACGGGGCAAGACTGCCTGTGCCGCTTCCAGAGCAGCCCTTCGTCCCAGAGCCAGAGCCAGAGAACGTCGGCCGCGGACATCGTGCATGAATGTTAACAGACGGAAGCGACACCGGCAAAAGGGGCTAGAATGTCGCCACCTTGCTGAGCACGCAGCCCCTGTCCGCCCTGGTGGCCGCGATCGTCGGATTGGCGATTGGCGGATCCGTATTGCTGCGCGAGCCACGACGCGGCGTTCACGTCCTGTTTGCAACGTTTACTTTCAACATCGCGCTACGCAACTTGTTCTCTTTCCTGGCCGCCGGCCTGGAGTCGGATTTCTTCAACTGGGCGGCGATGCTGGCAGCCGTCTCGTTGCCAGCGACCGCGCAAAGATTCTTTCAGCGCTTCCTGGGAGACGAAGCCGGGCCGCCGCCGCTGTTGCGGTCGACCGTGGTTGGCGCTGGCTTGTTTTACCTGGCTCTGTGCTTCGGCCGGTTCGTCGACACGTCCCTGTACCACTCGACCTGGTTCAACTTTGCCTTCGCGATCTACGTGTTTGCCGGGCTGTACCTGTCGGTCTACTACCTGTACCGGCGCTACCGCGCAACGCCCTCACGCGTCGAGAAGATTCGGCTGCTGTACTTGGTGGTCGGCGGCGTGGCAACGGTGACGGCGGCGCTGCTGGACGTGGCGCCGAGTGGCTCGTCCTTCGGGAATATCTTCATCATCATCTACCTGTATTTCCTGTCACAGACCCTGGTTCGCTACCGGCTGCTCGATTTGAACGAGCTTCTGGGGCGGATGGTCGTTCTGGCCACGCTGGTGCTGATCGTGACGCTGATCTACGGCGTCCTTGTAAAGTGGGTCGGTCCCGATCAGCACGGCCTGTTCTTCTTCAACGCGCTGATCGCATCGACGGCGATTTTGATCGTCTACGATCCGTTGCGCTCCCGGGTCGAAGGGGCGGTGAACAAGTGGATGTTTCAGGAAAAGTACGAATTGACCCGCCGGATCGACAATCTGCGCGCCGACCTGATGAACATCATCGACGTGCGCGAGTCGGTGCCCAGGGTGATGGCGGCGCTTGAGGACTCTCGCCGCGTCACACACGCGTCAGCGTATTTCGTCGATCCGGACGGCTCGGGTTACGAGTTGGCGGGACACATAGGACCCCGGCCCGAGGCGCGCCTGGACGCGGTGGCCAACCGGGCGTTCTTCGAGCGTCTGCGCCGGGCCGGGGTCGTGTCGATCGAGGGCCTGGAACGGGAGATTGCGGCAGGAAAGAACCAGCAGACAGAAGAGAAACAGAACCTGCTGTTGATGAGCCGGGCCCTCGAGTTGCTGAACGGATCGGTCGTGGTGGCCATCGTCGGCGAAGAGCAACTACTGGGCATGCTGGTGCTTCGCGACGAGCGCCTGCGCGAAGCCTACTCGTCGGACGAGATCGATTTGTTCAGAGGAGTGGCAGCGTCCATCGGGGTGACGCTGCAGAATTCACAAGTGTATGAGCGCATGAAGGAACGAGACCGCCTGGCGGCGCTAGGCCAAATGGCGGCGGGCCTTGCACACGAGATCCGGAACCCACTGGGATCGATCAAGGGGGCCGCGCAGCTGCTACAACCTATCGGGCAACAGTCGTCGGACAGCACCACGAAAGAGTTCCTGGACATTATCGTCGAAGAAGCCAATCGACTGAACAAGATCGTGTCGCAATTCCTCGACTATGCGCGACCGTATCGAGGTGATCCAAGCCCCCTTGACGTCAACGATGTCGTGAAGAAGACGCTGCAGCTTCTGGAGAAGGAAGAAGGCGCGTCACGGATCGAGATCAGTTCGAACCTGGTCGAGGGCCTGCCGCCCGTACGCGCCGATCCGGAACAGCTGCGTCAGGTGTTTCTGAACCTGTCTCTGAATGCCCTTCAGGCGATGCCCCAGACCGGCAAGTTGCAAGTGTCGACCAGCTTGCGGCGTTCGACCCGTCGGGGCGCTACGGCGGCTTTCCTTGAAGTGCGGTTCCGCGACACAGGAGTAGGGATCCCGCCCGGTGATCTGCGCAACCTGTTTATTCCCTTCTTCACCACCAAGGACAAAGGCACGGGCCTGGGTTTGCCGATCAGCCAGCGCATCATCGAAAACCACGGTGGCACCATTGAGGTTCGTTCGCAGC
The DNA here is from genome assembly GCA_025350815.1 of Myxococcales bacterium. Classification (GTDB taxonomy): domain Bacteria; phylum Myxococcota_A; class Polyangia; order Fen-1088; family Fen-1088; genus JANXXE01. Next base: position 39,231 of record JANXXE010000171.1, on the reverse strand, counting down.
CGGGGGCGGGGGCTAGCTTCACGGTGTTGCTGCCCATCGAGGCGGATGCGTTTGCGTCCTACGCGGAGTCCAAGAAGGGTCCGCCGCCTTTGCCGGCCGATCGCCGCACACCCGTCTTGCTGCCCAGCCTGGAACCCGTCCGCAAGGACAGCGCCAAGGACCCGCTGCCAGCCGGCGGGCGGGCTTCGCGCTAAGTTGAGAACCCTGTAAAGTCCGCGCGTGGCAGGCACCGAAATCGAAACCAAGCGCATCCTGATCGCCGACGACGAGATCAACATTCGTCGCGTGCTGGAGGCCATTGTGAGGCGGGAGGGGTACGAGGTGATCACCGCCGCCAATGGTCTGGAAGCCGTGTCCAAAATGGGCAAGGGCGTTCACACCGTCATCACCGATCTCAAGATGCCGGGGCTCGACGGGATGGGACTGTTGCGGCGGCTGTCTGCGGAATACCCAGACGTTCCCGTCGTGATGATAACGGCCCACGGATCGGTCGAAAACGCGGTCGAGGCGGTCAAGCTGGGCGCCTTCGACTATCTGGAAAAGCCCTTCGATCAGGAGCAAATCCGTCAGATTCTCGGCAAGGCGCTCAAGACCCAGGCCCTGTCCCGGCGCGACGCCCGTCCCGAGGAATCGACCGGTCGGGGACGCTTCCGCCTGGTGGGCGAATCGGTGGCCATCTCGCAGATCTATTCGGTCATCGAGAAGGTGGCGAACACACCGTCGACTGTTCTTATCACCGGAGAATCGGGCACCGGCAAGGAGCTTATCGCGCGGGCGTTGCACGACAATTCGTCCCGCCACGCGGGGCCGTTCATCAAGATCAACTGCGCGGCCATCCCCAAGACGCTGATGGAGTCCGAGCTTTTCGGTTACGAGAAGGGCGCGTTCACCGGCGCGGTCGGGTCCAAGCCCGGACGCTTTGAGCTGGCGCATGCGGGGACGCTGTTCCTGGATGAGATCGGGGAAATCCCGGTCGAGATGCAGGTCAAGCTGTTGCGCGTGCTGCAGGAATCGGAATTCGAGCGCGTGGGCGGCATCAAGACCATCAAGGTGGACGTCCGCCTGGTGACGGCGACCAACCGCGATCTGGTCGCTGAACTGGCCACAGGCGGCTTCCGCGAAGATCTTTATTACCGACTGAACGTCGTGCCCATCCACATCCCCCCGCTGCGCGACCGGCGGGGCGACGTGCCCTTGCTGGCCGAGCACTTCATAGCCAAGTTCAACGAGCGGCTGAAAAAGCAGTTCACGGGCATCGACCCCGACGCCGTCGATCGCCTGGTCGGGTACAACTGGCCAGGCAACATCCGCGAGCTTGAGAACGTCATCGAGCGCACGATGCTGTTCTGCGAGGGGCCGCAGATCCGGGTGGCCGACCTGCCAGGCGAAATCCTGGGTCTGTCTTCGGCTGCGTCATCGGACGAGCGGGCCGCTGTTGCACTGCCCGCGGGCGGGGCCACAACGGCGACGTCGGCACACGGCGCAGTTGGGCATGCCGAGGCTGTCAGTTCGCTGAAAGAGGCGGTCAAGGCCGAGACCGAGCGCGTGGAACGGGAGCTCATACAACGCGCCCTGGACGAGACCGGCGGCAACGTCACGCAGGCCGCCCGTCGACTGAAGATCTCGCGCAAGAGCCTGCAAACCAAGATGAAGGAACTGGGGCTGCGCGACCGCGAATAGCGGCTGGCCGGGTCCGGCGGCCTTGAACGAAGACTGACGGTTTGGCCCCGGGGTTGTGTTATCGTCGCGGCGCCAAGCTGGCAGGTACAAGTTGGCAAAAACTGGTGGGTCCAACCTCGTGTGCAAACTCGTGAATCCGCGCCAGGCACTGTTTCTTGTGCTGGCCGCCGCATCGTTGGGAATCGGGACTGGCGCGCACGCCGCCGAGGCGACGCGGGTGGTGTCTGGCAGCCGCAGCCGGGGGGAACTGTTCGATTTCAACCTGTCTTTGGCCTGGTTGCGTGAGCAGAAGACGGCGGTCATTCGGCGCGAATTCCAGGGCCAGGCCACCGGTGGCCAGACCGGCGTGGTCAACGATCTCGTGTATCAGCAAACACGGAACGTGCTGGCGCTACGAGCGGACGCCGGCATTATCGGCGACGTCAGCCTGTTCTTCGTCGCGCCGCTGGTCTTGACCGACGATCGATCCCTCGGGTTCGACCGCCGCGACGCCTCTTGCGACGCCCTGATGGGCGGCGCCTCGTCCGAGTGCGTGAACGACAGCACATCGACGCTGCTACGGGATGGCATCCTTCCGGGCGCGCGCTCGGCCAAGTACGGCTGGGACACATTGCACGGCCGTCCCTTCGAGCGACCATCCGAAGGCGTCTTCCAGGGCCCCACGCGAAAAGGTTTCGAATACCTGGGCCTCGGCATCAATTGGGCGATCTTCAATCAGCTGCGTGACGACACGAAACCCACGTGGATGGTCCGTTTCGAATCGCGATTCTCCGTTTCACAGAGCATGCGTTTTGATCCGGCGCAGCCAACGGCCAACACCGGCGTGGGATTGGGATACCACCAGTTCGTCTTTTCGACGCTGTTCTCGCGACACTTTGGGCGTCTGGATCCGTATGTCAGCGGCTGGTACATGGCGCCGCAGATGACGGCGGGCAGCCCGTACAAGGACTTCACCCTGGGGACCAAGGGATTCGGCGGCCCACAGCACCGGGCCGGCACCGAGTTCGGCATCGAAGGCGTGATCTGGGAGCAGCCGCAGGCGCGGCAGCGGGTCACGCTGGAGCTTCGCGGCCGGTATGAATTGCGTTTTTTTGGTCTGGCCCACAGCGAACTTTGGGAAGTTCTATCGGGGCCGTCAACCTGCAAGACCGAGCCCGGCACCTGCCGGCCCAACCTCGATCGCGATCTCAACGGGGACGGCTTGCCCGACGCAAATCCGGGGATCACCCGCACGCCCAGCTACGGTGTGCTCGGCGGCGATGCAGGCATCAATGTCCAGGTCGGGCGCTACATACGGTTTCGCGGCTTGTTCGGCATGTCCTTCGAGCAAGATAGATTCCTGACCGATGGCCGCTCGGGCAACGAGGCCTACGACATCCCGGGGCGACGTTTCCGCGTCGACGATGCCCGCATCTGGAGTCTGGCGCTCGAGGGCGCGCTGCTCTTCTAGGTCGGGGCGCCCGGGCGTCCGATGTTTTGCGCGGCCTGCGGTACCGAGAGCTCCGAGACGGCGCGCTTTTGTGCGTCCTGCGGCGCCGCCGTCGGTCGCCCGTCCCGCGCATCTGCGGCGCGGCTTGCGGCGCGCGTCTACACCTGCCCGAGTTGCGGCGCACCGTCGGTGCCACAGAGCTACTTTTCCCGCGGGAGGAATGTCGCCAAGCTGATCCTGCTTTTGCCCTTCAGCATGATCGGGCCACTGCTGTTCTTCTTCTACCGTAAGGACCGGATCATCTGCGGCAACTGCCGACATCTGCTGCCCCAGGAGGCGCACCGGGGCCTGCTGGGGCCGATGAATCTGAATCTGACCACAGGGGCATCGAATGCCCTGGCGCTGCCCATTGTTGACGAAGAAGCAGAACGTATCGGACGCGAAGGGCGCCTGCACCGGGTTCGCGGAACGGTATTCGGAATGACCTCCGCCGTTTTCGCGGGCCTGGCCGCAAGCGGTGATGCGACGGCCAGCCTGGCGATCTCGGGCGTACTGGCCGCAGGCTCCCTGGCGTCGCTTCTGGCAAGCAGCGCCTACGGGCAGAGGGCCGAGACCCGACGGCGACGACACCGCGCCTTGCGCATCCTGGCGCTGGCGGGCCAGCACAAGGGTCGTCTGACGGTCACCGCCGTGGCCTCGTTCCTGGGCATGGATCTGGTAGAGGCGGAACGTGCCCTCGACGAAATGGTGGATGGTCAGCGCATCGACGTCGAAATCACCGACGACGGGCGGGTGTTCTACGTTTTCATGGAACTACAGGCCTGAACATTCAATCGGCGCTCTCGCCCTTCGCGACCGAAAGGACCAGTTGGTACATCTCGCGGCGCGCGCGACCCGTTTCACCCACCAAAGACTGGGCAACGTCGCGGGGCGATTGCCCTGAACCGAGCAGCGCCGCCGCCCGAACACGCAACTCGGCCTCATCAATCGCGGCCCCGTCGCCCGACGTGCCGCCGACCACCAAGGTGACCTCGCCGAGCGGCCGGTCGTCCCGGTATCGAGCCGCAAGGTCCGCCAATGAGCCACGCGCGAATTCTTCGTGCGTCTTCGTGAGCTCACGCGCCACACACGCGGGCCGATCGACACCAAAGACGGCGACCATGTCGACCAGCGTCTCGGGCACACGGCGCGGCGATTCGTAGAAGATCAACGTTGCCGGCAGCGCCTGCAGACTGGTGAACAGCGCGCGCCGGGCCGATGTCTTGCGAGGCGGAAAGCCCACAAAGAAGAACCTGTCCGTGGGCAGGCCAGAGCCGACCAGGGCGGCCAGCACCGCCGAGGCCCCCGGAATCGGCACCACTTTCGCGCCGGCGCCGATGGCCGCACGCACAACGCGGTAGCCCGGGTCAGAAACCGTCGGTGTGCCCGCCTCGGAGATCAATCCGATGCTTTTGCCCTGGCGCAAAAGGTCGGGGATCTCGTCGGCGCGGCCCGCCTCGTTGGCGTCGAAACAGGACTGCGTGGGACGATCGAAGCCATGCGCCGCCATCAGCTGCCGGGCGGTTCGGGTGTCCTCGGCGAAAACAACGTCGACCGACCGCAAAGTGGCGACCGCGCGCGCCGAAAGATCCGCCGAATTTCCAAGCGGAGAAGAAATGACATACAGGGTCCCCAGCGGCGTCACGAGCGGCCCGCGCCCACCGGGCGGCGGCGATTCCGGACGATGATCCCGATGGCGACCCCGACGGCCAGCAGCCACAGGGCCGTTCCCTGCACCGACCCGGCGCCCCCCAGGCGACAGCCACAGCCCGTCCCGCCGGACGTCGGCATCGCCGTTGCCGCCCCATCCGTGAAGCCCCCGTCAAGCGGCGCATCGCCGCAGGCCGCGACCTCGTCGTAGACGCCCACGTCATCTATTACGGCCTCGACGATGTTGCGGGCCACCCCTGTGTCCTCCGCAACAAAGCGAAACCGAAGGGACCCCGAGGCAAGCGCTTCCGGTGCAAGGACCTGCGAAAGCTTCACCAGGCGCCGGGTCCATCCCAGCGCCATGCCCCTGACAACATCAACCTCGGTCCATGCCTGGCCATCCACCGACGCCTGCACCTTCAGCGAGTCCGCCGGGTCGGGCTTGAGCACCTCGTTCTGAAAGTCGGCGGCGACGAAATACAGCTGGTAGGAAAGGTACGGCTGGCGCGTTCCCGCAAGACTGAAGGGCGGGGATTCGACCGTGGTGAAGCCGTCGTCGACATTTTGGTCCGACGAATCCTCCGCGCCCGACAGACCGGTTACAAACGCGTGCGACCCGGACCAGGCGCCCCCCGGCTGCAAGGTAAATTCGAAGGCGGTGGTCTTTTGCGCCGCACCCCAGGCCCAGGCGCCGCGCGTGGCCGTGTCCTTGCCGTCCGGATTTACGCGCCAGGCGGTCGGCGTCGCCGGATCTTCGAGCGTGTCCACATGCGCCTTGGCCAGACCCACGATGATCGAGGCCTTACCCCTTGACGGACCGAGGCGCCCGGGCGCGGCCAGGTCCACCGTCAACGCCTGACCACACGGCGTTCCGCGCGGCACCTGTCCGTCGAAGACCAGCGTCGTCGACTGGCCGGGCGGCAGCACTGCGGTCGCCACCGTGGCCTGCTTGAGCGTCAGCTTGTCGTGGCTGTCGATCTTCACCGTGGCGACACCGGGTTCGCTGCCCGCGCTGGTCACCGGCAGCTTCAACACGAAGGGCTCGCCGGGAGCCACAACGCCGTCCTTTCCGGAAGCAGCTGGACCCTCGGTCAGGTCGGCGTCGCCAAAGACAAAGGACGGCCCGCGACACGGGCGCAGCAGTTCCGTGCAGACCTTGCCGCGCCCGCCGCCGGCAGCGTTGTAGAATTCGTCCCACACGCGGCGTGTGCGGTCGATTCGGAAGGATTCACCCACAAAATCGTCCGTCTGACTGGCCGGTGCGGTGACCAGGATGACGCCCATGCGCAGATCCTGCGCGGCGGGGCTGGAAGCCGGCTCGCGCTTGCCCATGGCGCGGACGATGTCCTTGATCGTCAGGTCCAGCCGCTTGGCCTTGTAGCGACCGCCAACGGCGACCACCTTGGTGGGGCGATCCTCCTGGTCAGTCAGATTTTGCAGAATGAAGAAGGGCGGGACCTCGTCAGCCGTGCGCAGGCCCATTCCATACTGATCAAGCGTCCCGTAGCGTTTGTTTCTTTCCGTCGGCGTGAACGTTCCGTCGCCGTTGTCCTTCCACAGGTATCCGTCCATGAACGAAGCGTCGGCCTGCACGGTATTGGCCCAGTGGGCCTTCTGCCGCCCCAGCAGGTCGTCCCTGGGACTGGTGTCGGTGTCGCGTTGAAAACGAAGATAGGCCAGCCAGCGGTGGGCAGCCTCCTGCGCCCATACCGAATAGAGGTCGTTTTCCGGATCATTGGCGGCATCCCGGCCGTACAGGGTGATGCGCTTCATGTTGAGCACGGTCTCCATCCGACCGGCCGAGCCGAACTGCGCCGACGAGTCGAACAGGCCAATCCCAAGGCCCTTGATGTCGTTTCTGACAGGCAACTGATACGCGAGCGCCTGCTGCGACAGCAGGTCGGAGAAGCTAAGAAAGATGGCCAACTGATCATAGTCGTCCCCGAAGGCGGCGATAAAACGCCGACTGATGGCAGCCAGGTTTTCCGACGTCATCCCGAACCCAGGACTGCGCCGGGTGGCCGTGGTTTCATCGCCCACGAGAACGGCGACGCTGCCAACGATCGCGAAGCCGTCACCGACCGATGTGGCCGCGCGCGCGATCCCGTTGGAAGCAGCGAGGATCGGAGGGTCGGCCGCAATGGCCACGTCGACAAACCACACAGGCCCGAGCACGGCCGCCACGTACAACCACTTCATGACGGAAAGCTTAGCCGCATCCACGTGAATCTCGCAGTTCTTGGACACCGACGGCCGCCGCGCGGGAACCCGGCGACCGAAACGGCCGGCCTTGGCCTGTGCTGGCCCCGCCCTCGCGACGGCTGACGCGAGTGCTGCTATGATTCCAAAATATGGATTTACTGGACGATCCGTCCAAATTGTCCAGCCCTGCCACGCCTGCTGCCCGGGAGCCGTTCATGCGTCGTTTCCGCAAAGTCCTGATCTTCCTTGGTGCGGCGGTACTGGCCCTGGGCTTGACCATTCGACACCGGGGTCGGGACATCCGCCTTGAAACCAACGCGTCGCTGCGCGCGGCCGTGCGATCCACGCCGTCGGTCTATGACCTGTCGTCGCTGCAAATCTTCACCAAGACCCTGTACCACGTGCAGCGCGACTATTTCGACAGCGGCCGCGTTGACCCCAAGCGCATGCTGGTCGGCGCGCTGGACTACCTGCAGCGTGACGTGCCCGAGATCCTGATCGACCGTTTTCCCGAGCGGGATCCGAAGCAGGTCACGGTGAAGGTCAACGGCCAGCAGAAGACCTTTTCGCTGGAAAAGGTCGAGGCCCCCTGGAGCCTGCGCACCACCCTGCAGGAAATCGTCAAATTCGTGCAGCCGAACCTGCAGCCCGTCGAGCCCAAGGAAGAGGCGCGACGCCTGGTGGAGATCGAGATGGCCGCCACCAACGGCATGCTGTACACGCTGGACCCGCACTCGTTGCTGCTGGACGTCGACAGCTTCAAAGACATGCGCACGACCACACAGGGCAAGTTCGGCGGACTGGGCATCGTGATCGAGATGGATCGCAAGAACCGCATCACGGTGAAGAAGCCCATTCCCGAAACGCCCGCGTCGCGCGCCGGGATCAAGGCCAAGGATCACATCGTCCGCATCAACAACGAATCGACTGTCAACATGACCCTCAACGAGGCCGTGGACCGCCTGCGCGGTGAGGTCGGGGCGCCCGTGGACGTTTACATCGACCGGGACAGCACACCCGGAACCAAGAAGCTGACCATCACCCGCGCCTCGATCTTCCCGCCGTCGATCGAGCCTGCGCCGCGCGTGCTGAACGCGCCCGGTGCGCCTGGTCAGCCCCCGGCGAAGATCGGGTACTTCTGGGTGCACACCTTCAGCGCGAACACCGAACGCGACCTGATGGAGGCGCTGAGCCTGTTCGAGCGCGAGAAGGTCAAGGGCATCATCATGGATCTGCGGGGCAACCCGGGTGGTCTTTACGATCAGGCCCAGAAGGTGGCGGATGCCTTCATCGACTCGGGTGTGCTGGTGTCCATGGTCGGCGTCGGGGGCCGGCAGCAAAAGGACGAACACGCCACGCGCAACGGCGACACCAAAGCCCCCCTTGCCGTTCTGGTCGATCAGGGTTCGGCCAGCGCATCGGAAATTGTGGCGGGCGCCCTCAAGAACCTGGACCGCGGGGTGATCATCGGCGAGACGACGTTTGGCAAGGGATCGGTGCAGATGCTGTTCGACATCACGTCGCCGGTGCCGTTCGGCGGCAAGTCCGAAGATGATCGTCTGGGCCTCAAACTGACGACGGCGCAGTACCTGACGGCCGGTGGCCTTTCCATTCAGGGTGTGGGCGTCACGCCTGACATCCAGATGGTTCCCCTGAGCGTGCGGAAGCGCCCCGACGACACGCGGATCATTCGGCTGCAGACATCGTCGCGCCGCCACCAGGAGGCGGACTACGAGTGGCACCTGGAGCACCCGACCGCCCGCAAAGGCGTCCTGCCGAGCGAGGTCCTGTCCTACCTTTTCGTGCCGTCGCCCGCGCAAGAGCGCATGGCACGCGAGGATGACGAGAACGGTGACGCCGCGGACGAGGAAGAGGAACCGCTCGAAGCGACGGAGAGCCGGACTGACTTCCTGGTCGATTTCGCGCGCGATCTGCTGGCGCAGGCCAAGTCGAGCAAGCGGCATGAGATCCTGGGCACGTCCAAGGTCTTCTTCGACAAGATACGCGCCGACGAGGACAAGAAAATGGCGGGCGCCCTGGAGAAACTGGGCGTCGACTGGAGCGACGGTGGCGCCGGGAACACCGTGTCCCAACTGCAGGTGACCCTGGCCTCGGCCGCGGGCGATGCCAAGGTCCTGGCGGGCAATCCCATCAAGGTGCGCGGCACCGTGCGCAACGTCGGTACCACGACCGCCTACCGCGTTCGCGCCGTTCTCAAGAGCGACAATGTCTATTTCGACGAGAACGAGATGGTGTTCGGCAAGATCCTGGCGGGCGAGGCGAAGACCTACGACCTGACCGTCAAGGTGCCCAAAAGCAGCCTGACCCGCACGGATGTCATCAAGGCGACCCTGATGGCCACCGGGGGCGTCAAGGCCAATGGCGCCGAGATGACGGTCAACATCGAGGGCAAGCCGCGGCCCCTGTTCGCGTACACCTACCAGACCGTCGACGATGTGAACGGCAATCACGACGGGCAGGTCCAGCGCGGCGAGCGCGTCCACACGCTGGTCAAAATCAAGAACATCGGCAGCGGCCCGGCCATTCGGACCGAAGCCATCTTGCGCAACGGAACCGGCCAGGAAGGCATCCTGATCACCGGCGGACGTTTCGACATCAAAGAGTTGGCCGTGGGCGCCGTGAAGACCGTGTCCTTCGCATATGAGGTGGAGGCCGACTACCAGGGTAACGACTATCAGCTTGAACTAATGGTGGGCGACACGGTGCTGGGCGAGTCGGTAACGGACAAGATCAAAATCAAGATCGCCAAGCCCGGGCCGCCGGTCCAAACCGACGGCGGCTTTGTCACAGTGACGGCAGCGGACGCCGTGCTGCGCGAATCGCCGGTGGATTCGTCCTTGATTGTGGGCCACGCCGCGAAGGGCGCCGGGTTCAAGCTGACGGGTCGAATGGCCGGTTTCGTGCGCATCGAGCTTGAGGCCAACCACTCGGCGTTCGTGGCCGCAACTGACATTCAGATGGGCGGTACCGCCAAGGGAACGTTCCAGCCCCGCTGGCAGGTCTCGCCGCCGGTTCTCATCGCCACCGCCCCCACCGTCGTGAGCGGCAACAGCGTTCACCTGCGCGGCGTCGCGTCCGACGACAATCAGATCAAGGACGTCTTTGTGCGCGTCTACAACCGGGACTCGAAGATGCCGCCCAAGAAGGTGTTCTACCTGTCGAACCGCGGTGATCGCACCAAGCTTTCGTTCGAGGCAGACATTCCGCTATGGCCAGGCAGCAACCTGGTGCAGGTCTTCGCGCGCGAGACCAACGAGGTCCAGTCGGTGCAGACGTTGGTCGTGCTGCAAAGGGGCGGGCCGAATCTGGTCCAGCAAACCGGCGCCGCACCGCCGATGCCAGTCAAGTAGCCGCGGGTGGTCGCGGGGTCACCCGCACAGTATAAAGCTCGCGTGGAAACGCTGGACCTGTTCTCGGCGCCTCGACGCGAGCCGCAGGGGCGGTTTTCGCGCGAGGCCCTCAGCCACGAGCTGAACCCGTCGCAACTGGAGGCGGTCGCGCACCCACCGCGCCCCTTGCTGGTGATTGCGGGCGCCGGATCGGGCAAGACGCGGGTCATCACCTATCGATTGGCACGCCTGGTGGCGACAGGCGCCGATCCGCGATCGATCTTGACGGTCACGTTCACAAACAAGGCGGCGGGCGAGCTCAAGCAGCGGGTTTCGCGTCTGCTGGGGGGCGACGGCGGTGGCCTGTTCGGTATGTGGATCGGCACCTTCCACGCCATCTCGGCGCGTCTGCTGCGACGCTGGGGCGAGGCGGTGGGTCTGCGCAAGGACTTTGTCATCTACGACACCGACGATCAGAAACGTCTGATGACCCGCGTGCTGGCGGACCTGAACGTGCCTGAACGCCTGTTTCCGGTGCGTCAGGTTCTGTCCGCGATCGATCGTGCCCAGAACCAGGGTCTGGAATCGGCGCAGTACACGCCGGGCGACTATTTCGATGACGTTGTCGGCAAAGCCTTCCGCCTGTACGAAGAGCGACTGGCGGCCGCGAACGCCACGGATTTCGGCGGTCTGCTACTGAGGGCGTTGAAGCTGTGCCACCCCGACAGCCCCGTGGCGGCTGAGCTGGCGGCGCGTTTCCAGCACGTGCTGGTCGACGAGTTTCAAGACACCAACAGCGTGCAGTACCGCCTGGTGCGTTTTTTGTCGCAAAGCACCCGCAGCATCACCGTCGTCGGGGACGAGGATCAATCAATCTACAAGTGGCGCGGCGCCGACATTCGCAACATCCTCGATTTCGAGCGCGACCACCCGGGCGCGGTGGTGGTGAAGCTGGAGGAAAACTACCGATCGACCGGCAACATTCTGCGCGCCGCCAACGCCGTCATCGCCCGAAACACCGAACGGCGCGACAAGCGTCTGTTCACGACTGCAGCCGCGGGCGATCCCATCATCGCGTACGAAGGAGAAACAGAACGCGACGAAGGCGAGTTCGTCGCGGCGTCGATCGATGCGGCCTTGCGGCACGATGGGGCACCGCGCGATTTCGCCGTCTTCTACCGAACCAACGGCCAGTCCCGCGTGCTGGAGGAAGCGCTGCGGACCCGCGACATCCCCTATACGGTGGTGGGTGGCACGCGCTTTTACGATCGCTCCGAAATCAAAGATCTGGTGGCGTACCTGCGTACCTTGCAGAACGCGGACGACAGCATTGGCCTGGCCCGTATCATCAATGTGCCCGCGCGCGGAATCGGGGACACGACGGTGGACCGCATCTCGGCGCTGGCCCACGAACGGCACGTCGGCCTGTGGGCGGCGGTCGAACTGGTCTGCGGCGATGGTGAGGCCGGGCAGGTCCTCGGCCCCGGTCCCAAGCGCAAGGTAACGGCGTTCTGCGAGCTGATGCGCGGACTGCGAACCGCCGCGGCGGATCTGCCGCCGGCCGCGCTGGCGGAAAAGGTGCTGGAACAGTCAGGCTATCGCGATTCGCTGGCCGCCGAGGCGTCGCTGGAGGCGGAAGGGCGCATCGAGAACCTGCTCGAATTCGTGGCGCAGATGCGCGAATACGAACGCGAGGCGGAGGAACCAACGCTGTCGGGATTTCTGGAGCGCATCGCGCTTGCCTCTGACGTCGACGGCTACGATCCGGGAAAGGGCGCCGTGTCCTTGATGACCGTTCACACCGCCAAGGGGCTGGAGTTCCCCGTGGTCTTCCTGACCGGTCTGGAAGAAGGGATCTTCCCGCACGCCCGCAGCATCGACGACGATTCGGCCATCGAGGAAGAGCGCCGCCTGTGTTACGTCGCCGTCACGCGCGCCATGAAGCGCCTGGTCCTGTCCCGGGTCCGGGTCCGTCGCTTGTCTGGCCAAGTGCTGCCCGGGATACCGAGTCGCTTTCTGCGGGATCTGCCCGCTGAGTGTATCGAAGCGGTCGTTCAGCCACGGCCCAGTTACCAGGGCCTGAGCACCGACGGCGCGGGTCCCTGGGGCGGCGGACGCTGGCAGAAGCCGGCGGCGCCCCGAACCCCGGCGACGCCCGCGCGGGCCCCCGGGCGCCCTGGAGAAATCACGGTCCATTACGACGACGGCCACGACAGCGGCGGCGACGAACACGGCCTGCGCATCGGTGCCAAACTGGTGCACCCGCAGTTCGGTAGCGGCGAGGTGCGCGGCTGGCAAGCGGCCGGTGCCGATCTCAAGGTCACGATGCGCTTCCCCGGCGCCGGCGTGAAAACCATCCTGGCCCGATTTCTGAAGAAACCCTGAGCGCCTGCAGGGAGAAACATTGATACATATAAAACTAGTAAGGCCTAGTACTATTTTAACGCCACTAAATTACTGGGGGTTTTCGCCGATGTTGTCAGGGTCGAAGTGTCGAACCCTGCCATGCCGGCTGAAGGCGAAAAATTTGGGCGCTACCTGCTTCTCGAACCCATTGGACGAGGCGGGATGGCGGAGGTGTTCCGTGCCGTAGCGCACGGTGTTGAGGGCTTCCAGCGCGTCTTCGTCATCAAGAGAATTCTCAAGGAGAAGTCGGCGTCCAAGGAATTCATCGAGATGTTCGTGAACGAGGCGCGGATTAGCGCCCTGCTGAATCACCCCAACATCGTTCAGATCTACGACTTCGGGCAGATCCACGGCAGCTACTTCCTGACGATGGAACACCTGCAGGGCAAGGACTTGCTGAATGTCCTGCGCCAACTGCACACGGCGCGGCGCCTGCTGTCACCGGGCATCGCCGCCTACGTCGCGCAGCAGGTGGCCTCGGGCTTGAATTACGCACACAGCCTGACCCAGCAGGGGGGCAAGAGTCTGAACATCATCCACCGCGACGTCAGCCCGTCGAACATCATGCTGCTGCGGGCGGGCGGCGTGAAGCTGCTCGACTTCGGCATCGCCAAGGCCACGACGGAGATCCGCAAATCGAACACGACGCAGGCGGGGTTGCTCAAGGGCAAGCTTAGCTACCTGTCGCCCGAGCAGGTGCGCGCCGCGGGCAACATCGACGGCCGCGCGGATGTGTTCGCGCTGGGCGTGGTGCTGTGGGAGTGCCTGACCGGAAAGCGCCTGTTCTTCGACAAGACCGACTTTCAGACGATGAAGAATGTGATGGAGCGGCCCGTGCCTCCGCCCTCCACGCAGCGGGCCGATCTGCCGGCCGCGCTCGACTACATCGTTGTCCGCGCTCTGGAACGTGATCTCGATCGGCGCTACCCGAACGCGAAGATGATGGTCGACGACCTCGATAGCTTCCTGCAAGACATCCGCTACTCCCCGGCCGCGATGCCCCGCTTGCTGGACGAGCTGTTCGGCCCGGACGCGCTACAAACCGAGACGCCGCAACTGCCCGAGGCGACCTCGCACGGCGACGATATATCCGTCTCGGAGGTCCGGGCCGCGGTGGACGCCGGGCCGAATCCCTCGGTGTCGGTGCCACCTGTGGCGGTGTCGCGGGCGCCCGCCCCGGGGCTAGGTGGCTTCCGTTCGCTTTTGCCGAGAACCCGTGCGTCTCGGGCCGCGTTCGGGGCCACCGGGATGGTCCTTGCCCTCGCGGTCGTGGTTGGGCTGTCCATGAAGAAAGAGCCCGCGTCCGCTGGCGCGTCGGCCCTGGCACCCCAGGCAGCCGTCTTGACCCCGGCCAAGCCAGAAGTGGCCCTGGTCCCGACCAGACCCGAGCCCGCAGCAGCGCCGGTACCAGGTCCAAATGACGAACCGGCCCCCGCCCCCGATCCGTCCGGCACCGTTACCATCAGGGTCGACTCGGAGCCAACCGGGGCGCAGGTGCAAGGTGAGGACGGCGCGGCGATGGGCGTGACGCCGCTGCTGCTCAGCCTCCCAAGATCGCGCAAACCGATTTTCCTGACGGTTAGCAAGGTCGGCTTCGTGCCGAGCCACCAGGCCATCACCCCGGACCGCGACAGCAGCGCGCGCCTCACGTTGCGAGGCGCCGAAGCGGCACCACGCCCGCGCCCGGTGGCCACCACGCAACGGCCAAGAACGCGCCCGGCCGCTGCGCCCCACAGAGCGGCGACGGGATCTGACGGCAAGGTACGCGAGGGGCTGTCGATCGATCCCTTCGCCGAAGAGTCACCGGGCCACCAATGAGAACGGGCAGCTTCCCTCAGCTGCCCGTCTTTGTGGCGATGAGTGCGATGATCCTGCTGGGCCCGGCGGCGGTCGTGCAGGCCGACCCGGCTTCCGACCGCGCCGCCGCGCGGGAGCGCTTTGAACTGGCCGAACGTCAATTCAAACAGGGACTCTTCGCCGAGGCGCTGACCGACTATGAAGCGGGCTACCAATTGGCGCCCTTGCCGGGCTTCCTGATCGACATTGCCCACTGCCACCGCATGCTGGGCGACCTGCGCAAGGCCCGCGCGTACTACCGCAAGTTCATCCTGGTCGCCCCGCAGTCACCCCGCCGAAGCGAGGTGCAAGAGATCGTAAAGGATCTGGACCGGGCGATAGCCGACGGACTCGAAAGGCCCATAAGCGCCGCGGATGCCGGCGGGCCTGCCGCCAAGGCGGCGCCCCACACGCCATCGGCACGCTGGTGGCTGTGGACAGCGGTGGCGTCAGCGGTTGTCGGCAGCACGGTCGCCAGCCTGGCGGTCGCTGAACACCCCTAGCGCACGGCGACGACCGGAACACAGCGGGTCACGGGCGGATTTGCCCGCACTTGAATTGCCGACTAGCCTTGGGCGTCCAAAGCGCAGATCGCGCAACGGCGAAGAAGGAGATCCGTATGACTCGCGCCTCATGGTTGACCATCCCGATCCTGTGGGCAGCGCTCGCAGGGTGCGTCGTCCGAACACGTCCCGTGGGCTACGTGAGCGTGGGCGGCACGGTGTCGACGGGGCCCTCGTATCACGACGGGTACGTCGGGGCGCCCCCGCCCGCGCCCGTCGGCGAGTACCGCCCCGCGCCTCCGGGCTATGGCTACCTGTGGATCGACGGATCCTGGGACTGGTCTGGCTACGACTGGTACTGGGTGAACGGCTATTGGGCCCCGCCTCGCCCCGGTTATGTCTACATCCAGCCGCGGTATGTGTATTCCGACGGGCGGTGGCTTTATCACCGCAGCTACTGGCGCAGCCACGATGGACGCGCCGACTACGAATACGCCCGTCCGGCGCGGCCTGCGGGTCCGCCGTCTGCACCGGGCGCCTGGCGAGGGGCGCCGCCTGCAAGCGCCCCATCCGCACCGGGCGCCTGGCGGGGCGCACCGCCGGCCGGAGGGGGAAACCCGCCCGCAGCACCCTATGGTGGGCCCCAGGGCGCGGGACGGGGGGCGCCCCCCAACGGAAGCTGGCAAGCCGCCCCGCCCGCCGCGCCGGCGCCAGCGGGGGATCCGTGGCGGGGACAGCCCGTCCCGCGTGCAAACAATCCCGCAGCCGCCATCCCCGCGCCCCCGGCACCTTCCGACGCCTGGAGCCCCGCCCGGGCCGCGCCGCCGCAGAATGACCCCGGCCAGAACCGAGGCACCGGACCCCGTCGTGCCCCCGTGTACGCACCGCCCCAGGAGCCCGCCGCGCCGCCCGTCCAGCAGGCGCCAGCCCCGGCTCCGATCAGGCGTGGCCCAAGTTCGCCGGTACAGGGCCCCGACCGCGCGCCGCCCCAGCCAGTGCAGTCAGGGGCAGACGGGGCGCCCAGACGTCGAGCCCCGGCCGCCCCATCGCAGTAGTTAGAAGTGACCGGCCCAGGCAAACATGCCGCCGCCACGCAGGGGCGTGACCGCGACGATGGCGCCTTCGTCGTATTCGGGAACGGCGAGCAGAATGACGCCAGTGATCATCAGTAGGCCGCCACCGACGGTGCCGATATCTCCCATGAACTTCGCGCTCTGCGCTTCTTGGTAGATGGCCTGTTGCCGATCGTTGTCCCCACGCACCATATCCGCCTGTTTCGTCTTGCGGTCGCCGACCGCGTTTGACCACAGACCCAGAGTCAACCCGACAGCGCCGGCGCCGGTCAGGGTCCAGCCCAGAACATCGGTGTACCAGGCCTTATGCACATCGGCGGCCGTAAAACCGCTGGCCGGCCCGGCGGCGACCAGCGCGCCCGCCTCGTCGGGCTTGAGGACACCGGGGCTCTCCTTGCCATCCCCAAGATAGCGACCAAGCGCCACGGCTCGGCCCGCATCCAGGCGCACCAACGCCTGCCGATTCAGGTAGCCCGAGCGCAGATACAGGCGTGCGCTTAACCAGTCGGCGCCACTCAACTCACCCACCGACGTGAACACCACGACATCGGCGCCAAAAATCTCGGCCACGCGACGCGCGTACGCTTCCTCGAGCTGTCGGCGCTCGTCCGAGGACTCGAAATGCACCTGGGCGTCCCCCTCCAGCCTTAACGCCTTTCCGAACTCCGCATCCAGAAGCTCCTGGCGCGTGGTCTCGTTGGCCGCAAGCTGAATCTTCTTCGGGCGCGTCTTGAGGGGCGCACCCGACGGCGTCGGGCACGTCGCCTGCGCGTAATAGGCCAGACCGGGCAACACAGCGACGTCGGCGACACCCTGCCCAACCTGTGTCCCATTGATCCAGATCGCGCAACCTTCGGGGCGCGTCTTGACGGTCACCTTGGCGCCGGCCGGCGGCGCGGGCGCAACCAGAAGCTCAGCGGTCGCCGCCGGGATCCCATCCGCCTCGGCGGGTTTGCGCCCTGGAAACGATAGGGCCACTTCGCCCCCCACGGTCTTGGCGCGGTCGGCATCGTTCCCGGCCAGCAGCGCCGTCACCAGCAAGGCGCCCGCCCGATACGCGGCCGCATCACCCGCCTCGCCGCGTTGTCCCGCTTCGGCGGCCTTGTTGAGGTCAGCACGAAGTTTTTCGAGCACCGGAATAACGTCCTGGGCTTGACCGCGAGCCAGCTTCTCGGACACCTGGTTGAATCCGGTGGACAACGCTGACACCTGTTCGGGTGTCAGCGAGGCCGTCGGTTCCGCCGCAACCTTCAAATCGGCGCCCCGCTGCACGCCCCACTGGTGACTTTCCCCAAGACCACGGGCGAGGCCCGCCATGAGAGCCTCCGCCGGAACCCCGCTGCCCCCAACCGTCACGGGCACCAGCACCAGCCTAGCGGCGGCATGCGCCATGGACGCCGAGAACACCACCGCAACGGCCGAAAGCAACCAATACGTCATCCGCATAAGAGCAGCTCCTTGAACGGGCCAGCGTCCAGAAGTCTACAGCACGTAGTGCGACAAGTCTTCGTCGGCCAGGGTCTCGGCCAGACGCTCTTTGACGTAGGCCGCGGTGATCGGAATGGTTCGCTCCCCCAGTTGCGGCGCCTCGAACGACAGATCGTCCAGCAGACGTTCCATGATCGTGTGCAGCCGGCGAGCGCCGATGTTTTCCATGCGCGCGTTCACGTCGGCCGCGATGCGAGCGATTTCCGCCACGGCGTCCGGGCGGATGTCGAGGGTGATCTTCTCGGTGGCCAGCAGCGCCGTGTACTGCTTGGTCAGGGCGTTTTCGGGTTCGGTCAGGATGCGCACGAAATCGGCATCGGACAGCGACTCTAATTCCACGCGGATGGGGAATCGCCCCTGCAACTCAGGGATCAGATCCTTCGGCTTCGACACATGGAAAGCACCCGCCGCGATGAACAACACGTGATCCGTCTTGAGCGGCCCGTACTTGGTCGACACGGTCGACCCCTCGACGATGGGCAGAAGGTCGCGTTGCACGCCCTCGCGCGAGACGTCCGGGCCTCGCCCACCCTCGCGGCCCGCGATCTTGTCCAGTTCGTCAATGAAGATGATGCCGGATTGCTCTGCGCGCCGGATGGCCTCCTTGGTCACGCGCTCCATGTCGACCAGGCGTGACGCTTCCTCCTCGACCAGCGTTTCCAGCGCCTCGGGCACCGACAGGCGGCGGCGTTTGGTCTTCTTGGACCCCGGGAACATGTTCTGGAGGTTGAGCACCATCTCCTCCATGCCGCTGCCCGAAAACACATCGATGACTGACTGCGGGGAATCCGCCGTGTCGATCTCGACCATGCGGTCGTTCAGTTTTCCCTCGCGCAGCAGACGGCGCAGGTTCTCGCGCGTGGCGTTCTCGGCGCCGGGTTCCATCACGACGTCGATGACGGCCGGGGTCATTGCGGCATTCGTCCCCACGGCGGGACGCGTGGCACGCGACGGCGGCAGCAGCACGTCCAGCAGACGCTCCTCGGCGTTTTCGCGCGCGCGCGGGCGCACCCGTTCGCGTTCCTCCTCGCGCAGCATCGACACGGCGGTCTCGGCGAGATCGCGCACCATCGAATCGACATCGCGTCCGACGTAACCCACCTCAGTGAACTTGGACGCCTCGACCTTCACGAACGGGGCGCCCGCCAGCTTGGCCAGCCGGCGCGCGATCTCGGTCTTACCCACGCCGGTCGGGCCGATCAGCATGATGTTCTTGGGCGCGATCTCGTCACGCAGGGGCGCCGGGACCTGCTGGCGCCGCCAGCGATTGCGCAAAGCCACCGCGACGGCGCGCTTGGCCGCCCGCTGGCCGACAATGTAGCGATCCAGCTCTTCGACAATGGCCAGCGGGGTCAAGGCCTCGCCGCTCGGGCGGGGCATACCCAGTCCTGACATGGTTACAGCTCCTCGAACTGGGTGTTGTGGTTGGTGTAGATGCAGATGTCCGCGGCAATCTTCAGTGACTTGTCGGCGATTTCGCGCGCCGACAGGGTGGTGTCCGCCAACAGCGCCCGCGCCGCCGCCAGCGCGAAGCTGCCGCCCGAGCCTATCGCCGCCGCGTCGCTGTCCGGCTCGATCACGTCGCCGGTGCCGGACAGAATCAGGATGCGTTCGCGGTCAGCGACGACCAGCAGCGCCTCCAGACGCCGCAGCGCCCGGTCCATCCGCCAGTCCTTGGCCAGTTCCACCGCGGACCTCAGCAGGTTGCCACCGTGGTCCTTCAGCTTGCTCTCGAATTTTTCGAACAGCGTGATTCCGTCTGCCGCAGAGCCAGCAAAACCCGCAATGATCTTGCCGTCGTCGAGACGTCGGATCTTGCGCGCGCTGCCCTTGACCACGGTGTTGCCCATGGTCACCTGCCCATCGGCACCGATCACAACCTTGCCATTTCTGCGGACGGCCAGAACCGTCGTCGAGCGAATCTTCATGTCTTTCGTGGTCCTCGTTCGGTCGTCAAATGCGCACGCGGGTGCGACCGGTCGTATACCGCCATCAAATGGTCGATGTCGACCTGCGCGTAACGCTGGGTCGTCCGCAGGCTGGCGTGGCCCAGCATTTCCTGAATCGCCTTCAGGTCGGCGCCCTCGCCCAGAAGGTGCGTGGCAAAGCTGTGGCGCAGGGCGTGGGGGGACACCGGGCGGACGCTGCTGGCCAGTTCGCGCCGGTTCAGCCGGCGGCGCGCCTCGCGGGGACCGAGGCGCCGGCCCCGGTTGCTGAGAAACAACGCATCTGGGTCCACCTTGGTCGCCACCTTGGCCCCCGCCAGCAACACCGCCCGCAGCGGCAAATAGGCATCGATCGCCTGACAGGCCTTGGCGCCCAGTGGAACGATGCGATCTTTGCGCCCTTTTCCGAACCGCACGGTCACGAGGCCCCCGGGGCCCTGGGCGGCCACGTCGCCCAGGTTCAAGTTACATGCCTCCGACACGCGGAGGCCCGCACCGTACAGCACCTCGAACAGCGCCTGATCGCGTGCGTCTTCGGCGGGGCGCGCGGCGGGCGCGATGACCGCATCAAGTAGGCGGCCAGCTTCTTCCTTGCCCAGAAAAGCCGGCAAGCGGCGCGCGCGCTTCGGCCCCCGCAGTGCCGCGACCGGACTGCCCGACGCCAGGCGCCGGCGCACCAGCAGGCGAAAGAACGTCCGCAGCGACGACAGCTTGCGCCCCACCGTCACGGGATCGTTGCGGCCGTGCAGGCTGGCCAGATACGAACGACAGGCGGTGACATCAAGATCCGCCACCGTGACAGCCCGCCCACCGGCCCCCGCGTGCGCCAGCAGTTCCTCGACGTCGCTGACGTAGGCCCGCACCGTGTGATCGGAGGCGCGCTTCTCCGAGACCAGGTGCTGTCGGAACAGCGCAACCAGCGGGTGCATCGTCGTGGATCGTAGCGTGAAGGCCCGGTTCGGGCGAATTCGGACAGCCAAACAGCGCCGACATTCAGCCGAACTGCACCGACCGTCGGGTGAACGCGCCGTCCATCCACCAACCGGTGATGGGGAATTTCACCACCGGCTGGGCCTCGGTCACGGCCCCCGCAGCGACCAGAACCGGCGCGTAGTGCTCCCAGGTCGGCAGCGCCATTCGGGCCGAGGGGGCCCGGTTCTGAAAATCGACCAGCGCGTCGACGTCGAAATGCGACAAGGCACCTTGCGCCCAATTGTCGAACTCACGCGCCCACGCCGGGATGCCTGGTCGAAACGCGTACCGCATGTTGTGCGTCAGAAAGCCGCTGCCGAAGATCAGCACGCCCTCGTCGCGGAGCGGCGCCAGCGCCCGGCCCAACTTGAATAGCTGTTGTGCGTCCAGCCCGGGCATCGAGATCTGAAGAACGGGCACGTCAGCCTGCGGGTACATGGCGACCAGCGGCACGTAGGCACCGTGGTCCAAACCGCGAGCCGGATCATCGGCGACCGCGATGCCCGCCGCGCCCATCAGCTCGCGAACGCGCGCGGCCAGGGCTGGAGCGCCCGGGGCCGGGTATTTCGTCTGGTAGTAGCGGTCAGGGAACCCCCCGAAGTCGTAAACGAGGGGCACCGGGTGAGTGGCACCCAGCGTGGCCGGTCGTTCCTCCCAGTGTGCCGACACCATCAACACGCTTCCCGGCCTGGGCATGGATCCCGCCCACGAACCGAGTTCCCCCATCCACACGGAATCGTCCAGCAAGATGGGCGCGCCGTGCGCCGCGAAGATGACCGGCATCCGTCCGCCGAATGCGCTTGCCTTGGTGTCGCTACGTCCGTTCATGGTCGTGCGCGCCAGCCTCTTGCGCGCGTCTCAGCAGGCGCCCGCGTCCCTATTTTTTCATCCCGCACAGCTGATAGTCGCGGAACTGGCAGGTCCCCGTCTTCGCCCCCGCCGCCGACAGGATGCAGCTGAGCCCCGGCACGCAGCCCGCCCCGTCCAGGCCGCTGGCGTTGCAGGGCATTCCCATGCCGACTTGGCGCACGCACATTCCGGGATCGATCCGCTTGGTCGGGTTCGCCGGATCGTTCGCAAGCATCTTGTTGCAGGCCGCCGCGTCCTTGCAACCCGCGTCGCTGCCGTCGGCAAGCGTTCCGCACATCCCGCCGGCACCAGAGTACGTCCGCTTCTTGCACGTCCGTATGGCCTTGTCGTTTGGGTCCGTGAAGCAGTACAGATCGGCGTCGCCGTCGCAACCGGCATTCTGAGCGCCGCAGGGCGCTCCTTCGACCAAACCCTGCACCTTGCACACGCCATCCATCATCTTCGTACGGTTGAACCCGACGCACGACAGCCCGCGCAGACACACCCGGCTGTCATTGCACGGCTGATCCGCCACGGCGGTTCGCGAGTGACAGGCGCCGTCGACGGCGACCATGCCTTCCATATGCGCCCCCGAACAGACCAGGAGCGACAGGCACACCGTTTCGCTGTTACACGCCTCGCCCTCTGCCCCGCGCTTCGCACACACGCCCGTCAGATCGGTGGCTGCCGCCTTCTTGCAGTAAAGACCCGTCTGACAATCACCGTTGGCATCGCAAGCGCCACCGACGGCAAGTCTCGCCTTGCAACTACCGCACAACCCGGTCGTCGCAACATCGCAATACTGCGACGCACATTGCGCGCTGGACACGCAAGGCGCGCCGTCCGTCAGCGGACCCTTCGGCGTGTCACAGGCAACCGGGGCGACGCCCGCCAGAAATTCGGGGCAGTCCTGACTGTCGCGGGCCCGCGCGCAGTCTTCGAGGGATTTCACAGAATCACCAGTGTTCTGGCGCTTGAGCGTACGAAAACAGCGGTCGTGCTCGACCTTCTGGCAATCGGCGTCCTGGTAATCCCGGGCCAGCCGGAAGGCAACCTGACAACGTGTGATGCGCGTGCAGATCGACCTCGCCACCGTCGTGCACGTCTGTTCCATCTGTTCCGCGGAAATGTTGTCGGCGCCCTTGCCACACCCTGCGAGCGCGACGCCCGCCAGCAGACCTGCCGCAAACAAAAGTGGACGCTTCGTGATCATGGCGATGGCTCCCTTGCCGTTGATTGACAGGACCCCGATGGACCGGCGGATGTTAGGCGTCGCATGGACGATCTCGGCCACCGCGCGACGGTCGCACGCTGGATTCTGGCTTTGTGTCGCGCGTTCTCGGCCGCTCCGGCTAGATCAGGACGCCTTGGCGTCCGGCGTGGGGGTGGCCCCAGGTTCGGGATTGCCCGCGTCGTCGACGTCAGCGGTGTATCCGCATCCTTCGTTGATGCAGCGAAGGCGTGAACCGGCCTTCGACACCTTGAGCGCCAGGAACGTGGCCCCGCACAGCGGACACGGCTTCGGCACCGGCCTGTCCCATGACACGAAATCGCATTTGGTCTTGGAATAGTTCGAGCAACCGAAGAACGTCTTGCCCCGTCTGGATCGTTTCTCGGTCAGGTAACCGCCACAGCCTGGACGCTGGCAGGCGACGCCGATGGACATCGGGGACGTCGTCTTGCAGTCGGGGTAGCGCGAACACGCCTGGAATTCCCCGAAGCGCCCGCGCCGGATGACCATCGGTGACTGGCAGGCCGGACACAGCTGATCCGTTGGGCGCGTGGCCGGCATCACCTTGACGGTTCCGTCCTCGTTGCGGGTGTATTCCTTGGTGTTGCGGCAATCCGGGTAACCCGAGCAGGCCAGGAAGTGCCCGTTGCGGCCCCACTTGATAACCATCGGTTTGCCGCACTTTTCGCAGACATGTTCGGTCGGCTGTTCCTCCCGCTTGATGTCCTTCATCTCAATCTTGGCCTTGTCGACGTCCAGCTTGAAGGGGTCGTAAAATCCGCGCAGCAGCTTCACCCAGTCGACCGTGCCGTCCTCAACCTGGTCCAGTTGTTCTTCCATCTGCGCCGTGAAGTCCGTGCTGACGATGCGGGGGAAGCTCTTGACCAGCAGGCCATTGACCATGGTGCCAAGTTCCGTCGGGTGCAGGCGGCCCTCGCGTTTTTCGGCGTAACCGCGGTCCTGGATGGTGGACAGAATGGCCGCGTAGGTCGACGGCCGCCCGATGCCCTTTTCTTCCAGTTCCTTGACGAGAGTGGCCTCTGAAAAACGCGGCGGCGGCTGCGTGAAATGTTGCTCGGGCTTGGTTTCCAGCAGGCGCAGGATTTCACCCTCTTTGATGTCGGGCAGGCTGCCGGTGCTTTCGTCTTCGGAGGCGGCATCCTCGACGCTTTCGGCGTAGACCCCGAGAAAACCCGGAACCTTCATCACCTGGCCGCTGGCGCGCAGGCCGACCCGGCCGGCCTCGATGTCGATGCTGGTCTGATCGAAGACCGCCGGAACCATCTGGCAGGCGACGAAACGATTCCAGATCAGCGTGTACAACTTCAGCAGATCCTCGACCTCACGCGCGTCACGCCCGCCGCCACCGGGCGCCGCGGCCATCAGCGCCCGCAGGGTCTCGGGATCATACTTTGTGGACGTCGGGCGGATGGCCTCGTGCGCATCCTGCGCGCCCTTCTTGCTCTTGAAGGTATTCGGCTGCTCGGGCAAGGCCGTGGCGCCGTAGCGGCCGGCGATGTACGCGCGCACCTCGGTCAGCGCGTCGTCCGAAACGCGCGTCGAATCGGTCCGCATATACGTGATGAGACCGACCGGACCCTCGTCACCCAGATCGATACCTTCGTACAGGCGCTGGGCCAGGCCCATGGTTCGCTTGGGCGAATACCGAAGCTTGCTGGATGCCTCCTGCTGCAGCTTGGACGTGATGAACGGGGCCGGGGCGTTCTTGCGGCGCTCTTTGCGCTCGACCGCGGTCACCCGAAGAGTCGACGACTTGACGATGTCGACGATCTCGCGCGCCTGGCCCTCGTGGCTCAGCACGGGCTTGCCGCCATCCAGACGGAACGCCTTCGCGCTGAACGGCGGCGGGGCGGCGCCCTCGACCAGCACGTCGATCGACCAGTATTCCTCGGGCCGGAACGCCTTGACCTCGCCTTCACGCTCGACCACCAGGCGCACGGCCACCGACTGCACCCGACCGGCGGACAGACCACGTTTCACCTTGGTCCACAAGACCGGGCTGATCTGGTAGCCGACCAGGCGATCCAGTATGCGGCGCGCCTGCTGCGATTCGAACTTCTTGATGTCGAGATCGAGAGGTCGCAACACCGCCTCGGTCACGGCCTTCTTGGTGATCTCGTTGAACAGCACCCGACGGATGTTCGGATTGGACGGACGCAGTTCCTCGGCGATGTGCCAGGCGATGGCCTCCCCCTCGCGATCCGGGTCGGGCGCCAGCAGCACGCGCTCGACTTTCTCGGCGGCAGCCTTGATCTCGCTTAGGACCTTCTTCTTGCCCTCGATGACCACGTATTCGGGCTGAAAGCCGTTCTCGATGTCGATGCCCATCGAGGTCTTCGGCAGATCCTTCACGTGCCCGACCGACGCCTTCACGATGTAGCCGGCGCCCAGGTACTTCTTGATGGTGTTCGCCTTGGCCGGTGACTCGACCACCACCAGGGCGCTGCCCGCGCGCGGCGCTTTCGGCTGCTTCGTGGGCTTGTCTTCCGGTGGATCGACATCAATCTTCGCCGCGGGCGCCTTCACCTTCGCCGCGCGCTTGGTCTCCTTGGCAATCGCCGGCTTGATCACCTTCTTGATCGACTTCTTGGGCGCCTTGTCGGGCGTCGCCGGGGATTTGGACTCGGACTTGTTCTCAGTTTTGGCTGCGGACTTCTTAGTGGCCACGGTACACCTCGTAGCGGCCACCGCTGCCGCGCTTAACCCATCCCTCCAGCTCGGCTTCGGTGAGCCGGCCGATGACCAAGGCGATCGGAAGCGCCAGCCGCCGGGCCAGGCCATCGGCGGTGTCCGGGACTTCCCGAAGTGCGCCCACTACCGCTGCCAAGGCCTCCGGAATCGCGGGGCTCTCCCGCGGCTCGGCGGGGGCGCGGCCGGCCAGCGCACCCTCGATCTCGTCGAATCCGGCGACGCGGCGGGCGCGCCCACTGGCGATGAATTCGTCCGCGCCCGGGCTTCCGGCCAGGGCAAACACGGGACAGCCACGATCCGCGGCAATGCGAGCCGTTATCAGCGCCCCCGAGCGCCGGGCCGCCTCGGCCACCACGACGGCGTCCGACAGCGCGACAATCAGGCGGTTGCGCGCCGGGAACTGTCCCTTGCGGGGTGGCTCGCCCGGCGGGTACTCGGACAGCAGACCCCCCGACTTCGCAATCTCGCCGAACAAAGATTCGTGGCGATCAGGGTAGACAACGTCCACCCCACAGCCGAGCAACGCGAAGGTGGGCGCCCCCACCTTCAAGGCCCCCTCGTGGGCGGCGGCGTCGATCCCCAGCGCCCCACCCGAGATCACCGCCCAACCACGTTCACCCGCGTCGGTCGCCAGCTGCCGCGCGCAAGCCCGCCCGACGCCGGTGGCGGCGCGCGAGCCGACAATGGCCAGGGCCTTCCCGGCGGCCGGAGGCAGACGCCCGCTGAACCACAGACGGGACGGTGGATCAGCAAGGGTCATAAGGCGATGCGGATAATCGGCCGAGTCGCGGTCGACCTGATAAACCGCCTTCGCAGCCACGCCGGGCTTTGTCGGAAAACGGTCAGTCAGGTTGTCCTGGGACAGCAGCATGGAAGGCAAGCAGATAGCGTCCCCTCCCCACGGCGTCAAGGCGAACGTCATGTACCCTAGTATTCTTGCGGTCTTACGACCTAGTGGCCCTTGCGCAGCTCGGTGACCTCGCCAACCCGAATCTCCTTGGTGCTGCGGACTATCCACGCCACCGAGGTATCTTCTCGCACGTCCACGATCCACAGTTCACCGACGACCTCCTTGGGAAAATTGGGGTCGGATCGGTCCCAGGACTCCATGACCCGGCGGTAGCCATCGCCCCGGCGCACGACGAAGGTCCGGTTTCCGACCTGCACCCCGTCCTTCTTCCCACGGCCAAGCACGACGAAGTTCTCGGCCGCCAGCATCACGACCGGTGTGAACGAGGCCAGCACGGACGCCTCGACGTTCACGTCGCTCGGCCGCGGCTCGATCGTCTTGAACTGCCGAACGGCGGGGCTGACCAGAAAGCCGCGCTCGACCGGGTCGATGACGTCCGCCAGGATACCCCGCGCGACGTTCGACTCGGCCACTTGATCGACGACGACGTCGCCCAGGACGCGCACGATATAGCCCAGCACCAGTCCACTGTCCTTGGCCTTGACCGGGTGCTCGCGGTCGACCACGAACACCGAGTACCGCTCGCCCGCGCGCAGGGGACGATCCTTGGCGAAGCGCACGTACGCCTGGTCCCCTCCTGTCAGCATGATCTTCTCTTCGCGCGAACCAGAAATCTCGCCACTGACGGCGAGATAGCCGGCGGCGATGAAGCCCATCTGCCGCAACATGACGGCCTTGCTTTCGAGCGAGCCCAACCGATTGCTGGTGATGATCTTGGCCCCCTCAGGCGGCCTGGGCGCCTCGGGCGATGGACCGGGCGGGCGGACGCGCACGACATCCCCAGGGAAAAGCCAGTGCGGGTTGGTGATGAGGGGGTTCTGCGCCCAGACCTGGGGCCAGCGCCAGGGGTCCTGAAAGTAGAAATCACACAGGGACCACAGGGTGTCGCCCTTCTTGACCACGTGCAGCTCGGGGATCGCGCTGGCCCGTGATTCGTCGGGTCCGGCGTCGCCCTGCAGCTGATCCAGACCGTAGATTCCCCCCGCGACAGGCGATCCGGCCTGTACGGCCTGACGATTCAATGCGGCCTCATCGGGCGGCGGACTTTCCGGTGAGGCCGAGGAAGACAGTGGCCCTGGCGCCGGGGCGCCCTTTTCGATTGCGTTGGTATCTGGAAGGTCGGCTTCCTGCGGCGCGCGCGGCTGGCCCAGCCTGACGGTCTGGCCTGCGACGCTGGCAGGAAACATTGCCCCGCCGACCAGCAACAGGCCACCGGCAGCCACCGCGATTGCGCGACCGATCACCGAATCTCCTGCGTGGGGTCGCCGGCTCGGCCACCGGAAACCGCAGCCCGGCTGCCGGGCGAGCGCAGTTCGGCAAGTCGCGCAGTCGCAAGACCCGCCGTCGGGTGCTGCGGGTAGGACCGAACCAGTTGCTCCAGCGCCTCGCGACCGGCGGTCGCGCTGCCCAGCGCCAGATAAGAGAAACCCACTTTCAGCAGGGCGTCCGGGACCTTATTTCCCTGCGGGAATCGTTCCACCACACGGCGAAATTCCTGCGCGGCCTGGGCAAACTGCTGCCGGGCGTAGAAGCTTTCCCCCAACCAGTACTGGGCGTTGTCCGCGAGATCATGGTGCGGCCACTGCCGGACGAAGTCGCGAAATCCGAACGACGCCTCGTCGTGGTGTCCAGCCCACAACTGCTCGAGCGACCGTCGGTACAGCGCCATCGGACCGAGGGGACCCACAGCCGGACCATGCAAGGCGGCCGCGCTTTTTTCGCCGACCACGGCAATCCGTGGCGCCGAATCGACGGCAACCGGCGCCGAGACCACGGGCGCCGACATCACCGGCAGCTCATCCCCAATCAAGTGCAAGAAGGGGCGCTTCTTCGAGCGGCACTTTGCCGCCTCGCCCAGGTATTCGACATCTGATTCGGCAGGCAAGCAGTCGGACGCGATTTCGGGCCCCTGGGCCACGTCGGCCGGGCGCAATACCTCGGTGGGCAGCGCGGGCGCGGCCCGGCGCTGGTCGTTCACCTTCTGGCTGTCCACCTTGTCGTTCAGAATGAACAGGCGATTCTCGAGCTCTTCGACCTGACGCCCGTAAGCCGCGTTCTGGGTGCGCAGTAGATTGATGGTGCGGTTGAGCTCCTCGCCACTTGAGACGTCCCTGGCGTGACCTTCACAACCGCCAACGCCGACAAACGTGGGGCCGGCCAGAAGCAGCAGCAGCGTTCGGACCCGCAGCCAGCGGTCGGTGGTTTCAGTCGTGATCACAGCAGCCAAAGGCATGAATTTGCATCGTGATCATAGGCCCAGGCGCGACCGAAGGTCAAAAACGGGCGAAAACGGCCGAAAAACACGCAAACAGGATTGGACCTAGCCCAGTTCGGCCAGGATGCGGGCCGCGCCGCGGGCAAGAAGTCGCCGTGCCAGCTCGGCGCCGAGACTTGCGGCCTCCTCGGGTGGACCCTGCACCGCATCCCGGATGGTCTCCGTGCCGTCCGGCCGACCCACGAGCCCCCCCAGGTACAAGACCCCCGGCCCGGGGCCGTCTCGCAGAAGCCGCGCGTGTCCGGCAAGCGGGGTGCGGCAGCTCCCGCCCAGTCGTTCCAGCAGCGTGCGCTCGGCCGCCACCGTAATCTCGGCTGACGGATCCGAAAGGATCTTGCACAGGGAACGCACCCGATCGTCGTCGATGCGGGTCTCGATCGCGAGCGCGCCTTGGCCAATGGCGGGCAGCATGATCTCGATGGACAGCCGTTCCGCGATGGAAGCGGCGTGCCCCAGGCGATCCAGACCGGCGCAAGCCAGCACGGCGGCATCGACCACCCCCTCGCTGACTTTCCGCAGGCGGGTGTCCACATTTCCGCGCAGCACCTCGACACGGAGATCCGGACGCGCCGCCATCAACTGGCACAGCCGCCGCGGGCTGGACGTCCCGACGCGCGCACCGGTGGGCAGCCGGTCGAGACCCGGACCCGCCCGGCCGACGCCGTCGCGAACGATGAGCGCGTCGCGGGCATCGGCCCGTTGCGGAAAGGCCGTCAAGACCAGCCCGGGTGCCAGATCTGCCGGGACGTCCTTCAGACTGTGCACCGCAAGATCAATCTCGCCTGCCAGCAACGCGGCCTCGATCTCTTTGACCCACACGCCCTTGCCGCCGATTTGCACCAGCGGACCTGACTGGAAGCGATCGCCTTCCGTGACAATGATCCGCTGCTCGACCGCCAGGGTCGGATGCGCCTGGGCCAGCGTCGCGCCGATGTGGTCTGCCTGCCAGCGCGCCAGCGGGCTGCCGCGGGTGCCGATGACGATGCGGGATTGCCCCGGCGCGCTCAAGACTCGGCGTCTTTCTTGTCGGCGCCACCCGGGCCCTCCGAAAGCCCATCGGTCCCTGGCAAATCGAACAGCTGCTGGACCGCAGCCGCCAGCGCGTCGGGATCATCGCCCGCCCCCGCCTTCCTCAATGCCACCGACGGCGCATGCAACAACTTGTTCGCCAGGGATTCGGCCATCAAATGCACGGCCCGCTGCTGCCGTTCATCCAAGGTGGGCATCGCCTGGATGGCCTTGTCGGCCTCGGCGCGCGCGTAAGCCGCAAAGCGCGCCCGCAAGGCGCTGATGGTCGGCCCAACGCCGCGGCCCCGGTGTGAGGCGACGAAACGGGTCAGCTCTTCTTCGACCATGACCTCAGCGCGATCGGCCTCGACGCGGCGGTCACCGAGATTTTCGGCGGCCACCTTTTGCAGGGCATCGATGTCCCACAAGAAGATTCCTTCGAGCTCACCCACCTGGGGTTCCACGTCGCGCGGCACGGCGATATCGATTATGACCAGTGGTCGCCCACGTCGGGCGCGCTGGACCTTTTCCATCTGCGAACGCAACAGCAGCGGCTGGCGTGAACCCGTCGACGTGATGACGATGTCCGCCGCCGTCAGCAATGCGGGAAGATCAGTAAACGGCTCGGCCTTGCAACCCAGGCGCGCGGCCAGCTCGTCCGCGCGCGCGGCCGTTCGGTTGGTTACAATCACATTGGCGCCGCTTGCCCGCAGGGAACGCGCGGCCAGGTCACCCATCTTTCCCGCCCCGATCAGCAACACCTGACGGCCCTCGAACCCTTCCCAGACCTGGCGCGCAAGTTCCACGGCGACCGAACTGACCGACGTCGGCTGGCGCGCGATGCCGGTTTCCCGGCGCACCCGGCGCGCCACGCGAAACGCGTGCGGGAACGCAAAACCCAACACCTGTCCCGCGGTGCCATGGCGACGCGCGGTCTCGAAGGATTCCTTGAGCTGACCCAGAATTTGCGGCTCGCCCACCACCAGCGAATCCAGACTGGCCGCGACCCGAAACAGGTGGTGCACCGCCTCGCGGCCGATGCGCCGGTACAGATGCCTATCCAAGTCGATCTGGGCCGGTGATCCAGTGGGCAATCGCCCGCCCAGATGTTCACGCAGGGCCGCCAACGCCCCCGGCCCGTCCGAGAAAGCGGCGTAGATCTCGACCCGGTTGCAGGTCGAGATAAGCGCGGCCTCCTTGACGCCTGGCAACGCCGTCACGGCTCGCAGATACGATTCGGTATCCGTCGGAACCACCGCCAGCCGCTCGCGAACCTCGACGGGCGCGGTCCGGTGAGACAGGCCGATAACCAGCAGTTCCATCGATCAGGTCGCGTGGCGAAGAAAATAGGCCACCACCACCAACATCGCACCTGCGAATCCGCCGAGCGTCAGCCAGGCCGCGCGGCGACCCTGCCAGCCCGCACCGACCCGCGCCATCAGCAGGACGCCGAACGCGATCCACGAAGCGACGGCGAGGACGTATTCCGGACGGGCAGCGACGCCATTGCGCAAAAGCCCAAGTCGCGCGACCCACAATGCCCCCGTCAGGATTGCCAGCGTGAACACGGGAAAGCCAAAGGACACGCAGCGACCGGCCAGACGATCCAGCGTGTCGAGCGGCGTGGTCCCCTG
The DNA here is from genome assembly GCA_025350815.1 of Myxococcales bacterium. Taxonomy (GTDB): domain Bacteria; phylum Myxococcota_A; class Polyangia; order Fen-1088; family Fen-1088; genus JANXXE01. Next base: position 7,978 of record JANXXE010000171.1, on the reverse strand, counting down.
CCCCATATGAAAGTCTTTGCGCTTGAGGCGACGTTCCTGCAGCAGATAGACGACCGCCAAGACGGACGCGAGCGCGAAGGTGGCCACGCCGACGGTGGCCAGGAAAATGTGTACGGTCCCAAGCGAGCCTTCAGGCGCGGCGGCCCCACCGTCGGGAGGAACCACGCGCGCGACCAGCAGCAACACCAGTGCGGCAGGCACGGCAAAGGCGCCGGCCGCATCCAGTCGGTAGCGAATCGAAGCCGCGAGATAACCACCCGCCACCATCCATGCAATGAACGCCAGCGCCTCTGCCGTCGACGATGCGGGATGCGCCCCGCGCAGACAGCGCAGGCCGATGTCCAGCGCCTCGATCACCCATCCGGCCGCCAGGGCCGCCCGGGCGAAGCGACCGGCCCGTGCGGGCAGACCGACGTGCAGCAGAAGATACAGCCCCGACGCCATCCCGTAGGCCAACATGCAAATGAGCGAAAGCACGTCCACGGGGATCTCAAGTACCGGCAAGACGCAAGGCCAAGAGCAGCTGCGTGACGTCGACCACGTCCGCCGGTGTGGCGATGAAGCCGGGCTCGACATCGTAGGCGATCTCGCCCAGCAACACCGAGGTCATATAGGCCTCGGCGCCGAGGGCGACGATGGCTGCCTCGTTCTTCACCTTGCCCACGAGATTGTGAAGATCGGCGCCGCCGCCGGCAACACCACAGAAGCGCGAGGCGGGGACCAGGCTGAGCCTGACCAGGCTACCGCGCAACGTCAGACCATCGTCGTGCAGGTCAGCCCTGTCGGCAGAGAGCCAGCCGTCTAGGGCCGCCTGGGATATGAACACCTTCATGAACAATGTTCGGCCGGCCGTTGACAGCCGCAAGCCGTGGAAACACCGAAGCAAAAGTTAGCATCGCCCGCACGTGGCGACAAACCTGGAAACCAATGCGCCGCTGTGGCATCCCATGGGTGATCCAGATTTTTCAGGATTCGTGGTAAAGGAGCCCACTCATGGCCAGCGCAAACATCGTCGAGATCACTGATTCGAACTTCGACCAGGAGGTCGTCAAATCCTCCTTGCCGGTCCTGGTGGACTTCTGGGCCGTGTGGTGCGCCCCCTGCCGCGCCATTGCCCCCCACGTCGAGGCCCTGGCGGGCGAATACGTCGGCAAGATCCGCGTGGGCAAGTGTGACATCGATTCCAACCCCCAGATTCCGTCCCAGTTCGAGGTCAGAAGCATCCCGACACTGCTGGTCTTCAAGGGCGGGCAGGTCGTCGGCCAGTTGGTGGGCGCTGTCCCGCGCGCCAAGATCGAAGATCTGATCAAGAAGGCCCTTTAGGGCCTGGTCCTAGTGCACGAAGAGCGCCGCAACGATGGCGCCCACCACCAGGGCACCGAGTAGCACGCCGACAAACATGCCCTTGCCGGCCGCCTGCGGGCGGATCGGGGGCGGCGCGCCCGGTTCGAGGATGGCGGCCAGCATCTCGGGGCCCGGCGTCGCGTCCGCGCGATCGGGCGCACCCAGTTCGTCGGCCAGCGCCTGCAATCCGTTTTGGGAACGACGCGCCTCGGGCTCGACCGCCAGCGAAGACCGCGCAAAACTGCCAGGGCCACCCGTGTTTCGGCTGGCCGTGCTGCGCCCACCGGTCCGGCGCGCGGGCCAGTCCGCGTCTTCGGCCCAGGCGCGTGGATCGATCATGTCTTCGGGACCGGTCACCCGGCGCGGCAAGGCGATCTCGTCGGCCACGAGGGGCTTCGCCCCCGGCGCCTCTTCGAAGTCCACCGAAGTGAAGCCCGTGATCTCGTTGATGAGCAGGGTGTCGATCGAGCTCGCCGGTTTTCGTTGCCGGGCCGTACCACTCTGCGTGGCCTGATCCTCGATACACGCCCGTACCAGATCCCCGATGTCGCGCTGGATCATCTTCAACCCACGTGAGAACAGATAGTGCGCCAGGGCGTCCTGCAAATCCGCCGCGGTCTGGAAACGATCGTCGACCCGTCGGGCGAGAGCCTTGCGACAGACGTCCTCGATCTCGGGTTCGACCTCGAGATTCTGTGGGGCGATCGGGGGAATCTTAGCGGCACGAACCTGTTCGACCGTGTGGTAGTCGGTCTCGCCGTAGAACAGGCGTTTGCCGGTTAGCATCTCGTACAGCAAGATCCCGACGGCAAAGATGTCAGAGCGCTGGTCGACCTCCTCGCCGCGCGCCGCCTCGGGCGACAGATAACTCATCTTGCCCTTGACCACGCCGGGGTCCGTGACCTCTAGCTGTCCCGCAGCCTTGGCCAGGCCGAAGTCGGCGACCTTGACCTCGCCGTTCTTTGAGAACAGCACGTTCGGCGGTGAAACATCGCGATGCACGATGCCGAGAGGCTTGCCGGTTTCGGGATTCACGGCGTCGTGCGCGTAGGCGAGACCTTTACAGACCTCCATGATCGTATAGATCGTCTGCCCGATGGTCAGCCGCTTGCCGATGCGACGCCGCCATTCGAGGACGGCCTTGAGGTCAACGCCGTCCACGAACTCCATCACGATGAAATAGGTCTCATCGGCGTGGCCGATGTCGAAGACCTGCACGATGTTGGCGTGCTGCAGGTGCAGCGACAGCCGCGCCTCGTCCAGGAACATGGCGATGAACGTCTTGTTCTTGGTCAGCGACGGCAGAACGCGCTTGATGGCGACGCTCTTGCGAAAGCCCTGCAAGGACTCGGCGACGCCCTTGAAGACCTCCGCCATGCCCCCGGCGGCAATGCGTTCCGTGATTCGATAGCGACTGTCGGGCATGCGACGGCCGGTGAGCCCGGCCCGCGCGGGACTATACCAGAAGGCCCCCCGGGGGGTTACTCCTCGGCGACGGGCGCCCGCTCGGGCTCGGCCCCACTGTCGGCGTCGCTGGCCTCGATGCCACGACCCACTTGCGCGATGGCCGCCTCTTCCTTCTCGCTTTGCTCCTTGCAGTCGATGCACAGCGTGGTGACCGGACGCGCCAAGAGCCGGCGAAAGGAAATGCCCTCGCCGCACTCGTCGCAGACGTCGATGCCACCGGCGTCGAGCCGCGCCAGCTGCTTGGTTATCTTACCAAGCAAAAACTTCTCGCGATCATGAAGCCGCATCTCGGTCGAGAAGAGTTCCTCTTCCATGGACTCGTCGATGGAATCGCGCCCGATGTTTCGTTCGTGGTTCATCGAATACGACAGGGCATTCTGACCCGTGCGGGCCAGGCGCTTCTGCGCGTCCTCGAGAACCTGACGGATCTGCGCTTTTTCGCTCACGTTGAGCATGTGTTCCTTTTGCGACGGCGGTTAAGACGATCAACTCGAACCTGGATCCAGGATAAGGAGTCCGGCCCGGCTCGGGAAGAGTCTTTAGGAGGCTTTCTTCTCTTTTACAAGTTGCGGTCGTCCACGCGACACCACCACGTCGCGGTTGACCACACACTCGGACACACCTGTGAGTGACGGGATCTCATACATCACGTCCAGCATCACCTCTTCGAGAATGGCGCGCAGTCCCCGCGCGCCCGAGCGGCGCCGCGCGGCTTCCTCGGCGACACTTTGCAGGGCGTCCTCGGTGAAGCGCAGCTTTACGCCTTCCATGTCCAGCAGACGTTCGTACTGCTTGACCAGGGCGTTCTTCGGCTTCCACAGAATCGAAACCAGATCGTCCACCGCCAGCTCGTCAGCGGCGACGATGACCGGAAGGCGGCCCATGAACTCGGGTATCATGCCGAACTTCACCAGATCCTCGGTCCGCGCCAGGGCCCGCAGGGCGTTCTTGGATTCCTCGCCCCTGCCAATCTGCGCGCCAAACCCCAGGCCGCGATCGCCGACACGGCGGCGAACCAGTTCTTCAAGACCATTGAAAGCACCCGTGCACACGAACAGGATCCCGGTCGTATCAACCTGGATCAGTTCCTGCTGCGGGCGGTTGCGCGCCCCGTCCGGCGTGATCGACGCGTTCTTGCCTTCCAGGATTTTGAGCAACGCCTGCTGAACGCCCTCGCCGGAGACATCGCGGGTGACTGACGGACCGCCGCCCTTGCGGGCGATCTTGTCGATCTCGTCGATGCAGACAATTCCCCGGGCGGCCTTGTCGGCGTCGTTGCCGGCGTTCCGGTACAGCGCCTTGATGACACTGTCGACGTCCTCACCGACGTAACCGGCCTCGGTCAGCGTCGTGGCGTCGGTCATGGCGAAGGGCACGTCCAGCTTGCGCGCCAGCGTCTGCACCAGCAAGGTCTTGCCGCAGCCCGTGGGCCCGATCAGCAGGATGTTGCCCTTTTGGATCTCGACGTCGGTCGACTTGCCCTGCTGGCCGATGCGCTTGTAGTGGTTGTACACCGAGACCGACAGCGCCTTCTTCGCGCGATCCTGGCCGATGACGTACCGATTCAGCTCGTCGTAAATTTCGCGCGGGCGCGGGTAACGTGGACGTTCGGCGGCCTCTTCCTTCGCGATGATGTCGTTGCACAAGGCCACGCATTCGTCGCAGATGAAGACGCGCGGCCCCGAGATCAGCTTCCTGACCTCGCGACGGCGCTTGCCGCAGAATGAACAGTGAAAATCGTCCATTAAGAATAGAGTATGGCACCTGGAAAGCGGTCAAGCCAAGTGCCTAGATGCTTGGCTGACGCCTGGCCCAGATGCCTGGCAAAGCCAGGCTGCTATGATGCGCGTCCGCTTGTCAGCGACTCGTCTTGGTATCTCGCTTGGGGATCCGACCGGAATCGGTCCGGAGGTCGTGGTGCGGGCGCTCGCCGACCGACCCGACCTTGACGTCTTGATCTTTGGTGATCGAGGTGTGCTGACCCGCGCGGCGACCGTCATGAATGTGGCGATCCCCACGAACGTGGTCGAGGTCACGGCGCTGACCGAAAGCCAGGCGCGCCCCGGGCAGCCGAGCGAGCTGTCGGGCCGTGCGCAGGTCGACTACTTGGCGGCGGCCACCACGGCGATCCTGAAGGACGAAATCGCCGCTTTGGTAACGGCGCCTCTGTCGAAGGAATGGGCGGGCAAGGCCGGATTCACGTTCCCGGGCCACACGGAATACCTGGCCGCGCGCGCGGGCGTGACCGACTTCGCGATGATGCTGGCGGGGCCGACCTTGAAGGTCACGGTGGTCACCCGGCACATCGCGCTCAAGGATGTCCCCACACAGCTGTCGGTGCCGGCGATCGCCGCGGCCATCGTGCTGACCACGCGGGCGATGCGCGACGGCTTCGGTCTGGCCCTGCCACGCATCGCGGTCGCGGGCCTGAACCCCCATGCAGGCGAGGCGGGGCGCTTCGGCGACGAGGAAGCCCGGCTGGTGGTTCCGGCCGTCACCGTGGCGCGCGCGCAACTGGCGGCGGCGGGCATCGGCGCGCAGGTGTCGGGTCCGCACGTTCCTGATTCGATCTTTCGTCAGGCTGCGCTGGGACAGTTCGACGCGGTGGTGGCGCTGTACCACGACCAGGGCCTGATCCCGATCAAGCTGTTGCATTTCGATGATGCGGTGAACTTGACCCTGGGATTGCCCTTCGTGAGAACATCACCCGACCATGGGACCGCATATGACCTCGCCGGCACGGGACGGGCGCAACCCGACAGCTTCGGGGCTGCGCTGGATCTCGCCGCAGATCTGGCGAAGCGAAAGACCGGGCGCGCGGCCCGGATTGATGCGGCTGAACTAGATTAGGGAGACGAGCATGTGTGGAATCGTTGGTTACGTCGGACATCAGCAGGCCACGCCCATCCTGATCGGGGGGCTGCGGCGCCTGGAGTACCGCGGCTATGACTCGGCGGGTGTCGCGGTGGCCAACAACGGGAACGAGACGCGGGTCATCCGCTGCCGCGGCAAGCTGGCCGCGCTGGAGGCGTTGCTGGAGCAAGAGAAACCTCTGGGCACCTGCGGGATCGGGCACACGCGCTGGGCAACCCACGGGCGGCCGTCCGACGAAAACGCCCACCCGCACAAGGTCGGTTCGGTGGCGGTGGTGCACAACGGGATCATCGAGAACCACGTCGGACTGCGCGTACGACTGCGCGCCGCCGGACGCACGTTTTCGTCGCAGACCGACACCGAAATCGTCGCGCATCTGATCGACGAGGCCTTGCTGGAAGGCGCGCCGTCGTTCATCGACGCCGTTCGCAAGGCCCTACGCCAGATCGAGGGCGCGTACGCCCTGGTCGTGCTGTCGGATCTGTATCCTGACCAGATCATCGGCGCGAAGAATTCGTCGCCGCTGGTGATTGGGCTGGGCAAGAACGAGGCGTTCCTGGCGTCCGATGCGCCCGCCATCCTCGAGCACACGCGCGAGGTGATCTTTCTGGAAGACGGCGACATCGTCGAACTGTCGCGCAAGGACGTGCGCGTATCGGATGTCGACGGCAAGCCCCTGTCACGCGCGCCGAGGACCATCACGTGGACGGCGGCTCAGGCCGAAAAGGCGGGCTACCCGCACTTCATGCTCAAAGAAATCTTCGAGCAGCCGCGTGCGGTGACCGACACCCTGCGCGGCCGGTTGCTGGTCGACAAGAACGACGCCGTGCTGGACGGACTGGATCTGGGCTCGGGCATCGATCGCGTGGTGCTGATCGCGTGCGGGACCTCGTACCATGCGGGTCTGGTCGGCAAGTTTCTGATTGAAGCCTCGGCGCGGCTGCCGTGCGAGGTGGATCTTGCCAGCGAGTTCCGTTACCGCGAGCCGGTCATCACGGGGCGCGATCTGGTCGTGGGCATCTCGCAAAGCGGCGAGACCGCGGATACCCTGGCGGCGCTCAAGGAAGCCAAGTCACGCGGCGCGCGCACCCTGGCCATCTGCAACGTCGTCGATGCGGCCATAGCGCGGGCCGCCGACGCCGCGCTGTACACGCATGCGGGGCCCGAGATCGGCGTCGCGTCGACGAAATGTTTCACGGCGCAACTGGCGGCGCTGACCCTGCTGTCCATTCACCTGGGGCGGCGCACGGGGCGGCTGTCCGAGGACGCGGCGGCGGATTTCATCCGCGAGCTTTTGCTGATCCCGAACAAGATGACCGTGGCGCTGGAATCAATGGGCGAGATCAGCAAGATCGCCGAGCGCTACAAGAACGCCAAGGACTTCCTGTTTCTGGGCCGCGGAACCAACTACCCCATCGCGCTTGAAGGCGCGCTCAAGCTGAAGGAAATTTCGTACATCCACGCCGAGGGCTACGCCGCCGGCGAGATGAAGCACGGACCCATCGCTCTTATCGACGACGGCATCCCGGTCGTGGTCATCGCGCCGCGGGGCAAGGGCTACGAAAAGGTGCTGTCGAACCTGGCCGAGGTGCGCGCGCGCGACGGCCACGTCATCGCGGTCGCCACCGTGGGCGACAAGACCATCGCCGAACAGTGCCACAGCGTCCTGTGGATCCCGGACGCACCCGCCCTGTTGCAACCGCTGCTGACCGTGCTGCCACTGCAGATGCTGAGCTACTGCGTGGCACTGGCCCGCGGGAACGACGTCGACCAGCCGCGGAATCTCGCGAAAAGCGTCACGGTCGAGTAGCTACTGGCGCTTTCCCTGTGGATAACCTCATGTATGGCACAGGCCACCTGAGCCATGCTATAAGATGCGTTCGTTTTATGCAGGTTCCTACATCGCTTTTCGTCAACCCGTCACATTTGCCTGAAAAAGTGTCCACATGAGCAAGATCGCCATTTCGAAACGGTCAACTTCACCGAAAACTGCCAAACTTCCCACAAAGGCGGCCGTGAAGGCGCCCGACGCCAGGGCGAAGGTGCTGACCGGTGGCGAAATGGTCATCAAGTGCCTGGAACGGGAAGGCATCGAATATGTCTTCGGGCTGTCGGGCGGCGCGGCGATGCCGATCTTCGACGCGCTCGTCGATTCGAAGATCAAGCTGATCCTGGTGCGGCACGAGCAAGGCGCCACCCACATGGCCGATGGTTACGCGCGCGCCACCGGCAGGCCGGGCGTGGTGCTGGTGACGTCGGGCCCGGGCGCGACCAACACCGTCACCGGTCTTTT
>JANXXE010000169.1 GCA_025350815.1 Myxococcales bacterium | reverse complement strand
CCGCGCAAGCAGGAGTCGACCCTCGAACTGATGGCACGCGAGGTGGCGTCCAAGGTTGGGACAGGCGGGGCAGCCGCCTCCGCCAGCCCACCGGCGGCCGCCGCGGCGACCGAATAGTTAACGGATTCATGACACCGACCTTCCGAGGGAGTAACGACCAATGACGATGAAGGACATCTTCAACTTTTTCGAGAAGCCGAAAGATCCGCTGTCGTTTTCAGCGATCCGGATCTCGCTGGCCTCGCCCGAAAAAATCCGCGAATGGTCGCACGGTGAAGTGAAGAAACCGGAGACGATCAACTACCGGACCTTCAAGCCCGAGCGCGACGGTCTGTTCTGCGCGAAGATCTTTGGCCCAGTGAAGGACTACGAGTGCAACTGCGGCAAGTACAAGCGCATGAAGCACCGTGGGGTGGTCTGCGAGAAGTGCGGCGTCGAGGTTATTCAGTCCAAGGTGCGCCGCGAGCGCCTCGGCCACATCAATCTGGCGACGCCGGTCGCGCATATTTGGTTCCTCAAGTCGTTGCCCTCGCGCATCGGCAATCTGCTTGACATCACGCTGAAGGATCTCGAAAAGGTCCTGTACTCCGAGTGCTACGTGGTCGTCGATCCGAAGCAGACCGGCTTGCAACGGGGCGAGCTTCTGACCGAGGACCGCTACGCCAAGGCCATCGAAGAGACGGGCGAGGACGGCTTTGTCGCTGGCATGGGCGCCGAGGCCATCCGTGACCTGCTCAAGAGCATCGACGTGCACAGCCTGTCCGAGCAGCTGCGCACCGAAATGAAGGAGGCGACCTCCGAGGCCAAGCGGAAGAAGCTGGCCAAGCGCCTGAAGGTTGTCGACGCCTTCCGCGAATCGGGCAATCGGCCCGAGTGGATGATGTTGGAGGTGATCCCGGTGATTCCGCCGGACCTTCGTCCATTGGTCCCCCTCGACGGCGGTCGTTTTGCGACCTCCGACCTCAACGATCTCTATCGTCGCGTGATCAACCGGAACAACCGGTTGAAGCGGTTGCAGGAGCTGAACGCGCCGGAAATCATTATCCGAAACGAGAAGCGAATGCTGCAGGAGGCGGTCGACGCCCTGTTCGATAACGGCCGTCGCGGCAAGACGATCACCGGGCCAAACAAGCGCCCGCTCAAGTCGCTGTCCGACATGCTCAAGGGCAAGCAGGGGCGTTTCCGTCAGAACCTGCTGGGCAAGCGCGTCGACTACTCGGGCCGTTCCGTCATCGTCGTCGGCCCCGAGCTGAAGCTGCACCAGTGCGGCCTGCCGAAGAAGATGGCGCTCGAGCTGTTCAAGCCGTTCATCTACAACAAGCTGGAAGAGCGCGGCCTGGTTACGACGATCAAGAGCGCAAAGAAGCTGGTTGAAAAAGAGCGCCCCGAGGTGTGGGACATCCTTGAAGAAGTCATCAAGGAGCACCCGATCCTGCTGAACCGCGCTCCGACCTTGCACCGCCTCGGCATCCAGGCATTCGAGCCGCTGCTCATCGAGGGCAAGGCTATCCAGTTGCATCCGCTGGTCTGCACGGCCTTCAACGCCGACTTCGACGGCGACCAGATGGCTGTCCACGTTCCGCTTTCCCTGGAAGCCCAGATGGAAGCGCGGGTTCTCATGATGTCGACCAACAACATCTTGAGCCCCGGCAACGGGCGACCGATCATCCTGCCCTCGCAGGACGTCGTTCTGGGCCTGTACTACATGACCCGCGAGCGACCGTTCGCGCGCGGGGAATTCCATGAAGGGTCTACCGGCGCCGAGGGGTTGCACGGCGTTTACTCGTCTGCGACCGAGGTCCGCATGGCCTACGACCACGGCGAGCTGGACCTGCAGGCGTCGATCAAGGTGCGCGTCGGCGGCGAGCTGACGACGACGACCGTGGGTCGAATCCTGCTGTCGGAAGTTCTGCCGGCGTCCCTGCCGTTCAAGCTGGTCAATCGGGTCATGGGCAAAAAGCAGCTTGGCGACCTGATCGACAGCTGTTACCGCGCCTACGGTCAGAAAGAAACCGTGCTGCTGGCGGACAAGCTGCGCTCGCTCGGGTACGCCTACGCGACCAAGGCCGGAATTTCGATCTCGGTGTCAGACCTTCAGATCCCGAAGCGCAAGGGCGAGTTGCTCGAACACGCGCAGAAGGACGTGCAGGAGATCGAGGAACAGTACACCGAAGGTCTCATCACCGACGGCGAGCGCTACAACAAGGTCGTCGACATCTGGGCGCAGGTTTCCGAGCAGATCGCCGAAGAGATGATGTCCGAGATCGCCGCCGAGGTGATCACCGATGACATCTCGGGCGAAAAGAAGCGGACGCCGTCGTTCAACCCCATCTACATCATGGCCGACTCGGGCGCCCGCGGATCTGCCCAGCAGATCCGGCAGCTGGCCGGGATGCGCGGTCTGATGGCGAAGCCATCGGGCGAAATCATCGAAACACCCATCACGACGAACTTTCGTGAAGGCCTTTCCGTGCTTCAGTACTTCATCTCGACGCACGGCGCGCGCAAGGGTCTCGCCGATACGGCCCTCAAGACGGCCAACTCGGGCTACCTGACGCGCCGTCTGGTGGACGTGGCGCAGGACTGCATCATCGCCGAATACGACTGTGGCACGATGGAGGGCATCGAACTGACGGCCCTGGTCGAAGGCGGCGAGATCATCGAGAAGCTGGGTGACCGTATCCTTGGCCGCGCTCCGTCGGAGGATATCTTCGACCCGTACACGGGCGAAGTGCTGGTGCAATCCAACGAGGAAATCACCGAGGAAAAGGTTCGCGTCATCGAAGATGCGGGCATCGACCACATCAAGATCCGATCGGTGCTGACCTGCGAAACCCGTCGAGGGATCTGCGTCCTGTGCTACGGCCGCGACCTCGCGCGGGGTCATATGGTGAACATTGGTGAGTCTGTCGGCGTCATCGCCGCGCAGTCCATTGGTGAGCCCGGCACGCAGTTGACGATGCGGACCTTCCATATCGGCGGCGTCGGCCAGGTGCGCACGGAACAGTCGCAGCTTGAGGCGCGTTATGACGGCGTCGTGAAGCTGGAGAACACCACGGTCGTCAAGCGCGACAAGTACTACATCGTCATGAACCGCCACGGCGAGATCGTGATTCAGGACGAGACGGGGCGTGAGCGGGAGCGCTACGGCTTGACCTATGGAGCGAAGCTGTTCTTCGGCGACGGCGGCAAGGTGAAGCAAGGCCAGTTGCTGTCCGAGTGGGATCCGTTCTCCGTGCCGATCCTGACCGAGGTCGCCGGCGTCGTGAAGTTTGGCGACGTGATCGAAGGCGTCACGATGACGGAACAGCTGGACGAAGTGACGGGTCTGTCGCGTAAGAGCATCACCGAGTCGAAGGACGCCGATTTGCGGCCGCGCATTTCGCTGAAGGATCCGCATGGGACGACCCTGAAGATCCCGAACGCCGAGAACGAGGCCCGATACTTCCTGCCCGTCGGCGCCACCATAGCGGCGGGCGAGGGTGATAGGATCGAAGCCGGTGACATCATCGCGCGTATCCCGCGTGAGACCACCAAGACCAAGGACATCACGGGCGGTCTGCCTCGCGTCGCGGAGCTCTTCGAATCGCGCAAGCCGAAGGAGCACGCCGTTATCTCCGACATCGACGGCGTCGTCGGATTCGGCAAGGACACCAAGGGTAAGCGCAAGGTCGTGATCACCCCCGACCGCGGCGACCCAAAGGAGTACCTCATCTCCAAGGGCAAGCACCTGTCTGTGCGTGAAGGCGACCGCATCAAGGCCGGCGAGCCTCTGATGGACGGATCCTCGAACCCGCACGACATCCTTCGCGTTCTGGGCGAGACGGCGCTGGCGAAGTACCTCGTCGACGAAGTCCAGGAGGTCTACCGACTCCAGGGCGTGCGGATCAACGACAAGCACATCGAGACCATCGTGCGGCAGATGTTGCGGCGCGTGCGGGTCATCGACGTCGGGGATACCGGCTTCCTGGTCGACGAGCACGTCGAGAAGCACGTCTTCGAGGAAGAGAACGAAAAGGTGATCGTGAAGGGCGCGAAGCCTGCCCAGGGCGAGCCCTTGCTGCTCGGTATCACGAAGGCCTCTTTGTCGACGGAGAGCTTCATCTCGGCCTCGTCTTTCCAGGAGACCACCAAGGTCCTCACCGAGGCCGCGGTTTGCGGCAAGGTGGACTACCTCCGCGGACTCAAGGAAAACGTCATCATGGGGCGCTTGATCCCGGCGGGCACCGGCCTCGGGGCGTACAAGCGTCTGTCGCTGCGGGTGGACGATGCGCCCGGCGACGAGGCGCCGATCGTTCCCGGCCTCGGGGGATCAGTGGCGATGGCGCCCCCCAGCCTGGCGGCCGGCGCCGAGGAGTGACCGCAAATCGGCGAGCGACGCTGGTCGCTCTGGTGATCCTGCTCGGGGCACCCGCTGGGGTCTCCGCGCAGGAGTGCCGACCGTCTCTTCTTTACGCGTTTCAGCCGGACTGTTTCCGTCAGTCGCTGACGGCAGCATGCGACAAGCGAAAGACCGGGGATCGCCTGGACCTGGGGCCGCAGATTGCCGTGTGGCTAGAGTCGGCGGTCACCAATCAGTACGTACAGACATTGATGGTGACGAACCTGGTCGCCGTCAGGGGCCTTGGAAATCGTCCAGGGGCCTGGCGTCTGCCGTCCAGTCCGAAATTTCCTTACGGGAAGCGCCGCATGGCCTTGCCCATCTGGTCGGTGTCGCGCGGCAAACTTTACGACGCTGTCGTGATGCAAGATGGGCCCGATCGTGAGTTGTGGCTGGGCTACCACGAGGCTGTCTCGTCGCCGGATCCGTATTATTGCCGGCCGATGAGCTTCGCGGAAATCGACGTCGACGCCATCTCCTGTCCGACGGCCCGGTTCAACAGTGCCAAGGGGAAGTTTTCCTCGACGGAGAAGTCGTATTATCCGCCGCGAAACGATCTGACGAACTTCACGGATCGCGACTGCGACGGCGCGTCTGCCGCCATGTGCCCCACCAGCGCCAGACGCTTTGCCGACATCAATGATCTGGACGCGGTCGCCGCCGCCACGCCGCCCTACGGGCAAGTCTTTCGAGGAGCCTGGGATCTCCCGAATGATCTGCCAGAGGGGGACTACGCACTGCTGCTCGAGGTCAGCAAGGAGTTCGACAACAACCAATTCCACGCGTACACGGCCTATCAAGATCCCCAGTTAACAGACTCGGGTCTTCGCAATAATTTCGGCCAGCCGTCGGTGATTTACCGGGTCCCTGTTCGCCTGGATCACCTTGGTGTTCACCAGGCCGCGGCCACCGACATCACGGGTTATGGGGACTGGGACGGGGAAACAGGAACGCGGCATCCCCCGGATCAGACGATCACGGAGGCTCCCGGCTCGGGCCGCGGCCGCCTTCTTGCGTTCAGCGAGCCGTCACTATCGGGAGGGCCACCGCTGCTTGGGCGCGTCCACGTGTCCACGCGGCCGACGCGCGGCTGTGATCCATTGGCCGTCGGTGCAGGCGTGATTGCGGGTCTCGAAGTTCCACCAGAGACCCTTTTGGCCACTGAGGCGCTGATTCGTTTCATTGAACCGGCCGACGGCGGGCTGGTCGTCCAGCAGTACGACATTCGCTACCGCGAGGGTTCTTCGCTGAACGACGAAACGTTCAAGCAGGCAACACCCGCGTCCGCCGTCGCCCCGGGCGCGCCCGGGCTTCAGCAGTCGTTCAGGCTGGCGGCCCTCCGCCCCCTGACCACGTACGTAGTCGGCGTCCGTGCGCGAGGTTGCTGTATTGGGGAGGGACCCCTGGCGACAATTTCTTTCACGACAGCCCAGATGAAGTTCAAGCAGCTGTCAGGGTGCTTCATAGCCACGGCCGCATTCGGATCGGCCCTCGATCCTTCCCTCGCTGCGATGCGGCGACTGCGCGATGATGTTCGAAGGCAAAGCGCCGTGGGGGCCTCCCTGGTGGACATATATGAACGATCGAGCCCGCCTGTGGCCGACCTTCTGCGCCTGTCCGACACGGGGCGCGCCGTCGTCCGGCAGGTCTTGGCGCCTATCGCCGACCTACTCGACATGCCGGCCAACGTTCATTTCTAAGTAGTTGTCATTGACTTGAGGATCGAGATCCCTATAATCCTGCCCTCCCGTGCTCGGGAATGGCGCACTTCGCGCCCCTAACGCACGAGGATCTAAGGTTCAATTTCGGATGCCTACCATCAATCAGCTCGTAAAGAACGGCCGCGAGATCATGAGGCGAAAGACCAATTCGCCCGCTCTGAAAAGCTGTCCGCAGCGACGGGGCGTTTGTGTTCGCGTGTACACCACGACGCCGAAGAAGCCGAACTCGGCTTTGCGCAAGGTGGCCCGTGTTCGCTTGACCAACGGGATGGAAGTGACTACGTACATCCCGGGCGAGGGTCACAACCTGCAGGAGCACTCGGTTGTGCTGATTCGCGGTGGCCGCGTCAAGGACCTGCCCGGCGTTCGTTACCACATCATTCGTGGCAGTCTCGACACCTCCGGCGTGACCAACCGCCGCCAGGGGCGTTCGAAGTACGGCGCCAAGCGACCGAAATAGCGAAGTCGACAGCAACCAGGAGCCTGACAAAGCATGCCACGTAAGGGTGAAGTTCCGAAGCGCAGGCCGTTGCCTGATCCCAAGTTCACGGATCAGCCGCTCGACCTCCGCAAGAAGGTGACGAAGTTCGTGAATACCGTGATGGAGTCCGGCAAGAAGTCCATCGCGGAAGGCATCGTCTACGGCGCGTTCGACATCGTCGCGGAAAAGGCCAAAGAGGATCCCGTCAAGGTCTGGGACCGCGCCCTGTCAAACGTGCAGCCGAAACTTGAGGTCAAGTCTCGCAGGGTTGGTGGCGCGACCTACCAGGTTCCCGTCGATGTGCGTCCCGATCGGGCTCTGACCCTGGGCATGCGCTGGATTATCAATTCCGCCCGCGACCGCTCTGACGGTCGAACGATGCAGGAGAAGCTGGCTTCCGAGTTGCTGGACGCATCCGGCAATAAGGGCAGCGCCGTCAAGAAGCGTGAAGACACGCACAAGATGGCAGAGGCGAACAAGGCGTTCGCCCATTATCGGTGGTAGAAAAAGGAATCGAAGGCAGGTAGAGAAGACAGGGAAACAAACATAGCGGAAGAGACGATCAGGGCCCTGCTTGGGGGTTGAAGGGGTGAGCCGAGAAGACTTTCGGCGTACCCGTCCAGCCTGCAGCTCCAGCCCCGACGAATTCTCAACCGCGAGAAGAAACCAGCGGACCTCGTGGTGGCTCTCGAGAGGCCTTGCCTCTAGGAGACCCATCGCCTGCGCGTTGGAGGTACTCAAGTCGTGGTTCGGACAGTCCCCATAACTCAGACCCGAAATATCGGGATCATGGCGCATATCGATGCGGGGAAGACCACGACCACCGAGCGCATCCTGTACTACACCGGTGTGTCTCGGACGATGGGAGAGGTCCACGAGGGGACGGCCGCCATGGACTGGATGGAGCAGGAGCAAGAGCGCGGCATCAGCATAACCGCCGCCGCCACGACCTGTTTCTGGCGGGACCACCGGATCAACATCATCGATACACCCGGCCACGTCGACTTCACCATCGAAGTCGAGCGATGCCTCCGGGTCCTGGACGGCGCCGTCGCCGTCTTCTGCGCCGTGGCCGGCGTCGAGGCGCAGTCGGAAACGGTCTGGCGCCAGGCTGACCGTTACGGCGTGGCCCGTATCGCCTTCATCAACAAATGTGATCGCCTGGGTGCCGATCCGGCCCGTTGCGTGACGCAGCTGCGCGACCGCGTCGGCGCACACCCCGTGGTCGTGCAGATCCCGATGGGTCTCGAGGACGACTTCGTGGGCGTTGTGGACCTGGTGCGTATGCGCGCCCTCGAATGGGCTGGCGATGTCACGGGCGCGGCCTTCGAGGAGGGAGATATCCCCGCCGAATTTCTGGCTGAGGCCAAGGCCGCACGCAACACCATGATCGAGGCGTTGAGCGAACTCGATGACACGATCTTGTCGCTGTACGTGAACGGGGCCGAAGTCTCGGCTGAGCGCGTGCGTGCGGCGTTGCGGGCCGCTACCATCGCGGGCAAAGCGGTTCCCGTATTGCTGGGTGCGGCGTTCAAGAACAAGGGCGTGCAGCCTCTTCTCGACGCTGTGGTCGACTATTTGCCCTCACCTGCCGAAATGCCTGCCGTCGTCGGCCGCGGGCCGAACGGCGAGCAGGTTGTTCGTCGTCCCGCCGAGGACGAGCCCTTCTCGGCCTTGGCGTTCAAAATCATGAACGACAGCGTCAACGGGCACCTGACGTACTTCCGCGTGTATTCCGGCTGTGTGGAATCGGGCGCGGCCGTCTATAACTCGACCCGCAGCAAGCGCGAAAAAATCGGCCGGCTGATGAGGATGCACGCGAACCGCCGGGAAGAAGTCAAGGAAGTGTCCTGCGGCAACATCGCGGCCGCCTTGGGACTTCGTGCGACAGCGACGGGCGATACGATCTGCGATGGTCAGGCGCCGCTGATGCTTGACCTCATGGATTTCCCGGCGCCCGCAATGTCCGTTGCGATCGAGCCGAAGACGCAGGTTCAGCAGGAGAAGCTGACGACGTCCCTTCAGCGCCTGGCGCTCGAGGATCCTTCCTTCGGCGTTTCGACCGACGCCGATACCGGACAGACTCTCATTTCCGGCATGGGAGAGTTGCACCTCGAGATTCTTGTGGACCGCCTGGTGCGCGAGTTCAGGGTTGACGCCACGGTTGGCAAACCCCAGGTCGCCTACCGCGAGACCATCGGTCGGCGCGGCGAGTCTGAAGTGAAGTTCGTGCAGCCCATCGGGGGGCGCGGCCAGTATGGGCACGTCCGCATCTGCGTCGAGCCGGGCGCGACTGGCAAGGGCGTCAGCTTTGAATCCCGGGCTTCTGCAGCGGCCGTCCCCAAGGAATTCGTTGCGGCGGTGGAGCGCGGGGCCCGCTCTGTGTTGTCCCGCGGCATCGTCGCTGGCTACCCGCTCGGTGACGTCAAAGTCACATTGCTCGACGGTAGCCACCACCAGATCGACTCGACCGAGATGGCCTTCCAAATTGCCACCTGGCAGGCCGTGACGGAGGCCCTGCAACAGGCCGGTCCCTTGCTCCTCGAGCCCATCATGTCCCTCGATCTCGTGGCACCCGATGAGTTCGCCGGTGCGGTTATTGGAAATTTGGCTTCCCGTAGGGGCCGAGTTCTTGGTATGGAGTCACGCGGTTCGGTGCAGGCCATCACGGCCGAGGTGCCACTCGCCACGATGTTTGGATATTCAACAGAAATTCGCTCGCTCACGCAGGGGCGTGCAACTTTCACATTGCAGTTTCTGCGCTACGCTCCGGTCCCGACGCAGGTGTCGGAATCGATCATGAACCGAATCCGGGGGACCTAGCGGCACGTTCGCAGGCGCCACAGCAGGAGGAAAATAGATGGCCAAGGAAAAGTTCATACGAAACAAGCCCCACCTGAACGTGGGGACGATAGGGCACGTGGACCACGGCAAGACGACGCTGACAGCGGCGATCACGAAGGTGCTGGCGAAGAAGGGCGGCGCCAAGTTCATGGCGTA
>JANXXE010000146.1 GCA_025350815.1 Myxococcales bacterium | reverse complement strand
GCCATCGCTGCCGGGGTGGGGTTCAAGTGGTTGTTGCAGCAAGGCGCGCGTCTTGCGTTGGTACCCCGGCTCACGCGGGCCCTGCCGGCGGCGCTGGCCGTGCTTGTTTGTCTGCCGGCCGTCGCTGAAACGCGGCGCTCGCACCCTGACGGCCTGGCCCACTACAATTTCTTTGCCGGCGGATTCGCGGGCGGCGCCTCGCTGGGCATGAATCGCCAGTTCTGGGGCTACTCGGTGTTGCCGGCCGTCGGCTGGATTGCCGCCCATGCCCCCCCCAGTCAGCAGACGTACTGGCACGACGTGTTTCCGGACGCCCTCACGATGTATGTTCGCGATGGCTGGATGCCGCCTGGCATCGGTTACAGCGGGGTCGGCGAGGACGCCATAACCCGGTCGGATCTGGGAATTCTCATTCACGAAAGGCACATGACCGTTTACGAAGGGGTCTTCTGGGACAGCTACGGCACGACCAAACCGGCCTACGTGCGGACGCGCGAAGGTGTGCCCATCATGACCATCTACCAACGTCCCGCGGGGCCCAGGCGGTGACCGCCTTCGAACGGCTGTTCGCCAGTCGCAAGGGGCTGGTGCTGATCTATCTGGCCTTCCTGGGTGCTTACCTCGGCGCCTCGGGCGCGCGGCTGCGCCGGCATTCCGAGTACAACCATTTCGTCTACCTGGCCGACGGGTGGCTCAAGGGGCGTCTGGCGCTGGACGGCAATCCGCCCAACGAGAACGACTGGGCCAAGGTCGACAAGCTGACCTTGCGCGACGGCCGCGTCGTCAAGGGGATCTTCGGCAAGACCGGCGCTGTGGACAGGTTCTACCCGCTAAGCGGCCGGTCGGAGACCATCGTCGACGAAGACATCGTGTCGCGGACGTCCATCCGCTACGTGTCGTTCCCGCCGTTTCCGGCGGTCCTGATGCTGCCCTTCGTCGCCATCTGGCATCTGCAATTCAACGACGTTCTGTTCACGGTGTTGTGGGCCGCCCTGAATCCGCTGTTGCTGTTCTTGTTGCTGCGCGATTTGCGGCGGCGCGGCTACTCGAAACGCAGCACGGGCGACGATCTGTGGCTGGTGACGATGTTCGGTGTCGGGTCCGTCTACTACTTTTGTTCGGTCCTCGGTCAGGTCTGGTTCACTGCGCATGTGATCGGCGTGACGCTGGCCATTGGTTATGCCTGGGCGTCGCTGGAGGCGTCCCGCCCGGTCCTGGCCGGCCTGTGCGTGGGCCTGGGTTTTGCGACGCGCACGCCGATGGGCTTCATGTTTCCCTTCTTCTTGCTGGAGGCCGTGCGTGCCTCGGGCGGATGGGCGGCGTTGCGCCAGAACAAGGCCATCCCGCGCGAGTTGGTGATTCGCTTGCTGCGATTCGCGGCCCCGGCGGCGGCCGTGCTGGTGGTGTTGCTGCTGAATAACTACGCGCGCTTCGAACGCTTCACGGAATTTGGCCACAAATATCTGAACGTCACCTGGCAGGACCGAATCCTGCGCTGGGGGCTGTTCAACTATCACTTTCTGTCGCGCAATCTGGCGTGCGCCCTGGTGCTGGGGCCGAAGATCCTGACCCAGTATCCCTTCGTCCGGGTCAGTCAGCACGGCATGTCGATGCTGCTGACGTCGCCCAATCTGGCCTACACCGTGGCGCCGGCCGAAAAAAGCCCGCTCACACGCGGGCTGTGGGTGACGGCCCTGGCGGCGGCCATACCGTCGCTGCTGTACCAGAACTCGGGCTACATCCAGTTCGGTTATCGGTTCAGTCTGGACTACCTGGTGTTCTTGGTCATGCTGCTGGCTGTGGGTGGCCGGCCGTTCACGCGGCTGTTCAAGGCCTTTGTCATCATCGCCATCGCCATCAATCTTTTCGGCGCGATCACCTTCGATCGCCTCAACCAGTTCAGCTACGACGACAGCTTCTTCCCGCACGGGTTCAACTGATCACAGCAAGGAGATTCGAATGTCCATCGAAAGTCAGATCGGCGATTTGCTCAAAGAGGCGATGCGCGGCAAGGACGCACGCACGGCCGACTGCATCCGGATGATCAAGACCAAGCACATGGAGCGGCGCACCGCTGCCGGCTTCAAGGGTGCGCTGGACGATGCCCTGTGGCTGGAAGTCATCACCGCGTACCAAAAACAGGTGCGCAAGGCCCGCGACGAATACGCGGCCCTCGGTGACCGCGGCGCGGGCGAGTTGCCCCAGCTCGACTTCGAGATCACCTTTTGTGCCCGTTTCTTGCCCCAGGCGGCCGGTGAGGACGAGGTCCGCGCCGCCGTGAAAGAGGCCGTCGGGCGTCTGGGCGTGACCGATCCCAAACAGGCCGGCAAGGTGATGGGCGAGATCATGAAGGCGCACAAGGGCAGCTTCGACGCGGGTATGGTCAAGCGACTGGTGGAAGAGGCGTTGGGCAAGGCGGGCTAGCGCATGACCACTTTGGGCGACGAGGCGAAATCTGCGATGGGCAGATACCGGTGGCTCGTCTGCGCTCTGTTGTTCTTCGCGACGACGATCAACTATATCGACCGCCAGATTCTGTCGTTGATCAAGCCGATCCTCGACGGCGAGCTCAAGTGGACGAATGAAGAATTCGGCAATGTGAACTCGGCCTTTCAGGGCGCGTACGCGGCCAGCTTGTTGATCTTTGGGGCGCTGATCGACAGGTGGGGCACCAAGATCGGTTATGCCGTGTCGATCGTCGCGTGGAGCGTCGCCGCCATCAGCCATTCGCTGGTGGGCAGCATCACGGGGTTCATGCGCGCGCGGGTGGCGCTGGGCCTGGGCGAGGGCGGCAATTTCCCGTCGGCGGTCAAGGCGGTCGCCATCTGGTTCCCCAAGAAGGAACGCGCCTTCGCCACCAGCATCTTCAATTCAGGCGCCAACGTCGGCGCCATTGTCGCCCCGGCGGTCGTGCCGTGGATCGCCACGACCTGGGGTTGGCGGGCGGCCTTCGTGGCGGCCGGCCTTGCGGGTTTCCTGTGGTTGCTGCTGTGGCTGCCGTTTTACAACCTGCCCGAGAAGATCAAGGGCATGACCGCGGGCGAGCTGGAACATATCCGCAGCGATCCGGCGGATATGGGTTCCAGTGCGAAAGTGCGCTGGCTGGCCCTGCTCGGCCACCGGCAGACCTGGTCGTTCATCGTGGGTAAGTTCCTCACCGATCCGGTGTGGTGGTTCTTTCTGATCTGGCTGCCGGATTACTTCAACAAGACCCGCAACCTGAACATCAAGAAAAGCTGGGTTCATCTGGTCGCGATCTATTCCATCGTCACCGTGCTCAGCATCCTGGGTGGCTGGCTGACCGGTTACCTGAACCGCATCGGCTGGACGGTGACACGCGCGCGCAAGACGGGAATGTTCCTGGCGGCCGTCTGTGTGTTGCCGATCTTCTACGCCACGCAGGCGGGCGACTGGCTGGCGGTCGTACTGATTGGCCTGGCCGGCGCGGCCCACCAGGCCTGGTCGGCGAACCTGTACACCACCGTGTCGGACATGTTCCCGAAGAAGGCCGTGGCGTCGGTCATTGGTATCGGCGGCATGGCCGGCTCGATCGGCGGCATGATGTTCCCCAAGATCTCGGGGCACCTGCTGGACAGGTTCACCGCCTCCGGCAACGTCACGGCCGGCTACGCGATTCTTTTCGGCATCTGCGGGTCGGCCTATTTGCTGGCCTTCGTGATCCACCACCTGTTGGCGCCGAAGTTCGTCCCCTTCGACCTCGACGCGTAGTCTCGCGCGCTACGCCAGGTGCGTGGCCTTCAGCGCCGCCAGGATCATGCGCGTCGCGGGCGACTGGTTCAGCGTGTAGAAATGAACGCCGGGCGCGCCCCCGCGCAGCAGATCCACGCACTGGGCAGTGGCCTGCGCGACCCCCAGGGCCAGGACGGCCGTCGCGTCGGCGCGCTGACGGTCGAGCTCGGCGTGGAAGGACGTCGGGATGCTGGCGCCGCACATCTTCGTCATGCGTTCAATCTGCGCCAGGTTCGTGATCGGCATGATGCCAGGGACGATGGGAATCGTGATGCCAGCGGCGCGCGCGCGCTTCACAAAGTCAAAGTAGACCTGGTTGTCGAAGAACAGCTGCGTGACGATGAAGTCGATGCCGGCCGCCACCTTGCGCCCCAGGTTCGCCATGTCGGCGGTGAGATCGCGACATTCCAGGTGTCCCTCGGGGTAACCCGCGCCGGCCAGGCACAGGTCATGCCCGTGGCGTTCCCGGATGAAGGTCGTCAGCTCGGATGCATAGGCGAAGCCGTCGGCCACGGCCTCGAAATGTGTTTGCCCCGCGGGTGGATCGCCCCGCAGCGCGATGACGTTCTCGATGCCCTCGCCAACCAGGCGGTCAAGGACGGCCGCGATCTCCGTGCGGTTCGAGCCCACGCACGTCAGGTGCGCCATGGCGGTGATCTGGTGAACCTTCTGGATGCGCGACACAAGTTCAATCGTGCGATCGCGCGTCGAGCCGCCGGCGCCGTAGGTCACCGACACGAAGGCCGGCGAAAGATCCGCCAGATCGTGCAGGGTCTTCTCCAGCGTGGCGCCGCCGGCCTCGCTTTTCGGTGGGAAAAATTCAAAGGAAAAAATCCGTCGCTGCTGTCCGAACAGGTTCTTGATCTTCATGGCCGCCTACTGCGCACCATAACTCGGCCCGCCCCGAAAACGGTGGCGGGCCGTGGTGACGCGCGAAGTGCCCGATTTCGAGCGCAGCGCGCCTCGGTGACGCGCACGACCTCCAGCGCCAAGTTGCATTCCATCGTGATTCGCCCGCGCAATCAGCCTTCGCTGTCGCCGGCCGCTTCGGCGAAGGCTTCCAGCCGTCGGGCCGCAGTCTTGCCGTCGATGACGATGGTGTCGCCCCGCCGCTCGGGCGCCTCGAACATGATCTCGTGGCAGATCTCCTCGACGAAGGTGCGCAGGCTGCGCGCGCCCGTGTGCTTGCGAACAGAAAACCGCACAATCTCGCGTAGGGCGTCCTCGCTGAACTGCAGGTCGACGCCGTCCATCTTCAGCAGCGCCTGGTATTCGCGAATCACGGAATCGGGCGGCACCGTGAGGATGCGCATCAGCTCGGGCTCGGCCAGTTGATCCAGTTGCACGCGCACCGGCAGCCGGCCCAGAAATTCCGCCAGCAGGCCGTAATCCAGCAACTGCTTCTCCGTGATCGGGCGGGATACCTTGCCCGTTTGTTCGCCGCCGCTTCCGAAACCGACCGCGCGCGATTTCGCATCGTCGTAAAGGCGCAGGTCGGAAAACGTGCCGGCCGCGATGAACAGAATGTCCTGCGTGTCGATGGCGACGAAATCGTGTTTGTTCCAGTGCTGCGTGACGTTCAACGGGACGAAGATTTCGCGGCCTTCCAGGATCTTCAGCAGGCCTTGCTGCACGCCCTCACCGCCGATGTCGCGTGATCCGGCACCCGTGCGTGCCCCCTGGCTGCGCCGGGCAATCTTGTCTACCTCGTCGATGAAGACGATTCCGCGCTGGGCCAGGGCAACGTCTTGATCGGCCTGGTGCAAAAGCTCGCCCACCAGCACCTCGACGTCCTTGCCGTAATAACCGGCCTCGGTGTACTCGGTGGCGTCAGCGACGGTGAAGGGGACCTCCAGAAATTCGGCCAGTGTCCGCGCGATATGCGTCTTGCCTGAACCGGTCGGGCCGATCAGCAGCACGTTCGACTTCTTGATGAGGCGCTTGCCGCCCGGCGCCTTCTGGTTGCAGCGCTTCAGATGATTGTACGCCGCGATCGCGACGGTGCGCTTGGCGCGATCCTGGCCAATCACATAACGATTCAGATAGTCGTAGACCTGACGGGGCGTCGGAATGGCCAGACTGGTCGAGCGTGGCGAAGTTTTCATCCGTGGCCAGTATCCCATCGCGCAACGACCGTCGCTAGACGCAGCGTATTATTTGCATCGCCAAACATTGCTTCTTGGCCGCGCCGGGGGCGTCGTGCCAATCTGTCGCCCATCATGAAGACAGCGACCATCAAGAAGATATGCGCGCGCGAAATTCTCGACTCGCGAGGCAACCCCACCGTCGAGGCCGAGGTCACCCTGGCCTCCGGCGTCGTCTGCGTTGCGGGCGTGCCTTCCGGCGCCTCCACGGGCGAGCACGAGGCCCTTGAGCTGCGCGACAACGATGCCAAGCGCTACCTGAAGAAGGGCGTGCGCACCGCCTGCCAGAATGTGACCACGCTGCTGGCGCCGGTGGTCGAGGGGCGCGACGCCTTCGATCAGGCGGGGCTGGATCTCGCGATGTTGGCCGCCGACGGGACGCCAAACAAGGGCAAGGTCGGCGCCAATGCGATTCTTGGCGTGTCGATGGCTGCCGCCCGCGCCGCCGCAGTCGAGGCGGGGTTGCCGCTGTACAAGTATCTGGGCGGTCCGAACGCGCGCGTGTTGCCCGTGCCCCTGATGAACATCATCAATGGCGGCGCCCACGCGGACAACTCGCTCGATTTCCAGGAATTCATGATCGTGCCGCTGGGCGCGCCGACCTTCGCCGAGGCACTACGCGCGGGGGCCGAAGTTTTTCACACGCTCAAGAAGATCTTGCACGATCGCAAGGCGTCTACGGGCGTGGGCGACGAGGGCGGCTTTGCCCCCGATCTGCCCGGCGCCGAGGCGGCGCTGTCCGTCATCAGCGACGCCATCGAGAAGGCCGGCTACAAGGCCGGTCGCGACGTCGCGTTGGCGCTGGACGTGGCGTCGAGCGAGCTTTACGACGCCAAGACCGGGCGCTACACCCTTGAGGGCGAGAAGAAGGAACTGGACATCGCGGGCATGGTGGCTTTTTACCGCAAGCTGGTCGAGGGCTTTCCCATCGTGTCCATTGAGGACGGAATGGCGGAAAACGACTGGGACGGCTGGGTGGCGTTGACCAAGGAACTGGGCGGGCGCGTTCAGCTGGTCGGCGACGATTTGTTTGTCACCAACCCCGAAAGGATCAGGGACGGGATCACCCGCAACGCCGCCAACAGCGTGCTTGTGAAGGTGAACCAGATTGGTTCGCTGACCGAGACACTGGAGGCCGTCGAAAGTGCACACCGCACCGGTTGGACCACGATCATCTCGCACCGTTCGGGCGAGACCGAGGACGCCTTCATCGCCGATCTGGCGGTGGCCACCCGTTCGGGACAGATCAAGACGGGCTCGCTGGCGCGGTCAGAGCGCGTCGCCAAATACAACCGACTGCTGCGCATCGAGGCGGATCTGGGCCCCGCTGCCATTTACCCGGGTGCCAGCACCTTCCGCGCCTTGCGCGGCAAGGCGTAAATTAGCCGACCGAGACGGGCAGGCCGCCGGGGCGCGCCGTGCTGAGCACACGGTTCTTCGACTGAAGTCGATGGGCCGTGCCTTTCGCCGCGGCCGCCAGGCCCTGCATCCACGTCAGCTGTTCTTCGCCCATCGGGCCCTCTCGCAGTGATTCCAGCGCGGCCCGCAATTCCGACGGGCCGGGCGAGCCGGCCAGACACACGGCAATCCCAGGCTGACTAAGGACGAAGCGGTAGCAATCCGCCACGCTGGCGGCCCGCCCCATGCCGGGCCGCGAACGCAGCAATGTTCCGTTCGCAGTCGCGCCGAAGGCAACGATCCCGGGTTTGGTCTCCGTGGTCGATGGAAACAGACTGGTGTGCGAGTGCGGATCAGCGGCGCTGCACGGCGCGTGAACGACGCCCAGGGCCGAGCCCAGGCGGTGCAAGGGCACGTCACCCTTCTTGCGGCGTGGCAGCGACAAACCCAAGAAACGCACCTTCCCCTGCGCCTGAAGACGCGCGGCGGTTTCGACAATCCGATCGATCTCGACGCCCTCGCGCGGTCCCAGCAGCAGGAAGTCAACATGATGGATGCCGAGGCGTCGCAGGGATAGCTCCAGCGACAGGCGCAGCGCCAGCGAACAACTGGGTGCGGCCTCGACGGCCAGGACCAGTTGGTCGCGTTTTGTCTTCGCCAGGGTCTTGAGGCCGGTCATGAACCCGGGCTGGCGCCTGGATTTCAGCACCAGGTAGGTGCAGCCCAGGTCGAAGGTCCATTCGATGTCCTTGGCGCTGCGGCCGAAGGTCGACGAGATTCCTATGGGGCCGACCGAGACACCGGTCGCACCCAATGCGCGGGGATCTGTGAGGGTCACAAAGGTGGAATCGGCCGAAACCCCGGCGGACTTGAGCGGCCCCGCCTACTTACCGCCAAGAACGTGACGGGCGATGACCATGCGCTGGATCTGGCTTGTTCCCTCGTAGATCTGCAGCAACTTTGCATCGCGCATCAATTTTTCGACGGGGTATTCCTTCGTGTAGCCGTAGCCGCCGAAGATCTGCACGGCGTCCGTTGCCACCCGCATCGCGGCGTCGGCGCCGTAGGCCTTGGCGTAGCTGGATACGATGCTGTCGACCTTGCCGGCGTCGATGGACCAGGCGGCCTTGTGGCACAAAAGGCGCGTGCCCTCGTAGGCGATGGCCATTTCCGCCAGCATGAACTGAATCGCCTGGTGCTGTGCGATGGGGACGCCGAAGGTCTTGCGTTCCAGGGAATACGCGCGCGATTCCTCCAGGCAGCGGCGGATGACGCCGGCAGCCCCGGCGGCGATCCACGGCCGCGTGCGATCAAAGGTGCGCATGGCAATCTTGAAACCCTCGCCCTCGGCGCCGACCACGTTCTTCTTGCCCAGCTTGACCTCGTCGAACAGCACGTCGGTGGTGTTCGAGGCGCGCTGGCCCATCTTGTTTTCTTTTTTGCCCACCGACACGCCCGGCGTGCTGCGGTCAAGCACGAAGCAGGTGACACCCTTGTGCCGGTCCGTGCCTTCGGCGCGCGCGAAGGTCGTGTAGAAATCGGCCTTGCCGCCGTTCGTGATCCAGCGCTTCTGGCCGGTCAGGATGAATTCGTCGCCGACCTTGCGATACCTCGTTTTGAGACCTGCGACGTCCGACCCGGCGTCGGGCTCCGAGCAGGCGTAGGCCGCGAAGATGGGTTTGCCCAGCAGGCGCCCGAAATATTCCCTTTTTTGTTCCTCACTGCCCGCCAGAATCAGCGGCATCGATGCCAGCGAGTTGCCAGCGACGGTCGTGTTGATGCCCACGCAGCCGAACGAGATCTCCTCCAGCATCAGACAGTGCGACAGACACGACAGACCGATGCCGCCGTAGGCCTCGGGGATTTCGCAGTTCATGAGGCCGGTCTCCCAGGCCTTGTTGCAGATGTCGGTCGGAAACGCGCCTTCCTCGTCGAGCTGGCCGGCGACGGGAATGATCTCCTTGCGGGTGAAGTCCCGCGCGGTGTCCATCAGCTGCTGTTGTTCTTCCGTGTAATCGAATCCGATCATGGGCACACCTCGTCGGTTACCTTCGGTTCTGTGACGCGGACTCTTTAGGCGGGCGGTCCCCCGCCGCTGTCGCCAGCCTTGGTTGCGGCCCGTTCGGCCTTGCGGCGGGCGCGTTCGGCGAGACGCTGTTCCTCCAGGCGCACGGCCTCACGCGCGGCTTTCGAGCCCCAGATGAAGCCCAGCACGATTCCCAGAAGGACAATCGCCGGGATGTAGATGAAGTGCGATGACGGGGGCATCCAGCGTGCGACCTAGGCCGTGGGCTTCTTTCCTTCGCGATCGACCTTTGTGCGCAGGCTGTCGAGTTCGCCGCGCACGCGGGCCAGGCCCTTGGCGACGAAGACGACGTACACCAGGACGGCCGCCCAGATGAAGCCGTAGGCGCCCAGAACGAAGGGCGAGGGTGACAATCTGGGCCGGATGGGATCGTCGATCTTTTCGTATTGCTGGCCAAGCGCCAGCGCGGGCGCCAGCGCGACGACCAGTGCGCAGACAACAGAGTGTAGACGGTGCTTGTGGTTCATGATCAGGGCCCCTCCAGGGCATCCTCGCAGGCCAGTTCCAGTTCGCCCAGCGCCGCGCGGGCGCGTTCCAGGCGCAGGCGCAGCGCCAGCAGCACGCCCCACAGAACCAAGAACAGCAGGGCGGCCAGGCGGACTGCCAGCTTCATCTCGGGGACGCTTTGGGTGATGACGCTGGTGTTGGGGTGAATGGTGCGCCACACGTTGACGCTGACATAGACGAGGGGCGCATCGACCGCCGCGAACAGCGCCAGGCCGGCGGCCAGGCGTTTGGCCGCGGGACCGCCGTAGCGACGGGCCAAAAGATACCCGACCAGCATCAGCCACAGCAGCAGGGCGCTGGTCAGGCGCGCGTCCCACTGCCAGTACACGCCCCAGGCCACGCGCGCCCACAGGGGTCCGGTGACCAGTACGCACAGCCCGAACAGCACGCCCAACTCGGCCGAGCACAGCGCCAGCCGATCGCCGCCCTCACTGCCCTTGAACAGGTACGCGATGCTGGCGCCGGCGCAGACGAAGGTCGACAGGAACAGCAGATAGGCACAGGGGACATGGAAATAAAAAATCTTCTGCACGATGCCCATGACTGGCTCGATGGGCGTGGCGGCGATCAGAAAGGGGATGCCGAGAAACCCCAGCGCGGCCACGGCGGCGCCCGCGACAAGACGGAAATCAGACGGGCGGCCGGCCGACATGGTGGTCGATATTACCCCTATTCTCCCGTCGCCACCGGCTCGAATGCCCACAGCCCGACGGTAACGAACACCACGGCAGCGACGGCCAGCACCTGCGTCCACAGCAGCGCGCCGCCCATGTCGGGGGTGGCGGGGTCCAACAGCAAACTGGTCCCGCGGGCCCCCGCCATGACCACGGGGGCGACGATCGGGAACAGCATTACCGACAGCAACACGTCCCGGCTGCGCGAACGCAGCAGGCCTGCCGAGAACACCACGCCTACCGCCGCGAATCCAATGGTGCCCAGCAGCAGCAGCAAGGCCAGCCAGGCGGCATGCGTGCTGATCGTCGTCGAAAAGAATACCGCAGCCAGCGGGGTGACGATCAGCTCGACCATGAACATCAGCACCGTGGTGGCGACCACCTTGCCCGCGTAGATGGCTGACCGGGGCACCGGGGACAGCAACAGGGACCGAATCGCCTCGCCCTCGCGTTCGCGGTCGAAGGTGCGCGACAGCCCCACCGTCCCCGAGAACAGCACCGCCACCCACAGGATTCCGGCCGTGACACTGGGGCTCAGCGAACTGTCGTCGCCCGCGATGAACGCGAACGAAAAGATGAGTA
The DNA here is from genome assembly GCA_025350815.1 of Myxococcales bacterium. GTDB lineage: Bacteria > Myxococcota_A > Polyangia > Fen-1088 > Fen-1088 > JANXXE01. The sequence continues at coordinate 28,209 of JANXXE010000146.1, read as the reverse complement.
CGACCAGCGTGGCCAGAAAGGTCATGGTGAACAGGACCTCGCGGCTGCGCCATTCCAGGCGCAGATCTTTGCGGGCGATCTGCGCCGCCTGCGCCCACCAGCCGGGGCTAGCCGCCGGCACGGGTTTTCTCCTGGTAAAGGCTGCGTACGGCTTCGGGGGCGAATCCGCCCGCGCGCGTCTCGTCGAAAGTCAGGCGCCCGCGGCGCAGGACCAGTAGCTGGTCGGCAACCGAGGCTGCGGCGTCCAGATCGTGCGTGACCAGCAGGACCAGGCGCCCGGCCGCGCGCTCTTGGCGAATTTCGCCGGTCAGCCAGTCCGCACCCTGGGGATCCAGGGCGGCGGCCGGCTCGTCGAACAGCAGGATGGGCGGCTCGTGCATCAGCGCGCGTGCCAGCGACAGTCGCTGCATCATTCCGCGCGAAAATGTCCGCGCCGCGGCGTCCGGGCGCACGTCACCCAGGCCCACGCGCGTCAGCATCGCCCCGACGCGCGCGCCAACATCGGGGATCCCGTACAGTGATCCGAACAGCGACAGATTCTCGCGCGCGGTCAGATCGCCGTACAGGCCCGGCTCGTGCCCGACGTAGCCGACGGCCGTGCGCATGTTGCTGTCCCGCCCCATCCGCTCGGCGCCCCACAGGACGGCGCCCGTCGTGGGCTGCATCAGCGTCGACAGAATGCCCAACAGCGTGCTTTTCCCGGCGCCGTTGGGGCCCAGCACGACGGCCACCTGGCCAGTCGAAAACGTCGTCGAAATGTCGATGAGGGCCCGGTGCCGCCCGAAGGTCTTGCCGACGCCGTCGAGCCGCAGCGTGGTCACCCGGGCTGTTCCTCGCGTCTTTCGAGGCCAGCGAGCTGGCGGTAGACCGCCTCGAGTTTTGCGACAAGCTCGCGGCGCTCTTGCGCGGGTTCCGCGCGCGCGTCGCCTTGTTGCCGGCTGCGCTGCTCGAAAGCGACCAGATCGGCGAACAGTTTCTCGCGGCGGGCCACCAGGGGCTGCAAGGCCTGTGCGTCGCCAGCGGCGGCTCCCTTCGGTGGCCGCGCGAAGACCAGCGCCGCGAACAACAGCAGCAGCGCCAGCGTGCCTGCAATCTTGCGACCGGACGTATCCCGCGTGGGCAGCCCCACCACGGTCATGATCAGGGCACCACCGGGGGAGATCGCGTCCGACTCATACCGCAGCACCTTTCCACCGCGGGCGTCGGCGGTGTCGGCAATGCGCCGCAGGCCCGGGCCCTGCAGGGTAATGCCGGTGTCCGCGGGGATCACGATAAGCGGACTTTCCATCCCGGTCGGCAGCGGCTGCTTGTATGCGATGTCGGACGCGCCGTCCGCCGGCAAAATGAATCCGAAACGCGCCTGCGTGGCGAACGAAGCCGCGCTATTGGGGGCAATCACCGCGCGGACGGCCATGCCCTCGCGCGTGCGCGCCTCGACCGGGACGCCGCCCGAAATCTCCTGCGCGTTGACGAAACCGGTGGGCAGCGGCAGCACCAGCCCGCCCTCGCCGGGATCGAACAGTTTCTCCGAGGTGTTGCGGAATACCAGGCTTTGCATGATGGCCAGCGCGTCCTCGCGCGCCTCGATCACCACGACGGATCGGTTGTCGATGCGCAGCACCGACGAATCGTTGGTGCGCTCCAGCGACGGGATGCGGCTGTGCATGCCCTTGTCGGGGGACATGCGGAAGACGGGCGTGGCCAGGCGCATGCCGTCGTGGTCGACCAGCGCGGCGTAGCCGGCGGCCTCGCCTGTGGGAAGGTCGGAAAAGTGCGCGATGCCCTGCGCGTCGGACGTCGCTCGGTGCACCTTGATGATCTTGTCACTGCCAACCTGGCCCAGCTTCACTTCCAGGCCCGGCAAACCCTTGCCGCCGGGCGCGACCAACTCGACGTTCAGCGTGCCGCGGGGCAGGCCGTCGCGTTCCTCGATGGTGCCGGTGACCGCCGCGCGCGCAAAGGGATCCTCGGCCGGCTCGTCGGGCGCCCCCTCGGGCAACGCGGGGCCGCCTGCGGCGAGACCGGCTATCAGCATGATGCGCGTCCCACCCTGGGTCGGAATCGTGAAATCCGCCGTCTGCAAGCGCTCACCGTCGATGGTGGCCTCGGCCTTGAACTGGTGACCGACGGACAGTCCGTCGAAGGTCGCGCGCCCGTCGTCGCCGGTCTTGGCGACGTGCTTGCGGGACTCGCCGTCGGGCGCGGACACAATGGCCGTGACTTCGATTCCCGCCGCTGCATTGACGGGCATCTTGCGCGACACGCGCACGGTCACCGTTCCGGGCCGCAGTTCCGCCACGGGCAGTGGCTTGCCCGACATGGTCCGCAGGTCCGGCATCCCGCCGCCCATCGGCGGCTGCGCAGCTACGGCCGCAAAGCTGGGCGCAAAGCTGGCCGCAAAGCCGGCCGCGACCAGGAGCACGCCCAGCACGAAGGTCTTGAGCGTCCTCATGCATTTGCCTTCGCGGGGGGGGCGCCCAGCTTGCCGCCGCACTTCTTGCAAAACACCGCGTCCCTGTCGTTGCTGATTCCGCACGTGGGGCAGCCGGGAATGGCGGCGGCCTGCACGGCGGCCAGCCGGTTTTTGAGCTCGCGTTCAATCAGCGCGCGGAAATCGTCGCCGGCATCCAGCTCGCTGATGATGCGCATGGCGCGTGCGCGGTAGCGCTGGGTCATCTCGCGATAATCCGCCTCGGCAATCTTGCGCATCTGGTAGTCAAGCTCGATTTCGCGAATGGCCTTGAGAACAGCCTGCTTGTCGCGTTCCAATTCGCGCAGACGGGCCGGCGCGCGCGGCCCCTCGACGGCACCCGAATCCGGGCGCAACAGCGGGTCCAAAACGCGCCACAGCGCAAGGCCGCACATGGCCAACGCGACGCCGCCCAGACCCAGGATGACCAGCGGGGCGCCGAATTTCAGGCTGGCTCCGTAGATCCCGTAGACGATGGCCGCGGCAGCGCCGGCGACTGCCAGCGCGGAGGCTGGAATCTTTCGACTGGCGGGCGGGGCGGCTTTTGCCGGCGTGCTCACGTGTCCAGTTTCGAAAGCTCGTCCTCTAGTCGATCTTCCAGCTCAGGATCGACGGGCGAGGCTGCGGTTGCCGCGGCGGGGTCAGCGGACGCCGGTTGCCGCTTGGTGAAGCGCCAGGCGCCGATGGCCAGCGCCCCGGCCCCGACGACGCCCAGACCGTAGGGCAGCGCCCAGGCCAGACGGTTGAAGCCCTGGTCAAGGGGCGAGGCGAGGGCGACCTGTCCGCCGTAACGTTCCATGAAGTACGCCTTGATCTCCTCGCGGGTCTTGCCCTGTTCCAGCATCTCGCGCACCTTCTGCCGTTCCATCGGCGCGTGACCGCATTCGCCACCGCAATCGCCCAGCACGTGCCGGCAGCCCGAGCCGCCCATCCCGCACAGGCACATGATGTTGGCGTCCAGCCACTTCCGATCCGCCTCGATCTGGTCGGGCGTGGCCGCGTTCGCGACGCCAGCGCCCCCAAGCGCAAGGCCCAGCACCATCAGCAACACTGTGGCTGCGCCCCCGCTGTTCCCGCCCCCGCCCCCGCCTGGGACCGCACTGCCCGCGGGCAGCCGCACCGTCAGCGGCGCCAGCACGGTGTCCGGCAGCAGCGCGATGCCCGTGCCGATGGCCAGCAGCATGAAGCCGCACCAGATCCAGTCGACCAGCGGATTGATGACCAGCTTCAAGGCCGCCGTGCCCTCGCCGACATCATAGTTGCCCAGGGTGATGTACAGATCCTCGGCGGGCATGCGCCGGATGGCGACCTCGGTCGTGGGCGAGTCCGGCTTCTTCTTGAAGAACCAGCGCGCGGGCCGCATGCGGTCGATGACCTTGCCGTCGGCCATGACCGTGACTTCCCCGGTGATCATTTCCTTCTGGCGATCCTCTTCGTGCGACAGGCGGTCGAAGCGCAGGGTGTAGCGCCCGAAGGTCTGCGTCTGGCCCGGGACCATCTTGATCTCCAGTTCCTTCTGATACGCCTGACCTGCGAAGCCCAGGAACATCAGCACGATGGCCGCGTGGACCACGTATCCGCCATAGCGGCGGCGTCCGCGGATGACCATGCCCAGCAGCGACAAAATGATGCCGGAACCGGTGTTGCGCTGGCGGATCGATGCCCCGCGCGCGAATTCCTGCGTAATCGTCCCGACGACGAAGGCGCAAAACGAAAAGCACACCACCGCCGCCCACGAGCTGCCCAGCCCCAGCGCCACGCTGGCCACCGCCGCCACGGCCCCGGCCGACAGCGGCCACAGAAACTGATAGCGCAGATGCGACAGCGTGGCCTTGCGCCAGGCGATAAGCGGCCCCACGCCGGTCAAGAACAGCAGCGTCAGGCCGATCGGTATCATCCATTTATTGAAGAAGGGCGGCCCGACGGTGATGCGTTCGCCGATGACCGCTTCCGACAACGTGGGGAACATGGTCGCGAACAGGATGAAGAAGGCCGAGAACAGCAGGATCCAGTTGTTGACCAGGAAAGCCGCCTCGCGCGACAGCCACGAATCCAGCTTGCCGCGCGCACGCAGCTCGGGCAGGCGCGCAATCAGGAAGCCGAAGCTGACCAGCAGGATCAACACCATGAAGCCCGTGAACATCCAGGCCATCTTCGAATCCTGGCCGAAGGCGTGCACCGACTGCACGACGCCCGAACGGGTCATGAAGGTGCCGAAGATGGTCAGGAAAAAGGTCAGGATGACCAGGGTGAAGTTCCAGATCTTCATCATGCCGCGGCGTTCCTGGATCATCACCGAATGCAGGAAGGCGGTGCCGGTCAGCCAGGGCAGAAAGCCCGCGTTCTCGACGGGATCCCAGCCCCAGAATCCGCCCCAGCCCAGTTCTTCATACGCCCACAGCATGCCCAGGGTCAGGCCCATGGACAGGAAGAACCAGGAAATCAGCGTCCAGCGCCGCACCGCCACGATCCACGCGTCGTCCAGGTGCCCGGAAATCAGCGCGCCCATGGCGAACGCGAACGGGATGCTCATTCCGACGAAGCCGGTGTACAGCGACGGCGGGTGCGTGATCATGTACGCGTTTTGCAGCAGCGGGTTCAGCCCCTCGCCGGTGGTCGGCGCGGCCGTCAGGTAGGTGTCGAAGGGGTTCTTGTGAAAGACGATGACGAACAGGAAGAAGTCCGCGATGGTCATCAGGGCCGCGACGGCGTAGGGCAGAATTTCCTTCTGGCGGTGGCGGTTGGTGTGGATGGCGATGGCCGAGAACACCGACAGCAGGAAGACCCACCACAGGATTGACCCGTCCAGGCCGCCCCAGTACGCCGTGATTTGATAGAACAGCGGCGACGACGCGTCCGAATAGCGCTGGACGTAACGGATCGAATAGTCGTGGGTGACGAAGGAATAGACCAGCGACACGGACGACAGGCCCAGGATGGCCGCCAGCCCGTAGGCGGCGGACCGCCCCGATTCGATGAGGCGCGTGTTCTGGCGGCGGACGCCGATGATCGACGCGACGCCCCCGTAGGTCGCGACCACCAGGGCGATGAGAAGGGTCAAGGTGCCGAACGCAGCCATGGGCGGTACCTCTTGGTTATGCCTGTTATTTCAGGGGTTTCGCGAACGGTGACCAGATGCCCCCGCGACCGGTGTTTCTACCAGCCGGCAAAAACCTTAGCACGGAAATGTGAGTGAAAGAGCCACCCGACCCGGGGCGTTCAGGCGAACGGCACGATTCGCGACGTCTTGATCCTGGCGTCGCGGGTCAGCAGCGGCACGCGATGAACCACACTGGTTGCCGCGATCAGTTCGTCCGCAGGATCCGATTTGAAATCCAGGCGTGTGCTTTGAACGCTGACCGCAAGGTCGATCGGCCAGACATGCAGCGATGACAGCGTCCTGACCACGTCCGCGTCGTCGAGATCCACGTCGATCCGACCCAGCTGGGCCAGCTTGGCGATCTCCCACAGAACGATCGCGGAAATGCACCAGGTGGTTCCGCCCAGGACACGACGTTCCTTGGCGGTTATCACCCCGTCCAAGGCGTGAATCAGCACGTGGGTGTCGAGGTTAACCACCGGCGTCCCAGGCCAAACCGGTGGACAGGATCTTGCCGTTGATCGTGATGCGTCCGCGAAGAGCGCCGATGAGGCCAGCCGACGCGCGTTCGAAAGGAATCACCTTCGCGACGGGTTTTCCGTGTTTGGTCACGACGATTCCCTCCGGTCCCAGATGGTCCAGGATGGACAGGCATTGTTCCTTGAACTTCGCTGCCGCGACCTTGCGCATGTGACCAGTGTGCAAGTGGACACAATTTATGTCCAGTCTGTCAGGCGAGCGGATTCACCAGGCGCAATCCTTCGAATCGCGCGAAGTCTCTGTCGGCGGACGCAAGTTCGGCGCCGTGCTCGATCGCAAGCGCCGCGAGGTGGGCGTCCATGACCAGCGGGCCCTTGGCCTGGGCGCCGCGCAGAATCCTTTCGAAGATCTCCCAGTGGCGCGCCCCGGGCGCCGGTACGGTGACGGAGGGCAATTCCAGCCAACTTGCCACGGTGGTGGTCGCCTGGGCGAGCATCAGGGGATTTGCGACGGCGCGCGCGTTGGTCGAGATCCGTAGAAAGGCGAGCAGGGTCACCCATGCGAACCCGACCGGCTTGTCAGCGGACAGCGTGGCCTCCAGCCAGCGACGACTCTTGGCGTGTAAAGGCGCCGACTGGTCGTAGGCGTACAGCAGCAGATTGGCATCGCAGAGAATCACCGGTGTTGCGGCCCTTCGACCTGTTCGAGAAGCTCACCAATATTTTCGTAGTCGAGTCCGGGCCGCAGCTGCAGCGCGTAGGGCTTGATGACGAATGGCGACTGGCGCTTGAGGTCTCGTCGAAGGGTGAAGGCCAGCCGCAGGCCATCGTTCACGATCTGCTTGAACGAGGATCCGGTGCGGCGACACTCGGCTTCGAGTTTCGCGGCCACGTCCTCATCGAGAGTCAGGGTGGTACGCACATCATGATGATATTAATGGAACATCAAGATGTCAATCGCCCGGTACTCGCGCCGGGTACTCGCGCCGGGTACCCGCGGCTTGTGGGCTAGGTCGCGATCTCGGCGGCGACCTCGACGCCGATCGGGCAATGATCGGATCCGGTCACCTGCGGCCAGATGAACGCGTCCTTCACGAACGGCAGGGCGTCGGGCGACGCCAGCACATAGTCGATGCGCCAGCCGACGTTGCGGGCGCGCGCGCCCATGCGCTGGCTCCACCACGAGTAATGTCCCGGTTCGGGATGCAAGCGGCGAAAGGTGTCGACCCATCCGGCCGCAAGCCAGCGGCCGAATTCGGCGCGTTCCACGGGGAGAAAACCGCTGGTTTCGTGATTGGTCTTGGGCCGCGCGAGATCTATCTCCTCGTGTGCGGTGTTGTAGTCGCCCATGACGAGGACGCGCAGTCCGTCCCGGTGCAACCGCTGCACGAAGTCGAACGCGGCCCGGTAGAAGTCGAGCTTGTAGGGCACGCGGCTGTTGTCGCGATCCTTCCCGCTGCCTTTCGGAAAATACGCATTGGCAATGACCAGGCGGCCAAAACGCACCCAGCCCAGGCGCCCCTCGACATCGAAGGCCGGCACGCCCAGACCCGCGCCCCGGTCATCGGGGGGAAGGCGGGACAGCAGGCCGACGCCGCTGTACCCGGGACGTACAGCCGGCGTGTAGTGGGTGTGCCACGTGGGCGGCTGCGGCGATTCGGGCGGCAGTTGCTTCTCGAATGCGCGGACCTCTTGCAGGCCCACGACCTGGCAGCCGGATTGATCCAGCCAGGGGACGAATCCTTTGCCGATGCAGGCGCGCAGGCCGTTGACGTTCCAGGAACAGATCTTCCAGGGGCTTTTGTCCGACACGCGCCTGTTTACCGCGCGCGGCGCCGGCCTTCCAGCGCGGCCAGTTTCCTGCGCATCGCCGCCAGTTCGCGCTGCACATCGGCCAACTCGCGCGCCTGCAACTGAACCGTCGCGACGGCAAGACTGGTGTAGCCGTACAGATCGACGATGCTTTGGGGCGCATCCACCGCCACCGACTGTTCGTGATCGTCGATGATGAAACCCAGCCGCTCGCGCGCGGGATCGTGCTTGTAGCGCCAGGTTGCCAGACGCAGGGTCAGCAGTTCGTCGTGGTACCGGCGCAGATCGTCCGGTCCCAGGTAGCGGATGTCGCGTTTGGTATCCCGGCGTGAAATGGGACAGCCGCCCGGGGACTTGGTCGGATCCGCCGTTGCGCATACCAAAAGGGCATTGCAGTCACCCTTTGGGTCGCAGCGCTCGCCGGCGTTGGCGCAGGCATCGCCCGCCTTCTGCGTGGTGCACAGCGGGACGCCGTCCTTGGGGCGCCAGGCGCCGCATACCGGATCGCCGCAGGTCGCATACCAGGTCTGACCGGCGGCGGGTTTGTCGCGAACGGCGCACTTGCCGGCCTGGCACTGCGCCGTCTTCCCCATGCATGGCTGCGCCAGGCAGCGCACGCCTGGGCCCGCGCAGACGGGATCGGGATCCGTCTTGGAAAGGGCGCGGCAGTCGCAGCCGGTGCAGTAGTCGTCGACCAGGCGGCAGTCCGCATCCACCTTGCACGCGGCGCCGCCGGCATCCGTCGTGCCGGAACCTGCGTCCGGTGCCGGGCCGCAAATCGGCGGGCCCCAGGCACAACTGCCATCGGTGCCACGCGTACACAGGAATGTGGGTTCCGGGCCGGTGGCGCAGCCGATGGCCGGTACGGGCTTGTTCTGGCAATCGCCCGGCACGCACGCCGTGGTTCCACCCGCGGTGCCATCGTGCGCGGTTCCACCATCGTGTGGCGGATCGTCTTGCCCGGGACAGCCGGCCATCGAGGTCGCCAGGACGAAAAGCGGGACCAAGCCAAGAGCACGCTTCATACGACACCAACAAGCAAGGCGCGTACCTGACGAAGGTCGTTGCAGGGCGCGGACGCAGGGCCGCTGGGCCTCAGAATTCTGATGAACGAGCGGGCGAATCCGGCTGCGCGCTGGGCGTGTGCCAGGCCTTGGGCCAGGTGAACCGGAACGTGGCGCCCCGTTCGACCGGCGTGCTGTCGAGGGTGATCTGCCCGCCGGCTGTCTCCACGATCTTCTGGACGATGGAAAGGCCCAGCCCACTGCCTTCGACCTGGTCGCGCGGTCGCAGCGTCCGGAACATCTCGAACACCCGCTTGTGCATGTCGGGTGGGATGCCGGGGCCGTCATCGGTAATCGTGAATTCGTGGTACATGCCCCAGTCAAACGAACGAATCTCGATCCGGCCGTCGGGGCGGTCATGATGCTTGATGGCGTTGTCGAGCAGGTTCAGAAACACGCTTTTGAGTGGCGCCCGCGCGGTCGTGAACGTGGGTAGTTCTCCGCAGGTGTCGATGACGATTCGGGATCGCCCCGACACCAGTTGGCGCAGCTCATCGATCAATTCGGTGGTGTTCACGACCTCGGTCTTTTCGTCGGCCCGGCCCACGCGGGCGAAATCCAGTAGATCGGTCAGCAGGCGATCCATCCTGCCGACCCGACGTCGGATCAGCGCCAGGTATTCGCGTGGTCGTTCGGGCAGCTGATCGCCCAGATCCTCGACCAGCCACGCGGACAGTTCTGTGATGGCACGCAGGGGGGCGCGCAGATCGTGCGAGGCGGCATAGGCGAAATGTTCGAGCTCGGCGTTCGAGCGGCGCAACTCTGTCGTGCGCAGTTCCAGCTCGTCTTCCAGTAACTTTCTTTCGGTGATGTCCTGCATGGTCCCCACGAGTTTGTGGGGGCGGCCCGCAGCGTCGACCAGCAATCGCCCCCGGGCCTGGACGTGCCTGATGGTCCCGTCCGGCAGGATCAGGCGCGATTCCCCCGAATACGGCTCGCCTGTGCGTGCGGCTCGTTGGACGCGGGCCTGAGCAGCTTCACGATCTTCTGGATGCAATCGAACCTGATAACCCTCGTAGCTGGGAGGGACTTCGCCCGGGACGTATCCGAGGATCCTGTAAAGCTCGGTCGACCAGTGTGCCGCCCCCGTCGTGACATCCCACTCCCAGCTTCCAAGCTGCGCAATGGCCTGGGCCTCGGCGAACTGCGCCTGTTCACGGCCGATGGCGTCTTCGCTTTTTTTGCGTTCCGTGACGTCCCGGGCGATGAGCACCAGTTCCTTCACCACAGCGGTGACGGGATCTCGCAGCACGTACACGTGACTTTCTATCCAGGCGACCGTGCCGTCCTTCCGCTGCGCCCGCACGGTGGACGCCATATGCGTTTCCCGGGTCGCGCCCGCCCGCTCCGTAACGGTCAGCGGTCTGTCGTCGGGATGGACAATGGTCAAGGTGTGGCGGCCGATGAATTCCTCGGGTTCGTAACCGACAATCTTGCGACAGGCGGGCGACATGTACGTGATGATCCCATCGGGATCGGCGGTCAGGATCATGTCCGAGGCGTTGTCGGCGATGAGCTCGAACAGGGCGTCGGCCCGCCGCGCGCGATCCTCGATCTGTGCCACGTGGCCGACGCGCCTGACGACTTCCGGCAATTGGTTCAAGAAGCCTTCGCTCTTGCGCAGATACTCGGCCACCCCGCGGTGCACGGCCTCGGCCGCGACGGTTTCGTTTCCCATGGCGGTCACCATGATCACGGGAATGCGGGGGATGTGGGCACGGGCGGCGTCGACCACCGACCACGGATCTCCGTCGGGCAGCTGGTAGTCCAGCAAGATGACCAGGAAGGATTCGCCCGCCAGCAGCGCCAGCGCGTCCTTGACCCGGCCGACGGTGCGCGTGGTCAGTCCGGCGCGCGTCAGCACCCGTCGCTCAAGTTCCGCGATGGATTCGTCGTCCTCGACGATGAGGACCGCTCGGGGATCCGTTGCCGGACCGGCGATCATGTCGGCACCGACATGAACAAACCAAGGCGCTTGGCTGCCTCGACGAAAACGCCCGGGTCCACCGGTTTCGTCATGTAGACGCTGCAGCCGAGTTCATAACAGCGATTGCGCAGCGTGAACCCGAACTTGGCGGCGGCAAAATAGCCGACTGTCACCGCAGACAGGATAGGCAAACGACGTGGGCTGAAGCGACCGACAGGCATTCACACTTGGGCGCGATGGTAACCCGACGGTCGGACGCCAGGGGCAAATAGCATTCGCCCCGGTGCAGGCTAATTGGACGCGGGGGTGGGGTCGGCCTTTAGCGGCGTGAAGAAGAATTGGCCGTTGCTGGTGCCGACCATCAACTGGCTGCGCGACGAATTGTAGCTGAGGGAGACGATCGGCGAGCCGAAGTCGATCGAGGAGAACATGTTGGGCGCCGCGGACCCGTTCTGCTGGTCGACGAAGTACAGGATGCCGGCGCTGGACCCAACGGCGATGACACCCGAGATGTAGACCGGCGTCGTCGCCAGTTGTGCCGAGGCGGTAAGTTGCAGGGGGTAACCAGAGACCAGTGCACCGACGGCGTTCATGACATACAGGTGACCGTCCTTGTCGCCGTAGTAGATACGCTGGGGACCAGGCGCGTAGACAGAGGCCAGGATGGCGCCGCTTTCCGCGTTCAGGAAGGCAGCCGTGTGATTCACGGTGTCCCGGTAGGGGAAGTTCGTGCTGGGGGTCAAAAGACCCCCGTTGACGAAACCGCTGGCGGCCGTGGGGCTGGCGGCGATGTTGTGAACGCGGCCGCCGCTGTCGCCGACGACGATGCGATCGGCGTAGAAACGAATCGCGCCGTTGACGTCGTTCAGCGCGTCCTCGCAGGTGGCGTCGATGACACCGTCGGTGATGTTGATGCGATAGATGTGCGCGTTCGCGCCGTCCTTGGCCGACGCAATGTACAGGTATGTCTTGCCGCTGTAGGTCCGCAGCGCGGGTGCCGTGGTCGCGTTCGCCGTATTCAGGATGATGTTCTTTTGCAGTGTCTTTTCGTTGGCGCCCTTGGTCAGCTGCACCCCGAACAGATTCTTGTGGGACGAGCCGTCCGTGCCCGCGAAATAGATATTGTTGGCGTCAAACACAATGGGTGATGTGATCGACGTGACCGACGCGGCGGAAAATGCCGCGCTCCACGTGCTGCCGCCGCCGGGCAGCACCAGGGCGCTGCCGTTGTCGATAAGCTTGAAGATCTTCCCCGCGCTGGTGGACACGTAAAGGATGTGGACGGCGGTCTTGTCCTTCAATCCGTCCCCATCGATGTCCAGGTCCAGGGTCACCTCGTTGACGGTGTCCCAGCGGGGCGTGCCGATGATGTTGCCGTCGGCGGTGGCGATTGTGTACGAGTACTTGGCGACGCCGTCGAGATCGCGCGCGTAGATGACGTCATCAAGACCGACGTTGACGTCATTGAAGGCGACGTAGACGCCGTAGAAGGTGAAGTTGCTCCAGTCCAGCGCTGCACTCACGAAGCCCTGCATCGTTCCTGTCGTATCGCTTGAACCCGAGATCCAGGTGATGATGGCGCCGTTGGTCAGCGGCGTCTCGGAGACGCCATCGTCGTTCGCATCGTCGTCGACGTCGTAGGCCTCGCCCGCGCCGTCGCCGTTCACGGCCGTGCCGGAGGCGTAGAACGTCGCGGTGGTTGTGCCGCCGGCGTCGCCGTTGCCGATAAGCTGCACGTTGACCGCCGGATTGGTGTCGAAGAAAACCCCCTGCGTCGTGAGGGCCAGCGTGTTCGCTGTGATCTTGAGATGGCGGGTGGCGGCGCCGTTGTTCCTGAACTGGACATTGTAGAACTTGGTCCAGGTCGCGCCGTTCGCGACGGTCATGCCGGTGCCGGTCATGTGCTCGACCTTGAGGCCGTCGAGATTCAGCGTGGCCGTCCCGGAAACGGTGAAGGTCCAGGTGCCCGAGCCCGCATTGTCGATGATGGGCTTGGTGCCCGAGGTGACACTGCTTTTGAGTGTGCCGTTCAGCGTGAAGGTTTTGGTATTCGCGATCTGGGTGGTGCCACCGGCCACCAGCATCTCGACCGTTCCCGTCGACGCCACCGTCACACCGCCATTGAACGTGTGGGTGTTGCTGTTGGTGCGCCAGGTGCCGCTGGTCAGCGTCGCGAGGCCGGCGACCGTCACATTCGCACCGTCGAGCGTTGCGACCGTAAATGCCAGGGTGCTGCCAAAGGTGAAGGTGCCGCCCGAGATGGTTCCCGCGCTGATGGTGGTGGCGCTGGCAGTGGTCTGGTTGAAGGTGCCGCCCGAGATGGTTCCCGCGCCGCTCATGACGAAGGTGTTGCTGATGGGATCGAAGGTGCCGCCCGAAATGGTACCGGTGCTGGTCAGCGACAGGCCGGCCACACTCCAGGTGCCGCCTGAAATGGTCCCCGTTCCGACAGTCAGTCGCCCGCCGAGGGTCCAGGTGCCACCCGAAATGCTGGTCGGCGTGTTCACGGTCAAGCCCGCGGTGAAGTTGTAGGTGCCGCTGGAGATGGTCCCGCCCGCGAACGTCGGGGCCGTCGGCGAGGTCAGGGTGATGCCCGAGATCGTCCCGCCGGTGATGGTCGCCGTGGTGGTCGCCGTGAATGTGCCGCCCGTGATGACGCCAGCGCTGATGGCCACGGTGGAGGTCGTCGCGTTGAACGTACCGACGGAGATGGCGGTGGCCGCGCCCGACACGGCCACAGACGGTGCGTTCCAGGTGAAAGCGTTGGTCACGCTGGCGCTGCCGTTGATGTTGAGCGCGCCGCCGAAAGTCATGGTTCCGCCGCTGCGCACGAAGGTACCGGAAAGGGTAACCGCGCCCGTGAAGGCAAAGCTTCCCGCCGAAATCGTCCCGCCGCTGAGCCCTGACGTGCCTGCTGCCTGGGCAGCGCTCCAGGTGCCGCCTGAAATCGTCCCGCCGCTGACGTTGACTGTGGTGGTCGCGTTCCAGGTGCCGCCAGAAATGGCAGCGGTGCCCGAGACGTTGATGGAGGTCGTCGCGTTGAAGGTGCCGACCGACACGTTGGCGGTGGTGCCGATGTTGATGGCAGCCCCGGCGTTCCAGGTGAAATCATTCGAGACGGTCGCGCCGTTGATGTTCAAAGCCGCGGCAAATGTCATGGTTCCGCCGCTGCGCACGAAGGTACTGGAAAGGGTAGCCGCGCCCGTGAAGGCAAAGCTTCCCGCCGAGACCGTGCCGCCGCTGAGCCCGGACGTGCCTGCTGCCTGGGCAGCGCTCCAGGTGCCGCCCGAAATGGTGCCGCCGCTGACGTTCAAGGTCGTGGTCGCGGCCCACGTGCCACCCGAGATGCTGGGCGTTCCCGAAATATTGACGGAGGTCGTCGCGTTGAAAGTGCCGACCGACACGGTCGCGGTGCCGGCCACGTTGATCGATGTGGCGGTCGCCCATGTGAAGCTGTTGGACACAGTGGCCGAACCGTTGATCGTCAGAGCGGCGTTGAACGTCATCGTGCCGCCTGTGCGAACGAACGAATTGGAAATCGTGACGTTGCCCGTAAATGTAAACGCCCCGCCCGATATAAGTCCGGCGCTCATGGCTGACGTGGTTGTCACGCTCCACGTGCCGCCCGAAATTTCGCCGCCGGTCTGCGCGAACGACGTCGTGCAACTCCAGGTGCCGGCCGAGATGACTGCGGTCCCACCGACGGTCAGGGTGCTGGGCGTACTCCAGGTAACTGCGTTAGAAAGGTTGGCGGTCCCGTTGACTGTCAGGGCGCCGCCCAGGCTTACGGTGCCGCCGCTGCGGGTGAAGCCGTTCGATATGGTCACAGCCCCGGTCAACGTGAACGTACCTGCCGAAATCGTCCCGCCGCTTAAGGCCGATGTCGACGTCACGGTCCACGTCCCACCAGAAATCGTACCGCTGGTCATCGTCAGCGTTCGATTCAGCGTGAATGTCCCCGCCGTGATGGAAGATCCCGATACCGTCATGCCATTGGCCGTTTGCTGCGTGAAACTGCCGCCGTTGATGGTCGTTCCAGAAAATGTCGCCGTGTTGCTAAACGTGTAGGTGCCGCCCGATATCGTGCCGCCGCTCAGTGTGGCCCCCGTGCTGGCGCTGAATGTACCTGCCGAGATGGTCGCACCGGCCTGCACCAGCAGGGCGCCCGTGATCGTCCAGGTCAGTGCTCCATCCGACAGATTGGCAGTGCCGCTGACCGTCAACCCACCGTTGATGTTCCAGGTGCCGCCGCTTTTCGTGTAGGCACCTGCGATGTTCAGCGCCCCGGTCAGATTGAACGTTCCGCCCGAGATGGTCGCGCCACCCGAGATGACAAATGGCTTGCTGCTTGTATACGTGCCCGATGAAATCGTACCGCCCGTGAACGAATACCCGTTCGCCCCCTGCGGCAGGTACGTGCCGGTGATCGATACGGTCCCAGCGGTCTGGCGTGTATCCCCCGTGACCGTGACGTTGTTACCCGCCAGGGTTCCGCCGTCCAGTTCCATGTCGTTGGCAATGGTCAACGTTTGATTGGCGGCAACGGTCAACGTCTTGGCGCCGTAGGTCGACAGCATCGAGATACCACCCGCCGTCACCGAAGCTGCGACCGTGCAGTTACCGCTGTTGCCGTCGAAAATGCCCCAGTCGTTGTTGCCGGGAGCGGTCGTGTTGTTGGGGCCGCCCGAAGACAGCGACCATTTCGTGTTGTCGCCAAAGAGGCTGCCGTCGGCGCCGATGAAATAGCGCGGCGCCCCCTTGAAGGTCGCGATGATGCCCACCCATTCCTTGCCGCCTGAGTTGATCGTCGCCGTCGGCGCCTGCGCGCCCGTGCCGAAGATGTTCTCGTAGACGTATTGTCGGTGAGTCAGCGCGCTGCTGGCGTCGGTACTGGATTCGTTGCCGAGTGCGGCGAAGCCCCCGGTCACCGCGGCCTGCGTCGCGCTGGCATCGATGTGGACCATTGCGGACAAGGCAATTTCGCCCCTCAGATAGGTGGACAGCGGGACGCTGCCCCCTTGCCCGGTGGTGCTGGCAACACCGCTTGAGGTAGCCGTTGCAGACAGATCCAGCACACTGGCCGTCGGAACTTCGTTGTATTCCGTGATGCGGATGGCGGCCTTCGCGCTGCCCCCGATGTCGAACGACACAGCGGTGTTGGTGGCATACGCAAGGGCGTTTTGGATGTAATACATTGCGACGGACGCGTTGGTGGTATCTGACCGGCCGATCAGCACCCAGGGTGCGCCGCCCGCCGTCACGCTGATGGTTGTGGCTGATCCGCCGCGCACGGACACCACGGCCGTCAGCAAGTTGCCGGCGACGGTGGCGCCGCTCCAGTTCGCCGAGATCGTCGCCGCGCCGGCATTTGCCGCGCCGATCGTGCGCACGCGGGCGATGGCGTGCGCGCGCGCCGGGTACAGGGCGACACCCAGGAGAATTGCCAGCATCGTCGCGCGCACCGACACGCGACGCGTGGTCGCAACGGCCGCCCGCAGGTTGATCCGGCGGCGCAGCACAGCGGCCGCCGCCATGGCTGCCAGCAGCAGGGCCATCCCCGTATTGCCGCCGCCACCTTGGCCCGGCACCATCTCGCAGCCCCACCCGCGCATCGAACCGTTGCTGGTGGCCATCTTGGTCGGGATGGGGTCCATCGGAGCGACAACCGGCGTGGGGTCGGCTACAACGGGCGTCGCCGGATCGGGGGTGGCGGCCGGTGGCGTCATGACGGGGGCGTCGACCGAGATCTCGGCCAGCGTCGTGTTGCCGTAGGCGCCCAGATTCACGCGGCCGCCGTTGGGCATGGGTTCCTTGTCAAAGGGATCCGCCGGATCGCCGCGGTCGGTCGTCGCCTGTGCATCAATAAGACGCAGGTTGCGCTTCGGCGCATCGGCGAAGGTGACAGGCGACGCCAAATCGCCGGCGCCCGCCGACAGACCTAGGTAGTCGCTGCCGTTGCCGGAAACGTCGTTGTAGCGGCTGTCGAGTTTGCCGTCCGTCCCATCGAGGGCGAGACCGGCGGTCTTGTTCTCAAGCACGATGCTGTTGCGCACGCTGAGAGTTCCGGCCGCGCGCGCGCCCGTTCCGTTCCAGGCCACGGTCGCGTTGATAAGGTCCACCTTCTGCCCGGCGTCGACCAGCAGGCCGGCGTCGTCGTGATCGCGCAGGATGATGTTGCGCAGGGTCGCCATTTCACCGCCCGACACCTGAATACCGACGCGACCGCCGGTGACCGTCACGCCCTCGATGACCGTGCCGCCGGTGCGCCCGGCTGCGGACTTAAGGACAAGCGCGGCGCCAAGGCCCGTGCCGTCCACTATGGTCTGAAGGCCACCCGCGCCCGCAATGCTGACACCCGGGGGTACCACCAGCGACGAGCCCAGCTTGTATGTCCCGGCGCCCAGTTGAATCGTCTCACCCGGCTGCACGTGGGCAACCGCATCGGACACGTTGTCGTAGGCCTTGCCCGCGATGTCGACGGTGGGCAGTTGTTCCGCCTTGAAGTGCTCGGGCGCGGACCATTCGGACCAGGCGCCGGCTTCGTCGCGGCTGCGGACCGCGAAGGTGTACATCACGCCATCCTTCAGCAAGACCGGAACGGACACGCTGGTGTCGCCCGTCGCCGTCATCTTCTCGAAGCTGAAATTCTCCAGCAGCTCGCCGTCGTCGTCCAGGCGGACCTGGTACGACAGGGCGCTGCTCTCGGTATCCGTCGCGCCTTCCCAGCTGAGCACGGCGCCCGTGCGATCCACCGCGCGACCGCCACCGGGCGACAACCTGGACGGCGCCGTCGGTGCGTGGTTCGATTCCGAGCTGAACGCATGCACGATGCCCGCGTCGGTGGCGACAAATAGCTGGCCGTTGGCGAAGACCGGGGACGCGCGGGTCGGACCTGAGGTCGCCGCCGACCAGGCCTCGGCGCCGGTGTTGACGTCGAGAACGCGCACGGTGGCAGCGACGCACGAGGTGACCGCGATGTAATTGGCGGCCGCACCCGTGAACGCCGCCGGGGTGGGCGACATGTTCAGCTCGGGCACCTGGTTCATCGACGCCGTCTTCTGGCCGTTCGGCGTCAGCCACTGAACCACGGGGTGTCCAGCAACAGGGTTCACCGCTACGGTGTACAGACGCAGCTGATACGTCAGAACACCCGCGCTGGTGCCGGTGTTGGTCTGGATGCCGTATTCGAAACGAATCTGGAAAACGATCAGCCCATTGACCGCGATCGGCGACGAGACGGCATAGGTGGTGCCGACAATAATGCCCGTGGGCACAGCCTGGGGATCCTCAATGGTCAGCGGCCAGCCATCCAAGGCCAGACCCGATGCCGTGTCGACCGCGAACAGATTGGGCTGGCTGCCGCCGGGCAAAAGGTAGGCGGCGTTGCCGACGACCAGGGGCGCGGACAGGTTGGTCGCGCCACGCGTGGCGAAGGTCCAGCGCGCCTTGCCGTCGGCCAGCGCGAACGCCTGGTACTTGCCGCCGTTGACGCCGACGACGGCGAAGTCGCTGCCCATCGCCGCCGACGAGGTGGTCACATTTGCGATGGCGCCCGGCGCGGTTTCCCACTGGGCCAGGCCAGCGGCGCCGCCCAGCTTGATCAGCTTCTGCGCCGGAAAGCCGGCGGGAATGACCAGGGCGTCGCCGACAATCGCGGGCGAGCCGAAATTCTGGCCGCCCATCTTCTGCGTCCACTGCGCCACACCGTCGGTCAGGCGCAGGGCGTACAGTTCACCGCCCAGGGTGGGCACGAAGACGCGGCCGTTGAGAATTGCCGGCGTCGCGCCGACGGAAGCCTTGGCATCGAAGGTCCACAGGCGGCTGCCGGTGGACGCGCGCAGACCGTTGACCGAACCCGCCTTCGTGACGACAACGGCGAAGCCATCGCCCACCACGGGCGTCGACAGCACCGGACCACCGGCATTGAAATCCCACGAAGGCTTGAAGCGCGGACCGGTCACCTCGGGCGAAAATCGCGCCCGCCCCCCATCCCGCCCCAGCTGCGGCCAGTCCCCCGCCAGCGCCGCGCCTGGAACCACCAGCAGGCCACCGCAGAAGAAAACCGAGCTGGCCGCGATAACAGTCGCCGCGCGCAGGCCTCCCCTACCGGCAGTAGTGTTAGCGAACCGTTTCCCCATGTACTGAACTTCCATGTATTGGACATCGGCGGACAGTTATAAATTTCTTTAGCTACGTGTTGTACATTACATTAATGCAGCGTGCTGTTCGGGGTGGGGTGTTGGTCATGGCGGGCCCCACCGATCACGGTTAGCATCGGTTGATTTCGCGAACATCCCAATGACCGGGCCCGGTACAGACCTACAGATTCTCTTCGTCGAGGACGACGACATCGACGTCATCGCACTGCAGCGGGCCATGGAGGCGACGGGAATTTCCCTGTCGGTCACCCGTGTGCGGGATGGGGTAGAGGCGCTGGCCGTCCTGCGCGGTTCAAACGGTTCTGCACCGCTTCGCCGGCCCTACATCGTGTTGGTCGACATCAATCTGCCGCGCATGAACGGCATCGAATTCCTTGCCGAGCTGAGGCGCGATCCTGAACTTCAGTCGACCGTGGTCTTTACAGTGACCACGTCGCAGGACGCCGCCGACAAGAAGGCCGCGTACCGCATGAACGTCGCGGGGTTTCTGGGGAAGTCAGCCACCGGTTGTTTTGCCGATATCGTGTCGTTGCTGGGGGCGTATGCGAAGACTGTGGACTTGCCGTGACTGAGACGGCCGCGACTGGAAAGGTGTTGAATATCCTGCTGGTCGAGGACGACGCCTTCGACGTCCTGAAGGTGAAGCGGGGACTGCAGGCCGAGGCGATACGGCACCGCCTGTGGACAGCGACGGACGGACAACACGCGCTGCGCATTCTTCGCGGCGCCCCCGGCGTGGTTGCCATCCCGCAACCCTGCGTGGTGGTCCTGGATCTCGACCTTCCGGGAATGGACGGCCTGTCGTTCCTGGAAGAGTTGCGCCAGGATCCCGCGTTGAAGCGAACCGTGGTCTTTGTGCTGACCGGTTCCAGCCTGTCGCAGGACAAGGTCAATTCGTACAACTTCAACATCGCCGGTTACATCCTGAAAAGCCGCGCCGACGACGGCCTGCGCGCCAGCCTGTCGGCCCTGGTCGCGTACTGCCGGGCGGTGGAATTGCCGTGACGGCGCGTATCGCCTCCGAGCCCATTGATGTCACGAGGCATCTTAGTGTATGATTCCTCACATCCCAATGCTTGCACAACGAAGTTCCGTATCCACGATCGCGGCCATCTTGCTGGCCCTGGCGGCCCGTTCGGCCCATGCCCAATGTTCACCGCCGCCGCCGCCGACGGCCGACTTCATGGGTTTCAAGGGGCGCATCTTCAAGGACGCATCAGGGGGCACGTTGCCCTACCGCCTGTTTCAGCCGGCCGGCTACGATCCCAAGAAGGCCTACCCGTTGGTGCTGTACCTGCACCACGCCGGCCTGGCCGGGAACCAGGCGCCGTCGGGCCAGGACAATTGTCGGCAGCTCACCGAGGAGGCGGGCTCGGGCGGTTACGGCGGCGTCTTCAGGAACGGCGCGCAGGCCAAGCACCCCCACTTCATCGTCGCGCCGCACGCACCCATGAATACCTTTGGCTGGGGTGGGGGAATGGACGGATCATTCGCGCGGCCGCCGCTGGGCATACAGGCGCAAATTTTCGGGATACTCAGCGAAGTCAGAAAAGAATTCAGCATTGATCCCAAGCGCATCTACGTGACCGGCATTTCCATGGGTTGCTTCGGCACCTGGGACATCATCATGCGCAACCCGACGTACTTTGCCGCGGCATCACCCCAGTCGTGCGGCGGCGATCCGGCGGGGTTGCCCAATATCGTCAACGTTCCAATCTGGGATTTCTGCGGTTCCAATGATCAATTGTTCGCGACGCAGTCGAATCTGATGGCGGCGACATTCAAGGCATTGAAGCCGCTCGATTTCACGTACACCGTCATGATGCTTCCGGTCGGGGCTGGCCATTCGGTCGCCAATCGCGGTTACGACTGGGTCGGCCCGCCCAGCTTGATCGACTGGCTGTTCGCGCAGACCAACAAGTCGGCGTCGACCCCCGACGGTGGGGCGCCGGGCGGCGATGCGGCGTCTGCCGGCCCACGGGATGCGGGCTCTGCCGATGTTGTCGCGGGCCTGCCGGACGCGGCGTCCGGCACCAAGGCTGACGTGGCAATCGCGCCGGTCGCCGACGCTGGCGTCCCGATTTCAGGTCCCATGGTGACAGGGGGCGGATCATCCCGGGACGCCGCCGCCGCGCCGGTTGACGAGGAACCCGCTGTCGGGGGCCCAGCGGCGACGCGCAACAGCGGCGGTGCCCTGTCCTGTACCGCGGCTCCCGGGCCCCTGCGGTCAGGGGGCGGTGTTCTTGCGCTGGGACTGGCTTTCGCAGTGAGCTGCGTGGTGAGTTGCGTGCGCCGGCGATCGCGGCACCGCGCCCGCGGCCGTTAATTTAGGCGCCGGTATCCACGTCCCTTCGACGACGCGGCCAACGTCTTCGTTGCCAACGGTCCCGACCGGATCGGGCCGTGCCCCCCGAATGGCGGCACCTGGGCATGTTCGGTCCGGTGGTGCGCGCCACCGTGGGCGACAGCATTCTGTTTCACTTCAAGAACCTGACGACGCGCCCGCTGAGCGTCCATCCCCACGGCGTCTTTTACGACAAGGCATCGGAAGGTGCGCCCTACGCCGACGGATCCAGGGCGAATCAGCAGAATGACGACGCCGTTCCGCCGGGGGCCAGCTACACCTACCGCTGGGGCGTGCCCGAGCGCGCCGGTCCGGGCCCGTCGGATCCGTCGTCCGTCACGTGGATGTACCACTCGCACACTGACGAAGTGGGCGACAACTACGCGGGGCTCATTGGCCATATGATCATCACGGGCAAAGGCAAGGCCAAGGCCGACGGTTCGCCCGTTGATGTGGACCGCGAGGATGTGACAGAGCTTCTTCCGGCCACCATGTTGACGGCGGACATGCAGCCGGATAATCCGGGGAAGTGGCTTTACCATTGCCATGTCAACGACCACATCCTCGCGGGCATGCTGGCCACGTATCGGGTCAATCCGTAGCGGGGGGCGCGAGCCTCCCGCTGGCGTTGCTGAGCGCCACGGCCTTGTTGGCCGTGTGCGCGCCGCGCGCGCCTATGTCAGCGCCCGGACACCATCGGGTCACGCGCAATCCTGGCCCACGGGCTGCGTGCCCCTGACCGTGCATCTGGCGACCTTGCCCGGTGTCCCCCCCGCTGACCTGCGGGCGGCGGTCCAGGCCGCCGCTGACAGCTGGTCGGCAACCAGCATTGACTGCACGGGTTTGCAATTTTCCCTGTCCTTCGAAGACGGCCCCGGCCCGGCGGCCGGCAATGACGGCACGAACGCGCTGGGCGCCCGCGCGGACGATTGGTGCGAAGGCGCTGCGCCCTCCGCCCCGTCGCGCGCGTGCAACGATCCGTCGGCCGTGGCGGTCACGTCGGTATTCGCCGACGCGGACAGCGGCGACTTCGTGGTGGCCCTGTTCGGGTACCTGCTTGTAGTGCTCGGGCCGATGCGTCGGCGTGTGCTGCCCGGCATGAAAGGGTGAGGCCACAGGCGGACGAGTTTAATGGTGCCGCGGAGCGCGGGTCACGGTTGCAGAACGGCCAGTCGTTGTGCCGCCGCCTGAAGCGTCTGGGCCTTCTTGGCGAAACAGAAGCGCGCCAGGCGGGGCGCCGTCTTCGGATCGGCGTAGAACACCGACGGGGGGATCGCCGCCACGCCGATTTTGCGGATGAGGTGGCTGCAAAAGGCCGCGTCGTCAGCGAAGGGCAGGTGGCTGATGTCAGCCAGCAGGAAGTACGAGCCGTGCGCGGGCAGCAGCGAGAAGCCCGCGGCGCGCAAGGCACCGGCGAGAAAATCCCGTCGGGTCGTGTAGTCCCGCCGAAGCTCGTCGAAATAACCGGTGTCGTCCGCGATCCGCAGGGCGTCGGCGGCCGCCTCCTGAAAGGGCGTGGCGTTGCAGAAAGTCACGAACTGGTGGACGCCGCGAATGGCCGCCGTCAGCTCGGGCGGGGCCATCGTCCAGCCTATTTTCCAGCCGGTCACGCTGAAGGTCTTGCCCATGCTGTCGATGGTCACCGTGCGTTCCCACATGCCCGGGCGTGTGGCCAGCGATACGTGGCGCGCGCCGTCCAGCAAGATTTCGCTGTAGACCTCGTCGGACAGCGCGACGACATCGTGTTCGGCGCACAGGGCGGCGATGGCATCCAGCTCGGCGGGGCTGAAGACCTTGCCGGTGGGGTTGTGGGGCGTGTTGATGATGATCATCTTCGTGCGCGGGCTGAATGCCGCCGCCAGCTCGTCCGCGTCGAAGGTCCAGTCCGGTGGCCGCAGGGTCACGACTCGCGGCACGCCGCCGGCCATCTGGATGTCGGGCACGTAGGCGTCGTAGTACGGCTCGAAGACGATCACCTCGTCGCCCGGGTCGACCAGCGCCATCACGGTGTCGAAGATGGCCTCCGTGGCGCCGGCAGCGACGGTGATTTCACTTTCGGCGTCGACGGCGCGGCCCTGCTGTCGCAGGAAGCGCGCGGCCAGTTCCTGCTGCAGGCGCGGCAGCCCGGGTGCCGGCGCGTACTGGTTGCGGTCGGCGGCTATGGCCCGGGCCGCCGCCTCCTTGACGAAGGCCGGGGCCGGAAAGTCAGGAAAGCCCTGACCCAGATTCACGGCGCCGTGCTCGACGGCCAGGCGCGTGATCTCGGTGAAGATGGACGTCCCGAATCCCTGCAAGCGCCGCGCGGGACCGACGGCCATGGGCGCGGCTCAGACGACGGTCTTGATCTTGAACGACCGCTTGATCAAGCCGAACCAGAAGCCGGCACCGAGGATGATGGCGACCAACATGCCCACCGCGGGCCAACCGGCGTAGTTGTTGGGGACGATCATGCCGAACAGCATCGGGCCCGATGCGTAGGTGTTGAAGCGCGACGCCTTGCCCGCGGTCGCGGCCAGCGCGGCGGCGTCGGGGTGGGGCGTGCCGGCGGCCAGGCCACCGAGGATCAGTTTCTGGCGCGGCCAGATCACGAACCAGACGTTGAACCACATGATGGTCCCCAGTAGCCCGCCGAACAGCATCCACAGGGCGCGGTTGCTGACGCCGCCGTCAGCGTCGAAGAACAGCTTCTGGTGAAAGTACTTGTACCCGAACAGCAGGATGCCAAACAGGAACGTGTACATCGCGCCCCAGCGGAACCAATAGAACGCGCGCAGCAACAGCTTCGGATTCACCTGCGGCTTCAGTTCCTTGGCGAGATCACCCTGAAAGGGGACGTTCACCAGGTTGAAGAAGTACAGGTGGCCAATCCAGATGATGCCGAAGACGATGTGTCCCCAGCGAAGCAGAACGTTCATTAGCGATGCGGGATCGTCGAACATGTATGTGACTCCTTGTCTTGCCTGCGGCTTGCCGCGGCCAGTCTTAGCACCAAAGCCAGATGCAGGTCTATTTGCGGGATTTGTTGGACGTCTTCTTGGCGACGGGCGCCTTCTTCACGGTGCCGCCCTTGCCCCAGTAACGCGCGTACATCTCGGTCTTGCGGTATTCCGAACGCAGCGCCTCGACCATCGCGGGCAGCCGCCTGTACAGACGCCGCGGCTTGCGCGGCTTGCAGCGCGCCAGCACGTACGACGCCATCAGCGGCATGACCACCGTCGAATCGACGTAGCAGACGACGGTGTCCGGAAGCTTGTCGGGATCGATCTTGCCCCACGAGACAGCCTCGGCGGGTGTGGCGCCGGACAGGCCGCCGGTGTCGGGGCGCGCGTCGGTGATCTGGATGAAGTAATCGTGGCCCTTTTCGGCGACGCCGAGGATTTCCTGCAGTTGCGGTTCGGTTTGCAGCAAGAAGTTTTTGGGCGCGCCGCCGCCGAAGATAAGAACGCCGGACAGGCCGCCCTTGGCGCGTTTGGCGTCCAGCACCAGCGCCGCCATTTCCATCACATCGGCGGAGGGATCGACCTGGGGTGCCTTTTCGGGATGCGCGGTGTAAATGGCCGACAGATTCAGTCCGATGGTCGAATCGCCGGGCGACGCCGACCAAACAGGTACGTCGTAGTCGTGGCAGACGGCAAGGATGGACGGCTTGGCCACCTTCATCTTGCGCGCGGTCTCGAGGGCGTATTTCCCGATGCCGTTGTGCAATTCGGCGCCCGACAGGCGACGGGCGAATTCCGGCGCCTGCAGCACGCGATAAACCCATTCGTCGGTTTTGAACAGCACGTCCGCCGGGAACAACACGTCGTAGACGCGGATGATGCCGTCCTTGCGCAGGGCCACGTCGTGCGCGCCCGACGCCACCTCGGGCATGCCGCGGTAAAGTGCCAGGTCCAGGTCGAAATGCAGATCGTGGTACAGGTTCGCGCCTGTCGAAGAAATGTAATCGATGTACCCGCGCTGGATAAGAGGCACCAGGACCGAAGACAGGCCAGCCGGCGTCAGGGCGCCCGACAGCGACACGCCGATGGTTGCGCCCCCGTCGATCATGCGGGCGAAGGTCTGGCACGCTTCGCGAAGGCGCGCGGCGTTGTAGGCGTTGAAATAGGTGTCGATCAGCGCGGCCACGTCGGGCGAGCCGATTTCCAGCGGCGCCGGGCGGATTCTGCGTTTCGGGTGAAGCATCGCGCAGGAAACTAGCACAGCCGATACGCCCCTGTTTGGGGCTATTCGCGGGGCTATTCGCGGGTGCTTGCGTCCCGGCAAATTGGTGTAGATTCGCCCGATGCCGCGACGTCACTTCACTGTGGGAGAAATCGAGCGACTGATCCCCTCCTTGGAGAGCATCTTCACGCAGGTGTTGCAGCTGCGGATGGCGCTGCGGCGCGAGGAGCAGAAGCTGGAGCGCGCGGGCGTGCGCGTGTCCGGTGACGTCACCGAACAGTCGCCGCGGTCAGAGCCGGCGGCTGTTCGCCACGCGCGCGCCATGTTCCAGGGTTACTACGAGGCGCTTTCGGATCAAATTGGACGCGTGGAGAACCTGGGCGGGCAGGTCAAGGATCTGGATCTGGGCCTGGTCGACTTTCCCGGCCGGCGCGGCACGCAGGAGATTTTGTTGTGCTGGAAGTTGGGCGAGCGCGCCCTGGGCTTCTGGCATCCGGTGGACGCCGGCTACGGCGCGCGTAAGCCGATAGACGACCTGGTCCCGCGCGAGCCACCGCCCCTGGACTGAGCCTTGCCCGCCGACAGCGAAGCCCTGCGCGCCGCGATCGACGCCCTGCTGCGTGCTTCCGGCCGCGATCCTGCCGGCGATCTGGATCTGAAACAGACGGCCGAGCGCGTGGCCCGGCTGTGGCAGACGGAATTCCTGGCGGGCTACGATATGGACCCACGGGTCATTCTGGGCGAGCCGGTGCTGGGCGAGGCGGATCCCGACGCCGTGGTCGTCGGCGGTTTGCGATTCCACGCGATGTGCCCGCACCACCTGGTGCCGTACCGGGGCGTGGCGCACGTCGCGTATCTGCCGCAGGGCAAGCTGGTGGGCTTCGGGCGCTTGGCCGATCTGGTGGACTGCTTCACCAAGCGCCTGACACTGCAAGAACGGGCGACGCACCAGATCGCCGACACATTGTGGAAGGAACTGGGCGCCCGCGGCGCCGGCTGTGTCATCGAGGCCGAACAACTGTGCCTGGCGCTACCCGGCGAGAAGCACGACCAGTCGGGCGTGGTGACCAGTGCCTTCGTGGGTGAGATGCGCGACCGTCCTGATTTGAAGGCGCGGCTGCTGGCGGCGGCCAACCTCGGGGGTCGCGCCCGGTGAAGCTGGCGGGCAAGGTCGCGGTCGTCACCGGTGCCTCCCGGGGAATCGGCCGGGCCATTGCTGACGTTCTTGCGGCCGAGGGGGCGCGCGTCGCGGGCTGTTCGCTGCACGGCCCGTCGGTGGCAACTGCGGGCGGCGGTTTTCTGGAGGTGTGTGATGTGCGCCGGGCGGCCGACGTCGGTCGATTCGCGGCGATGGTTCTGGATCGCCTGGGCGCCCCTGACATTGTCGTCAACAACGCGGGCACCGTGGCGCGGGCGCCGTTCGCTGCGCTGTCCGAGGAAGTCTGGGACGACGTCCTGGCCTCGAATCTGAAGGGCACCTTCCTGATCATGAAGGCGTTTCTTCCCGGCATGCAGACGCGTGGGGCGGGGCGGATCATCAATTTGGGGTCCATAGCGGGGCGGCAGGGCACGGCGCAGCTGGCGGCCTATTGCGCGGCCAAGCACGCGGTTGTGGGATTGACGCGATCGTTGGCCGAGGAACTGCGACCCTCGGGGATTGCCGTCAACGCTATTTGTCCGGGCTCGGTAGATACCGCCATGCTAGAGATAGGCATGCCGGGGGGGGTGCCAAAGATGACAGCCGACGAAATCGCGCGCGTGGCGTTGTTCCTGGCGACGGATGCACCGATGGCCCTGACCGGATCGTGCATCGATGTTTTCGGTTGAAAACACCTTCGACGCCGGGACGCACGCGAACCTGACGAAGGTGCTGGGGCGTCTGCCGATGTTCCCGCTGCCGAACATCGTACTGTTCCCCAATGCACTGCTACCGCTGCACATCTTTGAAGATCGCTACCGCAAGATGGTTCGCGATGTGCTGGCCAGCCACAAGTTGATCGCCGTCAGCCTGTTGCTGGGCAACGAACACGAATACGACGGCAAACCGCCCGTGGCGCCAATTGCGGGCGTGGGCGAGGTCATCCTGGCGCACGAGCTGCCCGACGGAAAATTCAACCTGGTGCTGCGCGGCCGCGCGCGCATTCACATCGACAGCGAGCTGCCCAGCGACGAGCCATACCGGTTGATCAGCGCGACCGAGATCCCTGACGATCCCACGGGCAACCGCCCCGACCTGATGGACGCGGACGCGTCCTTGCGGGCGCTGGTGGGGGGGCTTGCGAATGCGATTCCCGAGGGCGGCGATCTGCTGAAGCAGGTGGTCGCTGCGCAAGAGACGCCGGGCGAACTGGTCGACGTCCTGGCCTCGGCCCTGGTGGTCGACTCGAAACTGCGACAGCTGTTGCTGGAAACCACAGACGTGGGCCGCCGCATCGAGCAGGTCTCCGCCGAGGTCGCGGCGATGACCGCGCGAATCACGCCGGGCAGCAAGACCAACTAGCCCGCGCCTGAGCCTCTCATGGTTCGGCACATCTCCTGGTCGCCTCCGCTCGGATTGAGCGCGGTCGGCGGAGGTGGGTGGTGTGTCAGTTTTCGCGGACGCGCTGATACGGCCGCTGCGCGGCCACGCGCTCGGCCTCGGCTTGGCGTCGGCCGCAGACGGCCGAGCGGCCTCGGACGCCGCGAAAACTGAC
>JANXXE010000131.1 GCA_025350815.1 Myxococcales bacterium | reverse complement strand
GAATCTTCCAGGGTATCGGCCTGTTAGCAAGGGCCACGTGCACGCCCACCGGCGGCGCAGAAACACACTGCCGCGTCAGTCGCGCACGGGCGATCCCAGTCGCTTCACAAACGATCGCAGTTGCTCGCTCTGTTCCGGGGCCAGCAGCGATACAAGGTTGAACGACTGGCTCCTCGCCAGGGCAACCGCCTCTGGTCCGAAGCCCGCCCTCTTGCGCCCGTCGACCAAGCCAACCTTCGCCGGACACAAGGCCTGCGTATAGCGCAAGGCATGTTATATTGAAACCGTGGAAGGCGAGCCGTTCGGTAAGGGCAGGGTGAAGGAAATGATCCTGCGCTGCCTGGCGGCGGAGGGTACCCTGTTTTTCTCGCCCCACGCTCTCAAGGAGATGGAAAAGGACGGCATCACAATCGACGAGGCACGGAGCGTCCTGCGTTCCGGCGTGGTGGAGGGCCACGATCTCATCCGCGGCACCTGGCGATACCGTGTGCGCCGCACGATGAACTGCGTTGTAGTCGCATTCGATTCGGAGACCTTAACCATTGTCGTCACCGCTTGGAGGAAAGAATGAGCAAACAAAACAAAGGCCCCAGAAAGTGCCTCGATTGCGGCAGCAGCCGTGTGACCACCAAGGTCGGCGCCTACCGGATGAAGCTGGCGGATAGCTGGGCGGTCACCGTGCAGGACGCCATCATCACGACCTGCGAGGGGTGCGCTGGCGTTGGGGTCGGTTTTCAGAACCTCGACGGTTTGATGCGCGCCATCGCTGCTGCGGTGGTCGCCAAGCCCACCCGTCTCGCCGCCGAAGAGATCAAGTTCCTGAGGACGCACCTCGGCTACTCGGGTGTGCAGTTGGCAAAGCTGCTCGGGGTTGGCCCCCCCACCGTATCGCGCTGGGAGAATGGCCATGAGCCGATCGGCGCCGTGCCCGATAGGCTGTTGCGTGCTTTGGACGTCATCCGCGATGGGGCCGAGAACTTCGACGTTGAGGCGCTCGCCGCCATCGGTGACAAACCGGGGACACCCCTTCGGCTGCGCGTGCGGATAAAGGACGGCGTCTGGCAGGCTGCGGCGTGATTTGGTGCCCCTGATATGCGGCGTCTGCGGCTGGGACGTAACCGTCCGACGGGGGACGTCGTGACGACGCACTACGGGTGGGGCAGCAGATCGTCGGGGGCCGAGGCGGGATGTGACCCGACGCGGGTGAGCACGTC
The DNA here is from genome assembly GCA_025350815.1 of Myxococcales bacterium. Classification (GTDB taxonomy): domain Bacteria; phylum Myxococcota_A; class Polyangia; order Fen-1088; family Fen-1088; genus JANXXE01. The sequence goes on along the minus strand of JANXXE010000131.1, from coordinate 13,541 downwards.
CTTGAGATCGGCGACCCAGGGCCACGACTCGGAGCGCAGATTCGCTTCAGGCCGAAAGACTACCGGCGCAGTCGATGAACGGGCGGTATTTGGCCAGGGCGGCCGCTTTGTGGCCCACAGCTGTCAACGCGGCCCCGGTTCACGGGGCGCCCTGCGCGTTGTGGGCTTCTTTCAGGCGGCGGGTGAAATCCAGACGGTCGCGCGCGACGACGTGCGCGGGGTCGATGCGGACGACCTCGGCAAAGTGTTGCTCGGCCTCGTCGAGGTGGCCGGTCTTCAGATAGGTGTTCGCCAGTAACAAATGCGCTTCAAGGCCGCCGCCGGTGCGCACGGCGGTTTCGGCCAGACGAATCGCCTCGTCGAAGGATTGTCGATTGAAGGCGCGGCGTGCATCCGCCACCAGGGTCCCGGGGTCCACCGGGGGGACAACGGGTTTGCGGGCGACGGGGGCGTGCGGGCGTGCGGGCGCGGGGGGCGTGATCTCGCGCGTGATTTCGGGCCTGGGCGTGGGCGGCACGGTCGAGGGTGCCGTCGGCGGCGCAACGGCGACGGGCGTCGGCATGGGCGCGGCTGGTACGACGGGTACATGCGGCCTCAGCGCGAAATACGCCAGCGCCACTACAACCAATCCACCCATTGCCATTGCGACCGGCAGCGCAAGCCGGGTCCGCGGTGCGACCACCACCGCAGGCTCCGCTGAATCCAGCAAGTGTCCCGCCTCGGCCACCAGCTTGGCGCGGTAGGTACGCTCCTTGGCGGGGTCAAACTCGGCCACCAGGTAACGCGCAAGTTCGGCGTCGCCGTCGAAACGCTGCGGGATGAAATCCGCCAGGGCCGCTCGCATTTCGGACGCCGTCTGGAAACGATCCTCGGGCGCGGGGGACAGTGCCTTCGCAACCACGGCGTCCAGGTCCGCGGGCACCGCCGCATTGAACAGCGACGGCGGGCCGGCCTGCGACGCCAGCGCCTGCGGCGATTCAGGCAGGGCCACGTGGGTCGGCCGCCCGGTCAGCAATTCCCACAGCAGTACGCCCAGCGCGTGAAGGTCGGCCCTGCGATCGGCCTTCTTCCCGGCCAGTTGTTCGGGCGCCATGAACGATCGTTTGCCCACTTGCTGTCCGGGCAGCGTCAGAAAATCCTTCGCGGACGACGTCGCGATGCCGAAGTCCAGCAGCTTGACCTCGCCGTTGAACCCGATGCGGACATTCTGCGGGCTGATGTCCCGATGAACCAGCCCCAGTCCCTCGAAGTCGTGCGCGTACGCCAGGCCGCGCGCCACCTCGCGGATGATGTGCACCGACAGCGGGACGGGCAGGATGTCCTGTTCAGTCTGGAAGCGCGACAGGATGTAACCGAGATCGCGGCCTTCGATCAGGTCTTGCGCGATGTACGGCTCGCCGTCGACCTCGCCCAACCCCAACGTCTGAACGATGGCCCCGTGCGACAGCCGGCGCGCGACGGTGGCCTCGTGTTGAAAACGCGCGACCTGCTCGGGCACGGACAGCACCTCGGGGTGCATGCGTTTGACCACGCACAGTTTTTCGCGCCCGCGCTGGCCGGACATCGCCACCGTCACGTGGCCCATGCCGCCGCTGCCCAGCGGTTGCAGAAGCACGTAGGGACCGAAGCGTCGGGGAAACGTCTCGGGTCCCATCGTCACGGGGCGCACTGGCCAAGTGAGTTGCAAGAAAGGAAGGCGGCAAGCTGCTGGCACGCGTCGACGGAAACGCCGTTTGCGTTGCACGGGACGCAGGCCCGGACAATACAGATAGGTTTCGTGGTCTCCTTGCAATTCGCGCTGGTCAGGCATTCCTCGCATCGCCCGGTCGCGGCATCGCACGCCGTTCCGGCCCCCGCGCCCCGGTTCACGCAGGCGTCGGCCGCCGCCCCCGGCTCGTCACATCGGACGCAACGGCCGGCCATGCAGAGGGGCCGATCGGGGATCGTGCAGCCCTCGCCGGTGAAGCATTCGACGCATTTCGCGCCATCGCAGACGGGTGTCGCGGGATTGGCGGCCGCGCACGCGGCGTGGCTGGGGCAGGGGACGCACTGGCCTTTCACGCAGATTGGCGCGGCCGCATCGGGGCAACCGGCCGACGACAGACACTGGACGCAGCCACCGGTCGCGTCGTCGCACAGCGGGCGGTTGGGGGACATCAGGGCGCAGGTGTTGTGCGGGTTCGGGGCCGCCTCGCAGCTGTCACAAAGATTCTGCAGGCACACGGGCCGCGCTGGATCCTCACACTGCGCGCTGGTCGTGCAGGCGACGCAGGCACCGGTCTTCGGTTCGCACACGGGCAACGACTGGGACTTCTTCTGGCAGGCGTCCACAGGCCCCCCGCTGCACGCGCCACACTGACCCGAGGCGCACAGCGGCTTGCCGGGCTCGGTGCAATGACCGTCGGTCACGCACTGGACGCACGCGCCCGAGTTCGTGTCGCAGACGGGGGCGGCCTGGCCCTTCTGCGCGCACGCCGCCGTCGGCGCCTTGGCGCAAGAGACACATTCATTTTGGTTGCAGACGGGGCGGGTGGCGCTGCGGCAGTCCGCGTGCGCCAGGCAAATCACGCACTGACCCGTGCCCGGGTTGCACAGCGGGGCAGCCGCATTCTTGCGCGTGCAGGCGTCGGCAGGTGCGGTCCTGTCCGTGCACGGCGCGCATCGGTTGGCGACGCACACGGGGCGGTCGGCGGTCGGGCAATCCGCGCTGCCGATGCATTCGACACACGCGCCGGATGTTCGATCACACACGGGCGCGGCCGCGGACCTGGCCTGGCAAGCACTTGCCTGAACCTCGACGGCGGCGCAGCCAAGGCATTTGTTGGCGACGCAGATTGGCGTCCTCGGATTCTGACAATCGCCGCTGACGGCGCATTCGGCGCAGCGGCCTGTCGTCGCATCACAGGCCGGCGTCCCAGCTGCCCTTTTCAGGCACCCGTCCGCCGGCCCCGCCTTGCAACCGACGCACACGTTTGCCGCACACAGCGGTGCGGTCGGAACGGCGCAACCGGCGCTGGTCAGGCACTGGACGCATCTGCCCGTCTGCGCGTCGCACGCGGGCAGGGTGGCGTTGACGTTCGCGCAGGCAGCATCGCCGCCGGCCGCGCCGCACGCCAGACACTGGCGTCCCCGGCACACAGGGGTCGTCGGTGGACACTGGTCGTCCCTGGCGCACGCGGCGCACAGGCCCATCACACAATGCGCGCCGGCATCGGACTTCTGGCAATCCCCCTCGATGGTGCAGCTGCCAGGGGCGTCCAGCGACGGACGATCTGCAGCGCCATCGGCCGTTGGGTTGCCATCGACGTCGCCGTCGACGTCGCCTGGCCCGTCAGTCGCGATCTCTGGGGAATCGGCGGGCACGTCGGGGTCCGCCGCGGAATCGGCGGCAGCAACGGCATCGTTGGTGGCGGCAGCGCCGTCCGCCACCGCTTCGCATTGGGACAAATTAAGGTTACAGACCCGCCCGCCGGCACACGGCACGTCGGTCGCGCAGAAGTCCGGATTCACGCGCTCGCCGCACCCCGCGCCCAGGGCCGCGCCCAGGGCCAGGGCGATGAATAGAACGAAAGACGTCTTCGGCGCGCGCATTTGCAAACTTGCGGCGCATCTTCCGACCTCGTGCGCGCCGAATCAACCTCCGCGACAAATGGGCCGGGGCCACAAGCTGAAACACCACCTGGCCAGGTGCCCTAACCAGGGTTGCAGCCAGCTATCCCACCACCTCAAGAAACTCCGCGATCACCCGGATCTCCCCGTCCTCGCGCCGCATCCGAATCGGCTTGAATGACGGGTTGTCCGGGCGCAGCTCGATCTCGTCGGCGCCGCCATCGGCGCCCGTCGCGGCGACGCGCCAGCGCTTGAGCGTGTAGCTGCCGCCGGTTTCCGGGTCTGCCGCGTCCCGCAGCTGAACCACCACGCGGCGGCCGTCGAGCGCCGTCGCGGCCGGGGGCACGCCGTGGGGAAACAGGCGGAATAGCGCCCAGCTTCCGTCGGGGATCGCCGTCTCCATGGATCGGCCCGCGATTTTGGCCACGAACATCCGGCGGTCGAGCATCCGCTGGGCGCGCACCTTGGCCCAGCCAATGACCCGGGGCGCCTGGGCTTCGCCGAAACCGCCGGCGGTCGCCGCCAGGTCGTGGACGGGCACCGCCTCGCGGTACTGCTGGTCGGCCGGGACGCTGTCGACGATCTGCATCGGGGGCCTGCTTCCCCCGCCGTGCACTTCCATCTGGGGCAACAGCGGCAGGGTTTCCTGGTGTCTCAGCAGGTCCGCGATCTCCTTGCGGGACTGCTGGCCCCACCAGGTGATGTCCTTTCGGCCCACGGGCTCGTTCTCCAGCAACAGCAAGTAGTGCCATGGCTCGCGGTCGTGCTCGGTCAGAAGCTCGCAGTAACGCTGCCCGCGCGCCGCCTTGGTTCGGTCGCGATCGTCGAAGCGGCCCTTCACCTCGATGATGAAGTTGTGGAACACCTCGCCGATGCGGGCGCGGGCGATGAAGTCGGGGTAGTAGTGCGACAGCAGGCCCTGCCAGTCGTACTCGATGAAATACCCGACGCCGCTGCGGTGGTTGTAGACCCAGCCGGTGATGTCTTTGGCGGCATCCAGAAGATGCGCGACGGCTTCCTCGTCCCCGTTTTCCAGGGCGGCCCTATCGAAACAGCTCTTGGTGGGTCCGTCGAAGATGTGTTTCTTCAGGGCCTGATAGCCTTGCAACTCTTCCGTCTTGCGCTCCGACATCTGCGCCTCCGCCGCTCGCCGCTCGGCGGTGATCGCCTCTTGTAATGGCGGCAGCAGCGCTTTTTTAACCGTGGCTATCACGTCGGCCCGGGCCAGGTTCCCCAACGCGATCCGCGCGTAGTCGCCCTCCGGGATACGGTCAAAATACAAGGGAAGCCCGGCGGGCAGGTTGAACGTCTTGCGTTCCAGGAATTCGCGCACGATTCCCTTGACCGCCGTCTTGTGCTGAAAACTGGCGCGCATCTCGCGAAGGATGGGCAGCGCCATCGCGATTTCGATCACGTGGTCGAAATCCCGGTATGACGGTCTTTCGGGCACCACGAAGGACTGGCCCTCCGTCTCGTTTGTCGCCAGGGCTTCCTTCAGGAATGTCCTGATCTCGGTGTCCGCGATCTCCTCTTTCCAGGCCAGCCGCGGCGACAGGGCGGGGATGCTCGCGCTGTCGAATGACTTGCGCCAGTCGGGGATGACCTCGCGCAGTCCCTCGAACCGCACCAAGCGAACGCCGTTGGTCTGACGCTCGGTCAGATCGGCCTTCTGCAAGATCGGGACGTACTCGCGGGCGTGCTCGATCTCGTCTGACGATCGCTCCTCGATGATGTCCTGGATCTGGTCGAGGATCGCCTTGAAGGACGGATGCTCGATGACGTACAGATCCTCGGTCTTCATGAAGGCGCCGCCTTCTTCGTCGAGAATCGGCGCGTGCATCTTGCGCAAACCGCGCCCCAGGGTCTGCTCGGTCAGCGTGCGCGAATCGCAGGGGCGCAGCGGGACGATGACCTTGACGTTGCGAACGTCCCAGCCCTCTTTCAGCATCATCACGCTGACAACCACATTGTAGGGGTTCGGCACCATGATCTGCCGGCCGTCCTCGTCCACCACGGCACGGCCGTCGTCGCCGACCTTGGGGATTTCGTCGTGGTCCACGGCGTTGACGGCCCGGCGCACGCCCTCCCAGGCTTCCTCGTTGCGTTCTTCCTTCTCGCCGATGTGAATTTCGACCACCGTTGATCGGGGCGCGCCGCCTTCTGTGTCCACGAACAGCGCTTCGTCCGCAGGCTTGCCGCGGTAGCCGGTCACGGCCCGTCCGGTCAGCTCATCTCGGGTCGCCTCTCCGTATCGCAGGAAGTTCGCCACCTCGCGGGCTTCGTTCCGATCGTTCGCCAGGACAAACAGGATCGGTTTACGCGCGTCGCCTTCGTCCGTGAGCTGTTCCTTGACCTTCTTCCAGCGCTCGATCCCCGTCACCAGCAGGTTGCGGTACTTCTCCCAGGCGTTCGGCTGTCCCTCCCGCAAGGGCGGCTCGATCTCGCCGGTCTTTTGATTGCGAACTTCGACCCGTTCCAGCACCGGCTTCTTGACGATGCCGTCGCGGATGGCGTGTGCCAGGCTGTAGTAGACCGTGGTGTGCCGGAACAGGTCTGCCTGCCGGAACTCCTTTTCGCCCTTGGCCTTGCTGGCCTTGGAAGGCTTCGCCGCCGACCCTGTCTCCTCGAACAGCGTAGCGGACAGATCCACCTGCAGCGCCACACGCCCGGCCGCCTCGCCGTCGCCATTCAGCCGCCGTATCGACCGAATCCAGGCCATGGCCGTCGCTTCGTCCCCGGTATTACCGGCGCGTGCCTTGTCGCGGGCTTTCTGTTCAAAACGCGCATGGCCGGTCTCGTCCCACACGTGGTGGGCCTCGTCGTTCAGAACCAACAGCCCGCGCGATCGCGCGAAGCGATCAAGCAAGGGCGTCGATACCGCCTCCAGGCGATCGGGCTCGCCCGCGTGAAAAAGCAGGTCCATCTGGTTCTGTTCCCACTGCAACAGCGTCGGGGCTTCCTCGCTCTCGCGCAGAAGCTGGTGGTAGTTCGTCACCACCAGGGCGCCCTCGGACGGCTCCAGCATGCGCGGGCAGGTCGTGGGATCATAGACCTTCAGGTTCCAGACCTGGTCGAACGCCGGCGGCACGACCGGATCGCCCAGGAAGACTGACGTGTCGCCGTAGGGCGGGCTGAAGTCCTGAAGAAGCCGATCCTTCACGAACAGGTTCGGTGCGATCAGGATGGAATGTGGCCCCATCCCCAGGTGGTCATCGCCCTCGCAGACCGCGTTCAGGTAGGACCACGCGATCAGCAGGCTCATCATCTTGGTCTTGCCGGAGCCGGTCGCCAGCTGGCCGCCCAGCTTTGCCCAGGGATCTCGCTGGGGTCCCAATGCCTCGACACCTGCCAGCCCGTAGAGTTCTTCCGTCCGGCGGATTCCGCGCGCCTCGTAAAGGTAGATGAATGTTTCGACCAGGCGGCGCTGGTGGGGCCAGTACTTGAAGGCGAACGCACCTCGCTTGGCATGCAGCAGATGTGGCTCGTGGCGGAACCAGTGCTGCAACAGGTGCATCGTCGTGTCGCTGATCGGCCGCTCACCGTCGGCTGTGGGCTGATAGCGGGGCGCCTCGACCGGGTAGGGATCGACGGCGCCGCCCAGCGTGAACCCGCGCCATGTGTCCACCCGCCGCTGGATCTCGGCGATCACCCGCGCCTGACCGCGCAGATCGTTCAAATCGGGCGATGAGGCGGCCACTACGGCACCTCCGGATCCTGCGCCGCCATCTGTTCTTCGATGAATCGCTGCATCTCCTCTTTCTTGGGCAGCTTCAGCATGTACTTGGAGACGAACAGGCCGTTGTCGATGCCGGCCAAAGCGTATTCCACCAGCGCGTGGTCCTTCTGCGTGCAAAGAAGGATGCCCACCGGCGGGTTGTCGCCGTCGGTCATCATGTTCTTGCGGTACCAGCTGACGTAGGTGTTCAGCTGGCCGATGTTCTCGTGGTTGAACGCGCCGGCTTTCAGCTCGACCAGAACGTGGCATTTGAGAATGCGGTGATAGAAGACCAGGTCGACGAAGTTGTGACTGTCGCCGATCAAGATGCGCTTCTGGCGTGCCTCGAAGCAGAAGCCGTGGCCCAGCTCCAGCAGAAAGTCCTGCAACTTGTCCAAAAGCTGATCTTCAAGATGGGATTCGCCCATGACCTCCTGGGGCGTGAGGCCCAGGAACTCGAAGACGTAGGGGTCGCGAATGGTCAGCGTCGGTAGGGCGCGCTCGGCGCCTTGTTGCGCCAGGGCCGCCAGCTTCGCTTTGTCCGTGGAAAGGCCCGAACGTTCGTAGTACAGACTGGCGATCTGCCGCCTCAGCTCGCGTACCGACCAGTTCCCCCGGATGCATTCCAGCTCGTAGAAGGCGCGCTTGGTGGCGTCGTCGCATTGCAGCAACTCGGCGATGTGGCTGAAGGACAGCTTGGTCAGGATCTCGCTGGCCGGAACGCCGGATTGTGCCGACAGCGTCGGCACAATGTTATCGGCGTGGCTAGGGGGTGAAAGCGCCTTGTTCAATTCGGGAGTCAGCGACTCCCGAATCCTGGTGAGCGCGTCCGGTGGGAGGGTCTTGGCCAATTGTGGCGTCAGTGTCGGCACAATCTGGGGATAGGTCAGATAGAACTGCCGGTACCGGTAAAGATCACGCTTGCCACATCGCGCCACGCGGTCTTGTGTCAGCGATTCGGACAAACGGTCCAGCAGTTTCTCTCCGTACTGCTGGCGGTCGACCCCGCGGCGTTCGTACTCTTCGATGTGCAGGCCGATCAGCCAGTTGCGCAGGGTGAGGGTGCTGTTGACCGCCCGCGAAGCCTGCGCCGCCATCTCGGCGTGCGTTTCCCCGATCAGGGCGACCAAGCGTTCAAAGGACAGGCGCGTGGCCGGCGCTGTCATTTGACCTCGACGCTGACGGTGGCGATGCCGTCGTTGCCGAACACGTCGGTCACGCGCGCGGCCACGCGGTACTGGCCCGGCTCGGGGTATTTGAACTCGGCCGCGAAGATCAGGGGCTCGGTCTCGCCCTTTGACTTTCGTAGGCGGAAGGATTGCCAGTCGGTCTCGAAGATGGGCTTGCCTTCGGGGCTGACCCGCGCGCCGTAGTCCCAATCGACCGCCCAGAAGTCGACGAACTTCTGCCAGCTATCGGCTTTTTGAAGCCACTTGCCAAGTTCAGCCTCGCGCTCTTGCCACTTCTGCGCCTCGGCCTCGGCCTTCTTGCGGGCGGTCGGGGTCGTGGCGTCGGTCACGGGTTTCAAGATGGGACGCTGGCTGGCCAGGAACGACTCGATGTCTACCTCGCAACGTTCCAGCTTCAGGCTGACCGTCCGCCCGGAAACGGGGGCAGCCAGCACGATCGACAACGGCGCGTAGAACGCCGGGATGGCCATCGATTCGATCGGGGCGTCGGGCGGACGGTTGAGCATCTGCATCCGGCGGCGAACCTCGTCGATGGCCTGGGATGGGATGGCGCGGATGGTGACGGCAACGCCGGTGCGTTCCGCGATCTCTTCTTTATCGCTGCCTGACAGCGTGTCGAAATCGGCGGAGAGGATCGTCACCATCTTGGCGTTGGTGCGCTGGGCTTCGCGCGCGATGTTCCAGACCTGGCCCGAGGAGATTGGGCCGTCGAGGGGGCCAACGTGGATCCAGCTTGGACCCTTTTTGCCGTGAAGCAGGGGAGAGTGGGCTACCGGCTCGCCGCCGAAGACCTTGATCATTTCGTCGCGGTAGACGGAACGCTTGGCCTGGAAGTCTTGCCATTCCTCGGCGCGTTGGTAGACGCCCATGTTCTCGACGGTGAAAGGGCGGACGTTGAAGGTGCCGGGGCTGCGTTGAGGCTTCTCTTTGCGTTCGACGTTTTTGCAGGTGGCGCACTCGACGTAGTCGTGTTGCGCCTTCTCTGCGGATCTAGGCTGACCGTGGAGCTGGATCAATCGCTTGCGAGCGACGTGAATCGCGTACTTGCCGTTGTCGATGCCTATCCAGCGCCGGCCGAGGCGCTCGGCGGCTTCGGCGGTGGTGCCCGATCCAGCGAAGCAATCGAGAACGAGGCCCATCGGGGGACACGATGCGGAAATAATGCGTTCGAGAAGCGCAACGGGCTTTTGGGTGGGATAGCCGAGGCGTTCCCCTGCCGTTGGGGCCAGCGTGATATCCGTCCACACGTCTTGAAGAGGAGGTCCCTCGGCCTCGTGAAGATACTCCTTGAGGCCGTCCTTTCGCGGTCGACCATCTTTCTGAAACAGGATTCGGCCAGCCTCATACAGACGATCCATTTCTCCGGGTGCGAAGCGCCACTGGCGGTCAGCGCCTGGATGAGTGCCGCGCCAATCAACTGTCCTAGTGGGTGAGAAATGTGGGGCAGTGAGGTTCTCCGCCCGAAACCGTCCCTCTTGGTCCTGATACTTGTAGCGCCCTATCTGCTCGGGGCTGTATTCACCGACGACGGTCGTGAAGTGATAGTCAGCTCGATTGTTTGCATAGAACAAAATGCGGTCGTTGATCCGCCCGTACTGCTTCGGATCGTTGTGGGCGCTGGTTCGGCGCCAAATAATCTCATTTCGAAAATTCTCGTACCCAAAGAGTTCATCCATCAGCACCTTCACGTAGTGAACCGCGTGCCAGTCCAGATGCACGTAGATGCTCCCCGTCGGTGCCAGCAGCTCCTTCAGCAACTCCAATCGCCGCCGCAGCATCGTCAGGAAACTGTCCAGCCCCTGCCGCCAGGTGTCCTTGTAGGCCAGGATCTCGACTAGCGACGGCTCCTTCTTCACCTGCACGTGCGCTTCGTCGTCCAGATCAATGTCGATGGTGTTGTCCGCCCGGAAGTCGTTGTTCACCATGAACGGCGGATCGATGTAGACGAGGTCCACCTTGCCCCGGTAGCGCCAGTCGCGCGTGACGGGATCCTTTTCGTCCAACAGCGTCTGCAACGCGACCATGTTGTCGTTGGTCCAGATCAGCCGGTTCGGGGGCAGGGTGGTGACGTCGCGGGCCTCAACGGTGCGGGTGTCCACCGCCGCAAGCTGCCGCCCACGATCGACCGCGCGACCAGGGCGCACGATCTCCACCACCTGGGTCGGCACCGACACCGCCGCCTCCTTGCGCCACATGCCTTGCCAGGCGAGACGCGGTTTGCGCGGGGCAACCTCCAGCGTGATCTCGCGACTGGACGGGGCGATGGGCTTCGGTGGCTGGGTCACCGCCGACGGCCCCTCACCCTGGCCCTGTCCCCCGGCGGGGGAGGGGATGGAAGTAGGCGGCGGTTGCGTCGGGCGGTCCAGTACCGGATGCGCGACCCATGGCAGCGACGGCTGAACCCTTGCCGGTGCCGGTGGCGTGAGCGCAAAGGCCGCCTCCGCTTTTCGCTTCTTCCCGAGCGTCGCCGGCTTGTCGCCATCCTCACCGCCGCCCGAAGCGGCCAGGATGCGGTCGATGATGATCTGTTTTTCGCGTCCTTCGGCCGGCTCGCCCACCGCGAAACAGATCGACTTCAAGGTGTCCCGCGCCAGCATGGGCAGAATCCGATCCAGCGTCGCCCGCTTGCTGCCCGCCACCTCGTCGATCAACTCCTCCAAGCGCATGGCCGTGCCGACCCCCACCTCCAGCGCCTTGCCCACCTCCAGTAGTTCAACCCTGGTAAGGGCCGCCAACGCCCGTCGCTTGAAAGTCATCGCGGCGCCGGATGATACACGCTGGGCTGACACGAACGAAGGCGGTCGTCTCGTTTGCCCGGCCCAGGCCGAGCTCCCCGTAAGGCACACCGCGCGCGACACGCCCCCTACAAGCGCCCGTTCCCGAACTGATTTCCCGGGATCACCCTTGACGGCCCACGTCGGATGCGGCAAGGTTCGCGGGCTTCGAAGCGGTCTTGATGCGGGGTGGAGCAGCCTGGTAGCTCGTCGGGCTCATAACCCGAAGGTCGTTGGTTCAAATCCAGCCCCCGCTACAAAAAAAACGCGGCGATTCGCAAGGATCGCCGCGTTTTTGCGTTCCTCATGAGGGGCGAGGGCGGGCATGAGGGACGAATGAGGGAGTCGGAGGCGCTTGTCGGGCAAAGAGCGCGACGACCGTGGCTTCAAACTGGGAAAGGGGCCTGGGAAGTGAACGACGGGAGACAGAATCTCAGGAAGCTGCGAGCGCAACCGGGGACGGGTAGCGCCCACCCTTCGGTGGACGGCACGCTGGTAGACGAGAAGTTGCCCCTTACGCCGGTGGAGCGTGTGTACCAGAATGATCGAATGGCGAGGCCGGCCGCCTGGAGTTGCCTCTCTGAACGTCGATTTCGCGTAGCCCGGGTAGGAATGCCGATCGAGGCGTCCACGACGTCGGCGGCAGGGTGAAAATCGCCGAAGCCACGGTGTAGCGGCCGGCTGGAACGGATTTTCGACACACGGCCCCCTTTCCCCCACGCCCGTCGCGACCCACTGCATCGCGTTGGTTCAGTTGATCAGGTGGGGACGCGGCGCCAAGCGCAGACGGGGACTGCGCCCGCTGCGGCCGAAGCGGCCGGGGACCACGAGCAGGGCGCGGCGAATCCAGGGCGCGCGCCAAGCGGCCAGTTCGGGGGCCTGCGCCAGAACATAGCGGCGCAGGATGTCGTGGGTCAAAAGCTTCAGCAGCAGCGCCGCATGGTTGGCGTTGAAGTCCGCCGACGGGATCTTGCCGATGCCCCACGCGCCCTTGAGGTCGCCGATCAGGGGCTCGACGCCGGCGCGCCCGTCGTAGCCGTGAGCCAGCTCGTCTGCATCGTCGTCCATGTCGTTGGTGAGAAACGCTTGCACGGTCCAGTCGGCCTCGTCCCACAGGTACAGCTGCTTGCCCTGGCGATCCTTGGATCGGACCGCGATGACACGAACCGTGATCCCGTGGGCAGCCCATTCACCGCGGGTGAAGTCCACCTCGGCAACCTGGCGGGTCGGTTCCACATCGGCGTCGGTGTCGACGGTTCGCCAGGATCCGCGGGGAACGCGGCAAATGGCTGAGTACAAGTCCGCCGTCGTCTTGGCCTTGATCAGGTAGTGCGCCTTCTTTTCCTCGACGGTCTTCATGAACTTCGTGCAGTCGCCGGCCGAATCGATGCGCACGCGAATCATCGTGTTCGCGCCGGCCGCCGCGCGCAGGCGATCGATCCAGGGCCCCACGATGGGAGCGTCGGCGTCGCCGAACGACGTGTTGCCGGGGCGCAGCATGGCACCGACCACTGTGTCCGTCTCCGCACAACGGGCGAGGATCTGGTGGTAGCTCGGTCGGCCGTGATAGCGCGGATTGGGACCCGGCAGCGCCCCCTCGTGGTTGCCGAACACCGGTTCCACCGTGGTGTCCACGTCCAAGTGGATCAACGCGCGCCGCTTGGAGCGAACCGGGACCAGTCCGTGCTCGGCCACCATTTCTTCCATCGCGATGATCGCCGGGTCGTCGAAGCGCCGCAGATCTCGGTACACGGTGTCGAGGCTCGGCACCACACCGCCCGCCAGATGCACGAACAGCGGATCCGCCGACAACGCCTCGACGCCGAAGACGCGAGCTTCGCCGATCGCGGCGGCATCCATCAGCAAACGCAGCTGAGCCTGCATCGGGTAGACGACCAGCGCGCCGGCCTTGAGCCGCGAGAACTGCTCGCGCAGGGCCGTGTCCACGCCGAGATCACGCATGAACGCCCCGAATCCGGCCAAGCCGCCGTAGGCCGTCAAGCCGGGGTCGGGGTCCCGATATGGATGTTGCGCGGGTCAGGCCGGCGGATTCGGCAAGTACGCCGGTGGCCATCTCCGCGCTTGCCTCCGAGCGAATCCCGGCGCACCTTTTTGGTGCTCTGCGAGGGTGTTGAGGTTGTCATCGTAAACGCTTTGACACCCTCGCAGGGCAACCTCGGCACCGACGGAGATTCGGTCGATCACGCGCCCACCGACGCCTGCTCCCGGCCAGAGCTCACGCGGGGTGCGCGA
>JANXXE010000127.1 GCA_025350815.1 Myxococcales bacterium | reverse complement strand
ATCTGCGCTCTTGGCAAGCAAGCCCTCATAGATGTCGCCCTTGACGTCGGCCTCCATCGAGAACCACGACTCCTTGTCGATCAGGTCCACGATGAGCCGCTTGAGCTTGGCTGGGTCTTGAATCTTGTTCTGTGCCTTGCGGAAGATCAGCCCCAGCATCCCGCCCTGCTGCCCAAGGACGCGCAGGGTCTCGCGGTAGTGCTCCTCCAGCTTGACGCCCTCCATCTTGGGCGCGGCCAGGTCCGACCAGCGATAGCCCTTCGGGATGGGCTGCTCGGCCGCCGTCATCTCGGCACGCTCGTCGGCCATCTTCAGGAACAGCAGCGTGGTGAGTTGCTCCAGGTAGTCCTGGTAGGACAGCCCGTCGTCGCGCAGGACGGTGCAGTAGCTCCACAGCTTCTGCACGATGCGGTTCGTGTCGCTCATCGATCGACGGGCTCAGGCCGTGCGCCGCAAGTTGTCGCCGAGCTGTTTTTCGAGGTCCAGCGCCTGCTCGATCTGCGCGGCCGTCACATATGGGTAGAGGCGATGAATGCCGTCGACCCCGAAACCATCAGCGGCCAAGGCGGCGAGTGCCCTTGTTTCAAGCCGGGTGTGCACGACGTGCGGAGATCCGCTGATCTTGCCGGGAACGATGCGCAGGTCGGGCCGGGGCCGGAGAAGGTCGGGACCGCAGATTCCTTCGGCGGTGAAAAATGGGGCGCTGGGATCGAGAACCTGGCCTCCGCCGTCCACCAGCAACATCAGGTCGCGATCTGGTGTCTTTCTCCGCAGCAGCCAGTAGATCACCCGTAGGCTCATCAGATCCGCATAGGACCAAAGCTTCACCTTGGTCGCCGACACGGCCGGCACAAGGATCTCATTCCGCGCCCACAAATAGATGGTGGACTACGGCACCCCTGAAAGGGCCGCCGCGCGATCGGCCGTATAGGCTCCCAATCCGTTCATCACAGAAGACGTATCACGCGGGCTGTGACTTTCGCGCGCCTTGGGGAGGGCCCTGCCGATTGCAGTTCGGGTCACTCATCGCGACCACGGCCGAGTTCGGATTCCACATCCGCAATGGAGTCCCACGCGGAAGCATGGTGGGCATACCAGGAGCGCCATGCCGATGTCGAACCGCCGTCCGTCACCGGCTCGAAACTGACAAGGGTTCCCGACTCGATGAATCCTTCCTCGTCGCATTTGACGAGGGCGACGATGTCGACCTCCGTGTAGAGGAACCGCCCGATATCTCGCGCCTGCTCCTTCGTGACCGCCACCGTGAAGGGGCGCTCTTCGGACTTCGAATCGAAGCGCACAGCAGGCTGGTCACCGCCCGCGCTCACGGGCGTTACGCGCAGAGAGACCTGGCTTTCGGCGGACAGCGATCGCGTAGATGCTTCTTTCATGTGGGCTCCCGTCATGATGTCGAGTTTCGCGTCACCGCGTGCGGGGGCGGCGCCTCCCAGGAGCTGGATTGGGACACATGATCGAGATCGAGCTGATCGCTGTTCACGTAGTCCGCGGCGGTCAGCTCCTTGAGACTCGCCACTTGGCCGTGGATCTTGGTGAACCGCCCATTTTCAGGCACCAGGTTCAGCCAGGCATCCAGCAGATCGGCCCAGTTTTTTCCTTCAAAATCGACATCCCGGTCCTTTCGGATGAACCAGAACGTCAGCGTCACCGGCTGCCCGTCCCATGCAGGTGACGCTTGCACTCGAATTTCGCGGAGACTGCGAAGGCCACGCCCCTCGTCGGTGGTCCGGTCATGCTTGTCGAGGATTCGGTTTCGGAGTTTTCGCACGAGGTCGGTGAAGTCGTCTGGAAAAGCAAACCTCCGGCGTTTTCGAGCCAGCGCATCTGAGAACGCGCGAACTTCTTCGTCGGAAGACAAACCCGGCGTTCTGATCCATCCCGCTACGATGGACTTCTCCACCGTCATCGTGCGATCGAGGTGCGCGACAAGCCGATGGTCGGCCACGCCCGGAAGGAACGCGAACCCGGGGAAATTCCCACCTCTGACCTGGAAGAGCTGATCATCGGTGATCTGAACCAGCGGTGATACGTCGACAAATGGTCTGTCGACACATGACCGGACGACATCGCAGGTCTGGGTTGCTACCACCAGTCCTACGACCTCTGTCGTCAGGGCCTGCAGATCCCCATCAGCTTCCGCCGCGGCATCCGTTAGCGGACTCCGGGGATCCCCGGCATGAACGAACCAGCGCTCTTCAAGCGCGGTGTCGCCTTGGCGCCACTGCCGAAGGGCCGCGTCGATACGTACAGCCTCGACGGAGCCAGCAAGGATCCGCGGCACTCACCCTCTCCGTGGATTCCGGATTGGCTTGGACGCAAGTAACCGGCCGCCCGCCACTTGAACTCGGTCCTCGGCAGCGCCAACCAGTTCTTCGGGCGGGCGCGGGACACGGGTAGCGAGAGCGTCATCGGACAAGCCGGGGGTAACAAATCTACGCGGTGCCCGGTCCTGGCCGAGAAGCGCGGTGACATGATCATACTGCCCTTCCGCGAGCAAATCGAAGGGGATGGTTCCGCCGTCACGGGGCGCGAACAGCTCGGCGCGATTCGCGCTCGCAGTGCCGCGGTCGATTTGTCGCATCACGGCGAGCGATCGCTGGAGATGTTCTTCGTTGGCAGGCGTCATCGCTTTTCCGCTCGCCCAGAAATGCAGGGAGCGGCAGCTGACACCGAACAGGCGGCTCAGTTGGTCCCACGTAAACCCGCTGAGTCTGCGTAGCTCGGAGACGGCGGCGCCCACCCGCTCGACCAACACGATCGACGCCCCGGCCGTCGTCTGCTGGGCCGCCTGCGGTCGGGAATTCAGGTCAACGGGGAACGCCGGACCTGCAGATGTTCCCAATCCGGCCAGCATCGCGCCCACTAGAACCGATTCACGCGGCCAACTGCGCATAGCGCCCCCAGCAGAGGTCGAGCCGAAAGGTGCGTTGATCTCAACGGGGCTATTCATAACTTGCCCCCATACCGTCGGAGAAAGTCATCTTTTACCGCCCACCGGAAGAACTTGTGGATTTGCTCTGCATAGCGTCGCGCGTCTTCTACTACCTGGTCGACAGTGAACGAAACGGCGGTGGCACTGAACATATCCAAGTCGAGGATCCAGCTTTTCTCATCGGTGGGTTCGATCGCGCTGGGGTCAATCGTCTTTCCAGGTTCGAGACGTCCCCAGCGGGCGACGAAGCGTGCGCCATCGAGCTCGAACATTGTTTCGGACAGCGCATGGACAACGTGGGCAGCGAGCAGGGTGCCGCTGATCCCTCCGATTTCGGGTCGAACCAGCGTCGAGATGTCGTCGACGGCCTGTCCAGTGATCCGGTCAATGTAGCGAATGCCCAAACGGTCCACGAGCTTCGGCTCGACCCGGTCATCGAAAGCGCCGAGGACATCGCGTAGGCGCGAAATAAAGTCGGACCGACTCGTGTACTTGGTTGTCTCAAGGGCCACGAATTCGGGGGTTAACGACACGCGCCACTGCTTCTCCAAGTCGGAGAAACGCCAGGCGGTTTTCGCTTTGACCGGGGAGATGCCGCCAGGGCCGACCAGAACGCCCTGGGTCTGTTCCTGCCGAAGAACCGGATACTTGGATCGGATTGCCTCCTGGAACGGCGCGACGAACTCGCGCTGTTCAATCGCGAGAATTTCCGGGAAACGAACCTGCGCAATGACACGCACAAGGGGGGCGTCCGTCAGCGGGATCTCCGGGGGGGCCGGACCAACGAAGGGGTTGTCGATGACGCTCATAGAGCTAAATGTAGGCGCTAAATCTGCCTATGTGAAGTACAGTGTGAACTAGATAATAAAACATACTAGTTTGAAGATGTTACAGATTGTATGCGGTGCGCGAGTCGAACCACATTATCCTCGACGGCGGCTCCCGCGCGCTGCGCAATGCTATGAGAATCGGCCAGGACGGCGATCACTCGCATCATCTCAGCCACGGGCGGAACTTCAGCCACCGGTGGAACTCAGTCCGCCCCCGACCACCAGTTCGTCCATGAGATCGCCGGCGCTTCGTCGCGGTTTGTCAGACATTGCGTCGCCATTTGAGAAGGTCGGATCTCAGCTTGGTCGCGGCCTCGGCCGCGCGTTCCGGCTGATCCTTCAAGTCCAGATACGCCTGCACGGGATGTACGCACGGTACGCCTTCGCGCTCGCTCGCCCCATGAAAAACGCCCTCGTCATTCGGCACGACAAGCCACACGTTTGCTCCGCGCGGCTCTTCTCGAAATCCAATCTCGGCCAGCAGCGACGGGAAGGCCGGCTCCCGAAGATAAATCGTCACAAGGCGAAATCCGGCGAAATGGCTCCAAAGCCACGCCGCGCCGAGCCCGGTAGCCGCATGTTCAACGCCGCCGCGTTTCAGCGATTCGGACAGGTCGCGAAGAAGGTCATCTCCCGAACGCGCCGCCACGTGCCCTTGAGTCGCCGCGTGCTTGTTGAAGTCGTAGGTCTCGCGGAAGGCATCAAGAAGGGCATCGGGATTCGCGGCCCGAACCGCGCCGTGGTCGTCACGAACTACAAGTTCATCCTGCAGAAGGCGCTTCACGACCCTGCTGGTGAGGCCCTCATCGACGCCGGTTATCTTCGAGATCTGCCGCTGCGAGAAACTTTCATCGGCGTGGATGAGAAGCCAGCGGGCGATGCGGGCACTCTTCGGCGCGAAGACAGTGGACGGTCGTCCCCTGCGCTTGAACCGGTTGGGCCGGCCCTCGACGTGGACGCGCACGCCGGGCGCAACGATGTTCGCGTTACCGGACAGGTCGAGCCATGCGACGCCCGCCTTCTCGCACAGCTCGCTGCCCACACGCCCCATGAACGGCACGACGACCAGCGAAATCGTGCGCTTGGCGGCGCGCCGGCCGGAGGCCCGGAGCCCGTCTAGCGCGCTTGCGACGTGGGCGGCGTCCCCGGAACTTCGCCATTCAATATGGAAAGCGACGGACCCCACCTGCACAAGCGCGCCTGAGGCGTGGCCGCCCGGTTGCTCGCGGATCGCGACCTCTGCGGGACCCGCCTGAAGGATCTCGCCCAGCGACCGGGCGACCCGGACAGAGGTGATGCGGGCCGACTGCATACTTGACTAAATACAGCAACTTGTTCCGTGGGTCAAGCCGCACAATTAAAGCACTTTTGTATGTGCGACTTTGAACCTCTCCAAATGCCCGCAGTTTGCGTAGTCACCTTGCGATAGGCGTTAAGATAGGTTCGTACCGTTGCAACCCCTGGCGTTCCTGCTCATGCCGCCTGACAGTCGGCCGGCGTGGCAAGGGTGTGGCAAGAATTTACTCCTGCGCTGCAGGCGGAAACAGACGCGGAAACAGATACTCAGCCGAGTCGCTAGAAAAGCGCAGATAGACGTCTCCTCGTGGGGTCTCAGAGTCCAAGATGTCCGCGTCGAGGAGCTTCCGAAGGATCTGTCGGGCCGTTCGTTCGGGGCGGCCTGTGATTTGGGATACCTCGCCCCTCGGAACGGATCCACGACGGAAGACCTCATCCACGAAGCCCGCGGACTCGGAAGAGGCTTTCAGCGAACCAGTAACGTATTCGCGTATACGGTCGCGCAGCGTCTCGAATTCCAGAAGGCCCCCCATGAAGGTGAGCTGATCCAAAGCAACTTTGCAGAACCATCTAACAAACTCCAGGAGAGCGGAGGCCGAAAGGTTTCCTCTGCCGTCAGTGTCGCTTCGTCGAGGGGCATCGGCAGCGTCCATCATTCGCTTGTAGTCGCCTCGATCAGGGGTGAGTCCCCTGGCCAGCCCGCGGGAGACCGACCAGAGGCCGTGGGCACCTATGCCCGCTTTCAAAGCCATCGCATGGGACATCAAGCGGCTGACACGGCCATTCCCATCAGGAAACGGGTGTATGTAGTTAAACCGATGATGGGCCGCGGCCATCGCGACGATACGTTGCGCGGGGCCCAGTGATTCCAACCTGTACTGGCGCTCAAAATAGTCCATGAACGCCGCGACGTGGACACTCGACGGGGGTTGGTGGCGACCGACCACGTTGTCATGTTCGCGTCGATGTCGAAATTCTCCGGGAGTCATCTTGAAGAATGCCCCCTTCACACCGCCGACCCGAAGGTGCTCCTCGGGCGCTTCTTGATAGAAGCGACGGTGTAGATCCCGAAGAAATTCCATCGAAGCCGGCTCGCCAAGCTGCTTCCCGCTGAAAAGTTCGTCGATGTGGCGCTGAGCCTTGACGTGGGACCGTGCTTCAAGCTGAAAGTTCCTGCGCTCGCCCCCGACGTCCAGATCATCGACCAAGGCCCGTTCGATATCCTTGGGGCGAGTGTGGTGGCCCTCGATAAGGTTGCTGTAGTAGCAGTTCATTATCGCGACCAAGTCCGACAAACCCGCTGCTGTCCGGGGATGAAGCCTGGCGCCCAAACTCGTCCCGGCCCTCACAATTTCCGCGATCACGTCAGACAAATCTGGCGGGTGACTTTCAATGAAGCACGGCTCGATGCGGGATGAAGTTTCCATGTGCTGCGATGCGTTTTCTGCCGTTCTTTAGACAGTATGCTGCCGCTGTCAAACTCTTCCAAGAGGCTATCATTCTTGAGTGAAGCTAGATTCACCCAGGAAGAACTGCCGCTCTTGCCTGCCGCTATATCTCGCCCTGAGTGACAGCCAGATTCGCTACGCCCACCTCGCACCGGGCGGCGGCTCGGACCTCATCCAGGCCCTCGATGCGCCCGCCGGGGCAAACCCGTCGCAAAAACAGCAACGCGGGCCGTAACCCGCTGATTCCCTTGTGACCCCATCGGGAATTGAACCCGAGATTACGCCGTGAGAGGGCGCCGTCCTAACCGCTAGACCATGGGGCCGATTGTCCTTTCGGACGCCGATCTAATTGCCACACGCGGCCGGCGGACGCAAGCGCCACGGGTGGCAGGCGAGTTGTTCGGGGACAAGGATTCGAACCTTGATAGCCACATCCAGAGTGTGGCGTCCTGCCGTTAGACGATCCCCGATCGAGGTGGACATTTCTAACAGCGGCGCCCCGGGTGTCAAGCCCGACGGCAGGCAATAACAACGTCCGCGGCCGGACGCGCATCCTTGCCCCCCGCCCCGTCTCGGTGTAGGGACGATGTCCAACCCGACTTCGAGGACCCCAACACGTGGACACGGATCTGAATTTCTGGGCGGCGAGTGACGTCGGGCGCAAGCGCGAACACAACGAGGACACCTTCCTCGTCGACAAGAAGCTGTCGCTGTTCGTGGTGGCCGACGGTATGGGGGGCCACGCCTCCGGCGAGGTGGCCTCGGACATTGCGGTGCATGAATTCCGCAACGCGGTGGGCAGCCGGCGCGAGGTCATCGACAACTTCGCTTCACATGACCCCAGCGTGCGCACGCAGGACGTCCTGGCGGTGCTGGAACAGGCGGTGCAGACGGCTTGCGCGGCGGTATTCGCCCGCGGCAAGGCCGAGGCCGAGAAGCGCGGCATGGGGACGACCCTGTCCGCCCTGGTCATTGTCGGCGAGCGCGGTTTCATCGGCCACGTCGGCGACAGCCGCGTGTACCTGCTGCGGCAGGGCCAGGTCGTGCAACTGACCGAGGACCATTCGCTGGTGAACGAGCTTATTCGTCGCGGCAAGCTGACGAAAGAAGGTCTGGCCGGCTCGCCCTACAGCGCGTTCAAGAACGCGGTCACGCGCGCCGTGGGCGTGTACGAGACCGTGCAGGTCGACACGATCGACTTTGATGTACTGCCCGGCGACCAGTTTCTGCTGTGCTCCGACGGCCTGCACAGCTACCTGGACGACGCCAGCGTCGTCGAGTTATTCGGCAGCGAAGAAATCACGCAGGTTCCCAAACGTTTCATCGATCACGCCAACCAGGCGGGCGGGCTCGACAACATCACGGCCATCGTCATCCGCATTCCGCCGTCGACCTCCGAGGCCCTCGACGGGCGGACCGAAGAACTGACACGCAAGATCGAGGTGCTCAAGCACATGCCGCTGTTCCGGCACCTCACGTACAAAGAAATCATGCGCGTGTTGAACATGACCGAGGTATGCGATTACGCCGTCGGTGAAGATCTGCTGCGCGAAGGGGATATGGGCGACGAGCTTTACATCTTGCTCAAGGGCAAGGTCCGCCTGCACAAGGAAGGCGCGTTCATCACGCATCTGGCCCCCGGATCGCACCTGGGCGAGATGGCGCTCATCGATCGCACGCCGCGTTCTGTGACCGCCACGGCCGACGAGCGATCGCGCGTGCTGATTCTGCGCCGCCGCGAGTTCTACGAGATCATCCGGAAGGACCCGCCGCTGTCGGTGAAGCTGCTGTGGAGCCTGGTGCAGGTGCTGGCCGACAGGCTGCGCAAGACCACGGCCGACCTGTCGGGCGCGCGGCAGGAACCGGGCGGAGATCTGACCGAGGACGCGTTTTTCGACGAATAATCGGCGACGCACGCGGCAACCATGGCGAACGAATACCGCGTCGAGACTGATTCCCTGGGGCCGGTCCGCGTCCCCGCCGGGGCGCTGTACGGTGCGCAGACCCAGCGCGCGGTCGAAAATTTTCCTGTCAGTGGCCTGCGCCTGCCACGCCGGATGATCCGGGCCCTGGGTCTGCTGAAGCGGGCCGCGGCCGAGGTCAACAAGGATGCCGGCGCCCTGCCCGCCAATTTGGCCGATGCGATCATCGCGGCGGCACAAGAGGTTGCCGACGGTGTCCACGACGCCGAGTTTCCCGTCGACATCTTTCAGACCGGGTCAGGCACGTCCAGCAACATGAACGCCAACGAGGTGGTCGCGAATCGCGCCATCGCCCTGCTGGGCGGCGCCATCGGCAGCAAAGTGCCGGTGCACCCCAATGACCACGTCAACAAGGGGCAGTCATCCAACGATGTGATCCCGTCTGTCGTGCATGTGGCGGCGGCCGAGGCGATGGACGCCGATCTATTGCCCGCACTTCGTCATCTGCGCGCGGCCCTTGACACCAAGGCCTTGCAGTTCGACGACGTCGTGAAGATTGGCCGCACACACCTGATGGACGCCTTGCCGATCCGACTGGGGCAGGAACTGAATGGGTACGCGGCCCAGGTCGCCGGCAGCATCCGGCGCATCGAGGCTGTCCAGCCCGCCCTGCGCGAACTGGCGCTGGGGGGCACTGCCGTCGGGACGGGCTTCGGTGCCGAGCCGTCCTTCGCCCCACGCGTGATCGCGCGCCTCGCCGCCCTGACGGCCCTGCCGCTTGTGCAGGCACCCAGTTTGTTCGAGGCCCTGGCTGCGCGCGACGCGCTGGTCGAGGCCTCGGGCGCTCTGCGATCAACGGCGGTCAGCCTGACCAAGGTCGGCAACGACATCCGCTGGCTGGGCTCTGGCCCACGCTGCGGGATCGGCGAATTGCACATCCCGGATTTACAACCAGGCAGCTCGATCATGCCGGGCAAGGTCAATCCGGTGATGTCCGAGATGCTGCTGATGGTGTGCGCGCAGATCGTCGGCGCCGATGCCACGGTCGCCTGGGGTGGTGCAGTCGGCGGCAACTTCGAGCT
Organism: Myxococcales bacterium; assembly: GCA_025350815.1. Lineage (GTDB taxonomy): Bacteria > Myxococcota_A > Polyangia > Fen-1088 > Fen-1088 > JANXXE01. Next base: position 3,648 of record JANXXE010000127.1, on the reverse strand, counting down.
GAACACCATGGTGCCCGTCATGGCCTACAACCTGCTGCACGCGATCGACATCCTGGCGCGGGCCTGCCGCCTGTTCGCCGACCGCTGCGTCCAGGGCCTGCAAGCCAACGTCGAGCGCTGACGAATTCGTCGAGCAGAGTCTGGCCCTGGTCACCGCCCTGACGCCACGAATCGGCTACGACGCCAGCGCCACGATCGCGCGCGAGTCGGCCCGCACCGGCAAGACCGTGCGCGCGCTGGCGCTGGAACAGCAGCTTCTGCCCGCGGACGAGCTTGGCGATTTGTTGAACGCGCTGGCCATGACGGGGCCGCGGTCGCCGACCTAATTTCCCTTGGATGCCCCGGGCGTTGGCATCGTTCCGGCACATTCGACGCACATGGGGATCATGCCCGCGCGCAGGTTGGGACGGACGTTCCTGGGCGTGCCGCACGCGGCGCAGGTCGGAGTCTCGTTTTCAGCCTGGGGCCCACGGGCAGCCGGGCCATCGGCTCGTCGTTCGCTTTTCGCCGACGTGGCCGGGGTGGTGCTGGGCAGACGATCCTTGGTGATCATCCCGACCAGGAATGCGCCCGTGATGACGGGAAGACAGCCGACCTCGTTTTCTTCCATGATGCTGGCGGCATCTTCCACTGTGGTGTCGGGGCCAATGCACAGCACGGGGCTTTTCATGCAGGCGCCCACCATCGTGCTGGCGCGGGCCAGACGAAGATCGTCGTCGCAAACGATCCCGGTCAGACTGCCATTTTCGATCACCAAAAAATGGTGAATGCTTTTGGCGGTGGCCAGACGCAAGGCCGACGCCACGACCGTGTCGGGGGTCAGGGTGAACAGGTCGGTGCCCATCACCTCCGCCACGCAGCAGGAGGCGTCCCCCCCTCCCATCCCCATCGAACGACCGGCACTCGAAGCAACGCGAGAACGGCGACGCATGGTGACCCCCTTTCCCTGAGCGTCAGTTGCCTGCCACTCAGCTAATCAAATCGGCTGTTCACATCACATATTTTAGGTGGAAGACCTGACCTCAGCCAGGACTTCCACCTCCTGACGTTTCCTGCCCACGTTTCCTGCTCCACGTCTCCGGTGACGATAGGTATCCAAAGGTCGTGCCAAGAAAAAGCCACGGATTTGCGCGACTTCGGTACAATAACCCAAGCTCCCTGTGCGCACGGCCCGACGCAGGTGGGGCGCCGGCGCCATGGTCATGCCACGCGGGTGTGCCCCACCAACGCACACCGCTTCGACCTGCGCTAGTTGATCCGGTGACGCAAACGGCCCAGGGCGGCCAGGCAGCCGGGCTCGTCCGGGCGCAGACGCAAGGCACCCTCGAATTCGCGAATGGCGCGCGCAAGCTGCCCCTTCGCCGCGAACAGACGGCCAAGATTCATGTACGGAAAATGGCGCGGCTCGTACCGGGGCGCGTCTTTCGCCTTTTCCAGCCATCGGATGGCCTCGTCCGGCTTTCCTTGCGCCATCAGGTACGAGCCAAGATCGTTGTACGGATTGCCAAAAGTGGGATCCACCGAGATGGCCTTCCGGCATTCCTCGATCGCATCGTCCAGGCGGTCGTCGAGGCTGTACGCCCAGCCCCGAAACGTATGCGCCTCGGCGGTGGGAAACACGGCGATCGAACGGCCGTAAAGTTCGACGGCCCGTTCGAGGTCACCTTCGAAATGGAAACGCTGCCCTTCCTGCCACAAAGACAGTGCGTGCTTACGCAGAAACAGCTCCTCTACCACCGCCGGGGAACCTACCCCGGTTTGTCGGGTCAAGGAAGCTTTGGGACTGACGCCACCCGGCGATCACTGGGCCTCGGACGCGAGGAATCCTTCGGCGGCTTTGCGTTCCGCCTGCATCGTGGCCGGAGCCTCGGCGACGAACGCCTGCAGTACAAGGCGACCCTCGCCCTCTTGCCCCTGCCGCAGCAGCGCCTCGGCCAGCACCAGACGTGCCTCGGGGTAACGCGGACGAAGGTCAAGCGCACGCCGGGCGGCGGCAATGGCGTCCTGGTTGTGCCGACAGCGAAGGGCCGCGAAGGCCCGCACGAAGGCCGCCTCGGCTCGCTTGGGCTCTGCTTGTTCAAGCGCCGCCGCCTCGCGCTCTGCTGACTCTTCATCGCCTGCGGCCACCAGCGCAGTCGCCAGGGCCAGGCGATCCTCCGTCGACGACGGCGCCGATCGCAGAACGATTCGCAACTCGGCCACGGCCGACGCGGCGTCTCCCTTTCTTTTCAAGATCTCGGCACGGGCGCGGTGGGCGGCCGGCAACGCGGGGTCAAGGGCCAGCGCCTTGCGGGCGGCCTCCTCGGCGGCCGAGGTCCGGCCCAACCTGGCCAGAACCAGGGCGTGCGCCGCGTGCGCCGATGCCTTGCGGGGCTCGATCTCACATAGTTTGGCCAGCTCCCAGCGCGCCTCGTCCAACTTGCCAAGTCGAAGCAGAGCCTCACCGGCTGCCAGGCGGGCGCCACCGAAACCGGGATCGATCGCCAGCGCTTGCCGAAAGTCGGTCAGGGCTTCGGCGGTCTCGCCACGTTCCAGCTTCAAGAAGCCCAGATTCAAATGCGCCTCGGCCAGGTCTTCATTGAAACCCAGCGCCTTGCGAAATTCTGCCTCCCCCAGCGCCTTGTCACCACGACCGAGCGCGACCAGGCCAAGACCGTTGTGCGCCTCTGCCATGCGCGGCTCGTAATCCAGGGCAAGTGCAAATTGCCCGGCTGCACGATCAAGTTCGCCCCGGGCCAGCGCGGAAGCCCCCGCCGACTGAAATTCAATCGCCTTGGGATGCAGCGCCCGCGGGGCATGCGCGCAGCCGACCGCCAGGGTTGCCAGGATCGCCACCGTCACCGACGCATCAGACATGGGACATCATCGACAGTCGCGGGCACAGGTTGCGCGCAGCCCCCCGCTTTCATCGATGTCGAGACTAATCGCGCCGTCGACATCCGTGCGCAACACCCGAACCCCGCGCATCCGGTATCGTTCCAGAACCGCGGGCGCCGGAAAGTGAAAGCGATTGTCCCGACCAAGGGAAATCACCGCCAGACCCGGCTTGACGGCGTCCAGCAGCTCATCCGTGGATGAGGTCCGACTGCCGTGATGGGGTACCTTCAGGACGTCGCTGCCGATGGAAATGCCCAGCGCGCCGCGGGCGACCAACTCGGCCTCGCCGTCGGCTTCGAGATCGCCGGCGAACAGGACAGCGCGTCCGGCCAGCGCCACCTTCACCACCAGGGAGGCGTCGTTGACACTGACCCCGGGTGGCGCCGCGATGCGATCGTCCAGCCAGGGCGCGACGGGAATCACGGCCAGCGCGCCACGGGAAAGTGCCACCGGCTGTGGCGTGGCGATGCCGCGGGACCGGGCGGCGGCGATGAATTGGCGGTAGACGGGATTGTTGCCATCGTCGCCGCTGGTCCACACGGTGTCGACGCCGAATCGTTCCAGCACGTGGCGCAGGCCGTTCAGGTGATCAGGATGCGGATGGGACAGCACCACCAGATTCAGACGATCGATGCCGCGGGCGCGCAGCAACGGTTCAATCACGCGTTCCCCGGGGTCGAAAGAATCGTCGTAGGTCCCGCCGCCATCGATGAGGGCCGTGAACCCTGCGGGTCCTTGAACAAGGGCGGCGTCCCCCTGCCCCACGTCGAG
>JANXXE010000086.1 GCA_025350815.1 Myxococcales bacterium | reverse complement strand
CAGCATGCCAAGCTCACCCAGGCGGGCAATGATCTCGCGCGGGAAACGGTGCTGCTTGTCGATCTCGGCCGCCTTGGGCAGGATTTCCCTGGCCGCCAGCTCGCGCGCGGTGTCGCGAATCAGCGTCTGCTCGGGCGTCAGTTCCAGATCCACGGCTTCTTTTTTACCACGGCCGCGGAAATCAGCGGATTTCCAGATCGTAGGGCAGCCGGGCCTCGATTCCGGTGCCGCGACCAAACAGCAAGGGCGCCAGCAAGCGCGCGGCCGCACGACCGTAGGACGGCAATCTGGGCGGCGTCGTCGGTGCCGGCGACAGCAGCGCCTCTGCCGACACACCCGCCAGCGCCCGCAGGCCCGCGGGGGCAGGCGGCGGCAAGACCACCATCTCGGGCAACCCCCCCGGCCCCAGCTGCACATGGCCGCGGCCGGCCGCATCTTCGACGGCGTCGGCCAGGCCCCCCAGCCTGTCCACCAGACCATTGCCCATGGCCTGCGCGCCGGTCCACACATGCCCACGGCCCAATTCATCCGCGCGGGCGGCGGTTATGCCCCGCCGCGATCGACCCTGGGCGACGGTGTCCAGGAACAGCTGGTACATGCTGTGAATCTGGTCCGAGGCCTGTCGCACTTCCTCGTCCGTCCACGGCCGAAACAGCGAGAACCTGTCGGCGTGTTCGCCGCGCTTCGAGGTCTCCTCGGAAAGGCCCACCTTCTCCATCAATCCGTTGATGTCGGCCTTGTACGTGAAGATTCCGATCGAGCCGGTCAGCGTCGACGGCGTCGCGTAGATCTCGTCGGCGGGGGCGGCGATGTAGTAACCGCCCGAGGCGGCGAAGTCGCCCATCGACACAACGACGGGCTTGCCGGCCTTGCGCACCTTCGCCACCGCGCGGGCGATGCGATCCGAGCCAAAGGCCGAGCCGCCCGGGCTGTTCACGCGCAGGACGATGGCCTTGACCGAGCTGTCCCGCTGCGCCTGTTCCAGCGATTCGATGATGCTGTCCGACCACGACATGCCGGTTGCGCCAAAGGGGGATGTCGGCACCTTGCCGTCCATGATCGCGCCGTCGACCAGGATGACCGCGACCCGACCCGGCCGCCACGACCGCGGCGCGAAGGGGGCGTTGTCGGCCTCGCGCACAGGCAGCTTGCGACCCATCGCCTGACCGATGAACGTTTCTATTTCGTCGTCGTCGGTGACGGCATCCGTGAGGTGCGCCGCCTTGGCTTCGGGCGGCGTGAACAGACCGCGGTCTATCAGGGTCCGCACGCCGGATTCGGTCAGGCCCTGCTGTTTCCTGTCGCGGGCAATGGCGGCGACCAGCCGGCCGAAATCGTCGTCCAGCAGCGCCTCGCGGTTCTGTCGCACCGGCTCGGTGTTTTCGGTCATTACGAAGGGCTCCATCGCGCCCTTGTATTCGGCAATGCGCACCAGTTGCAGGTCAACTCCGACCTTGTCCATGGCGCCCTTGTAGAAGGTGACCGTCTGGGACAGCCCCCCCAGCAACAGGCCGCCAGCCGGGTGCAGGGCGATGCCGGTGCAGGCGCTGGCCAGGTAGTACTCGCGCGTCGACGGGCCCGACAGAAACGCAAACACGGGTTTGGTGCGTCGGATGTGCGCAATCAGCTCGCGCACCTCTTCGACCCGGCCCATGCCCAGCTCCAGGCCGTCGAGTTTCAGCAACACGCCTGCGACCGAGCGATCTTCGGCAAGGCGGCGCAGACGCACGATCAGGTCGACAAAGGCGCGGTCGTCCTCGATCTCGGACAGCGTGACGCGCGCGACGTAGCTGGACGACACCAGCGCCGGGCGACGCGTGTGCGACGTGCGCAATACGAAACTGCTGCCCGGCCCCGAGCCATCGGACGTCGTGGGCACACCGGAATCGTACTGCGACCAGCCGCCCAGCCCCGTGACTGACAGCCCCAGGTGGTCCAGATCCACGGCCAGGCCGACGGCGGTCTGGTAACCGACGCGCATCTCGACGTCGGAACGCGCGCGCTCGAAGGTGCCGAAGACGCGCAGGCCACGCATGAGGCGCGCAGAAAACCGAATGTGGGGCGCAACGACCTGCGGCGCTTCCACGGTGGCGGCGGTGATGTGGGCGCCCAGGCCCAGCTCGACAACATCCGTACCCGGCCAACGCAGTGCCAGATCGACATCCCAGCGCCGCGGCAGGGCGACGTTGCTGTCCACCGTCACTGGCCGGCCCACATCGTGCACGGCCGCCCCCAGCGCCACGAAGGAATGCGGTCGCCAGCCAAGACCAAGGGCGTAGCTGTCCAGCCCCGCATAGCGAGAGCCGAAAACGTGGTCCCAGGAAACGCCGACGCCGAGGCCGCGCGTCAGACGTTGACCGAACGCAAGCTGCGACTTCGAATACGCCCCCGGCTGCCCAAACACCGTCGGCCGCAGCCAGTGCCAGCCCAGGCCCAGCGATGAGCCGGCAAACAGCGGGGCGTTCAGCAGCAGCGCGGCGCCCCGGCCCGGGCGGGCGACAGATCGGTCCCAGTGATCGATGACCAGTGCGCTGCCCGGACCGTCAGCAAGACCCACCTGGCCGGGGTTCAGCTCGACGGCCGTGGCGTCTGCGTCGCCAGCGACCGAGCCGGCAGGCATCAAGACGCCCGCGGTCGGCGATACTGCCAGGGCCACGGCGGGCAACGCCGCGATGGCAACGGCCCACGAAGATGCGACAAGGTGCCGGTGCGAAGCCTGGCTCATTTGCGCCGCTGGGTCTGGTAGGTCTTGTCGTGCCCGGTCGCGGGTACCGCCACGGAGAAGCGCGCGCCGGCGGGCTCGACCGACATCTTGATGAACTGACCGGTGCACGCCTCGTCCTTGTTGGCCGTCAGCGCCTCGTCGGTGTTGTGCGCGGCGTCCGTGCGGACGTTGCGGTGCAATTGGTAGATGGCCTTGACTGATGGCACGGCCTTCACGACGTCGAAGGCGTGCGCCTCGCCGCCCTTCTTGGGGCCGTTGTTGAAGATCGCCACCGTCGGGCGCAAGGTGTTCACCAGCGTCGGGTTGTTGCTGGCTTCGAGGCCATGGTGATCCGTCTGGTAGACGTCCACGGGCCCCACGCGATCCGTCGGGCACACCAGATCGCTTTCCATGTTCCAGGTCAGGTCGCCCCCGTCGAAGAAACGAAAGGGCCCCTGTTCCAGCAGCATGACGACGCTGTTGGCGTTGTCCGAAATGTCAGGCCCCTTCGGCTGATTGGCCTTGCAGGTGGCCGCCAGGTTGGCCTGCGCGCCCTTCGGCGTCGGGAACGTCTGTCGGGCGCCAACGAAACGAATTTTGGTGACGGCGGCGCCGCGCGCCTGCAAAAGGGGGACTTCCTGCCCCGGCATCACGGTGACGCGCTTGCCGACCTTTGCCGCGCGGTAGGGGGCCAGGGCTGGACTGGCCTTCTCGGCTGCGGCGGCGGATTCGATTCCGTTTTCGTACAACGTGCCGATGGGCATCAGCGCCGCCAGATCGGCCACGCCGCCAAAATGGTCAATGTGATAGTGCGTGACTATCAGGTGATCGATCTTCTTGAGGCCCGCGACCTCGGTCGCCGCCTTGTGAATCCGACCCGCGTCGCGCGGCCCCGGATTGCCCGCATCGATCAACACCGACTCGCCCGCCGGCGTCACGATCAGCGTCGCCCCGCCGCCCTCGACGTCGACCCAGTAGATGTCCAGCTTGTGGTCCGCGGCGCCCGCGTGCGCGGCACCGTGTGCGGCCAGCATCACCAGAAGAACGAAGCCACACACAAGACGCATACCAGACCTCCCCATCAAAGCTGCGGGGCTATTTCTGCGCGGCGGGCTTCGCCCCCAAAATTGTCCGCCGCTGGATCTCTTCGAACTTGTCCTGATCGGCTTTCGCCGGCGCCAGCACCGACACCAGAGCACCGACGATGAACGCCAGTGGCACGCTGACGATGCCGGGGTTCTTCAGCGGAAAGATGGCGGCCGATTTGTGCAGAATGTCCACCTGCACGGTCGATGACAGAGCGATCAACAGCACCGACGACACGTTGCCCACGACCATGCTGGCCACCGCACCCGCGGTCGTGAACCGACGCCACAGCAGCGACATCACCAGGGCCGGGAAATTGGCGCTGGCGGCGATGGCGAAGGCCAGGCCCACCATGAACGCCACATTCTGTCCCTTGAAGCTGATGCCCAGCACCACGGCCAGCACACCAAGACCGCCTGTCGCCACCCGGGCCACCAGAAGCTGTTCGCTTTCGGGCGCGTCGCCCTTGCGCACCACCGACACCCACAGATCGTGCGACAGCGCGGCCGCCCCCGACAGCGTGAGACCGGCGACCACGGCCAGAATGGTCGCGAAAGCCACCGCCGATATGAAACCCATCAGGCCGTGCCCACCGACCACCTCGGCCAGCAGCAAGGCCGCCATGTTGCCGCCCTTGTCGATCGACACGATGGCCTTTTGCCCCACCAGGACCGAGGCACCGAAACCCAGGATGAACGTCACCAGGTAGAAGAACCCGATGATCCCCGTCGCATAGAAGACCGAGCGGCGGGCCGCCTGCGCGTCGGGCACGGTATAAAAACGCATGAGGATGTGCGGCAACCCGGCGGTGCCCAGCATCAACGCCAGACCCAGCGAGCAGGCGTCGATGGGATTGGCCACTTGCTTGCCCGGGGCCAGCATCCCCGCGCCGTTGACCCGCGCCGCCTCGGCGAACAACTTCAGCGGAGAAAAGTCGAACTTCGACAACACCATGACCGCCAGCAGCGTCGCGCCGGACAGCAGCAACAGCGCCTTGACGATTTGCACCCAGGTCGTCGCGATCATGCCACCGAACAGCACGTACAGAATCATCACGCTGCCGACCACGATGACCGCCGTCTCGAACGACAGTCCGAACAAGGTCTTGATCAGGTTTCCGGCGCCCACCATCTGCGCAATCAAATAGAAACTGACCACCGACAACGAGCCCAGCGCGGCAGCGATACGAATGGGCCGTTGCCGCAGGCGGGCGGCCACGACGTCGGAAAAGGTGTACTTGCCCAGATTACGCAGCGGCTCGGCCACCAGGAACATGACCAGCGGCCAGCCGACCAGAAAGCCGACTGAATAGATAAGACCGTCGAAACCCGACAGCGAAACCAGGCCCGCAATGCCGAGGAAGCTGGCGGCGCTCATATAGTCGCCGGCCAGCGCCAGACCGTTCTGGCCTGCGGTGATGCGACTGGCGGCCGCGAAAAATTCAGATGTGGTCTTCGTGCGTCGGGCTGCCCAGTAGGTGATCGACAGCGTCACGAGCACGAACAGGAAAAAGAACGAGGTGGCGACCGCATTCGGCTTGCCAAGCGAGGTCTGGACGACTGCCGCGGCGTTCACGAGTGGCCCCCCGGCGATTCGGCATCGGCTGCAAACGCCCGCTTCTGGATGGCGCGCAGTTCGGGATCGTAGTGATTGTTCGCCCACCGGACGTACAGGCCCGTCAGGACGAACGCAGTGACGATGACGATCGCCCCCAGCAGAATGCCCCACGACAACCCGGGCACCAGTGTCTGACCCATGGCGCCCTTGTTGAACGCGGTCAGCAAGATGAAACCGAAGTACACGAACAGCATGACCGCCGTCAGCCCCAGCGCGACCCTCCAGCGAGACCGGGCCAGCCTTTTTAGATCAGCATCGTCTCCAGCCGTCGACATAGGGCGGGTAGTAACTCCGAAATGAAAGTCGGTGTCAATCAAGACGCCGCGGTGCCGCTTCGTACCGATGCCCGGGATCGCCCCCTGGCCTGGGCGCCACGGCGCGGTTCAAAGGTAAGGATTGTCGGCGCGCTCGGCCCCGACGCTGGTATTTGGCCCGTGCCCCGGAATCACCAGCGTGTTGTCAGGCAGGGACAGGATTTCCCCACGAATCGACTGGATCAACTGATCGAACGATCCGCCCCACAGATCCGTGCGGCCAATCGATCCCGCGAACAAGGTGTCGCCGGCAAAAAGAATCGGCGCCTCATCTGCGTGCTGGACGTAAAAACACGACGATCCGGGCGTGTGACCGGGCGTGTGCAACACGTTTGCCTCGCGGCGGCCGAAGGACAGCCGTTCCCCACCGACAAGCTCGATCGTCGGCGGCACCGTGGGCTCGGCCGTCATCCCGAACATTCCGGCCTGCATCTGCACGTTGTCGTACAGCCACCGGTCGTCCTTGTGTAGCGCTGTCTCGGCGCCGGTTTGCTGGGCGACCTCCTTGGTGCCCAGAACGTGATCGAAATGCGCGTGCGTGTGGACCAACGTCACCGCGGTAACCCCCAGGCGCGCCAATTCGGCCAGGATCTTGGGCGCGTCGCCGCCGGGATCGACGACAAGGCCTTCCTTTGTTTCTGGGCAAGCGATGATGCTGCAGTTGCAGGACAGCGGTCCGACGGGAAAGGATTTGCGGACAAGGGGCATGGAAATGCGCCCTACCGCACCCGGATGGGAACGCCGCTGACCATCAGGACCATGTCCGCCGCCTGTCGCGCGAAAATCTGGTTCGCACTGCTGACCAGCTTGGCAAAACGCTGCAAATCCGGATCGAGGGGCGGACCACCGAGGCCCATTTCCGTCGACACCACGACGGCAGGCATCGCCAGTCGGTACAGACGATCCACGAAGGCGTCCACCTCGTCGAGAATCGCGGCGTCCGACAGGCTGGGGCCTGCAGCCAGCGCCGCCCCAAGCCAGCTGCCCACACCGTCGAAGACCACCGAGCCGCACCCGTCGAGAGTCGCTGGCTCGATCAGGCTATCCAGCTTTCGCGCCATCGTGCCCGTGCGCCAGATGGCCTCGGTGTCTCGACGGTGGCGCTCGATCCGCTTGCGAATGGCGTCGTCCGTCTCCGCCCCGGCCGACACGTACAGCCAGGGCGGAGGCCCGAGTTCAGACGCCCGCCGGAGCGCATAGTTGGTGCGCCCCGAACGGTATCCACCCGTCACGAACGTGTACATGCCCGGATACTAAACACAGCCCGGCCCGGGCGCGAAGCCCGACCGGACGGCTTTAGCTACAGCCGCTGGTCGTGCCGCAGTTGATGCACTTGTGGCAGCTGCCGTTGGGGATCATGATGGATCCGCATTCGGCACAGGTCGGTGCATCCGTGCGCGCGATGAAGTTGTAGGCCGTGCGCCCCGTGACCCCACCGTTGGTTTTTCCGTTGCCGTTGCCGTTGCTGTGGCCATTGCCATTTGCGTGATGGCTGTTGGTCTTGTGACCATTGGTCGTCACGGCCGCGCTGACATCCACCACCACCACAGACGGCGCGCTTGCCGAAACCGCCGTCGAGTTCGGCGCCTCGACCACCCGCTTGAGATCGCCGGAAGCATCGATTTCGGAGGTGGCCTCTGCCGGCGCCTCGCGCACGAACTTCGAGCCCAACCAGCGGAACAGGTAGTCCATGATCGATGTCGCGCGCGGCACCTCGGGATTGCCGGTGAAGCCGGCCGGCTCGAAGCGCGTGCGCGAGAACTTGTCCACCAGCAGCTTCAGGGGAACGCCGTGCTGCAAGGCCAGCGATATGGCGGTCGCGAAGCTGTCCATCAGGCCCGAAATGGTCGAGCCCTCCTTCGCCATGCGAACGAAGATCTCGCCCGGCTGCCCGCTTTCGTACAGACCCACATGGACATATCCCTCGTGGCCCGCCACCGAGAACTTGTGCGTGACGGAACGCCGCTCGTCGGGCAGCTTGCGCCGCACCACCGGTGGCGGACCACCCGCACTGACCAGGGCCGCGGCGGCCAGCGCGCCCGCCGCGTTTGACTTGCCCAGCCCGGGATCCACCTTGCTGGTCGACAGCGGCTGCGTCCGCTTGCACCCGTCGCGGTAGATGGCCACGGCCTTGATGCCCTGTTTCCAGGACTCCATATAGGCTTCCTGCACGTCCTCGACCGTCGAGTCCGCCGGCAGGTTCACCGTCTTCGAGATCGCACCCGAGATGAACGGCTGCGCCGCCGCCATCATCCGGATGTGCCCCTGGAAATGAATGGATCGCGTCCCGTTCGCAGCGCGGAAGGCGCAATCGAAGACGGGCAGGTGGCTGTCGTCCAGCCCCGGCGCCCCTTCGATGGTCTCCTCGCGATCGATATATTCGACGATGCCTTTGACGCGGCTGTCGTCGTACCCAAGCCGATTCAGCGCCTGCTCGGTGGTGTTGTTGACGATCTTGATCATGCCGCCGCCGACCAGCCGCTTGTACTTTATAAGCGCGATGTCCGGCTCAATTCCGGTGGTATCGCAGTCCATCATGAAGCCAATGGTGCCCGTCGGTGCCAGCACGGTGGCCTGGCCGTTGCGGAAGCCATGCTCGGTGCCCACGCGAATGGCGTCGTCCCAGGCGTCGCGCGCGCCCGACATCAGGACGGCCGGCACGTAGGCGCTGTCTATCTTGTCGACGTGGTGGCGGTGTTTCTTCATGACACCCAGGAACGGCTGCTCGTTTTCGGGGTATCCGTCGAAGGGCCCCGTCACGTCACGCGCGATGGCGGCGCTGGTGCGGTACGCCCAGCCCGTCATCAATGCGGTGATGGCGCCACACCAGGCCCGCGCCGGCGCCGAGTCATAGGGCAGGCCGCGCGACATCAACAACGAGCCGAGGTTCGCGTAGCCCAGACCCAGCGGCCGGAAGCGGTGCGAGTTCGCCTCGATCGGCTTCGAGGGGTACTTCGCGTTCCCGACGATTATTTCCTGGCCAAGGATGGTGATCTCGACCGCCTTCTTGAAGGCCTCGACATCGAATCCGCCGCCGGTCGTCTCGAACTTGCGCAGGTTCAGCGACGCCAGGTTGCAAGCCGAGTCATCGAGGTACATGTACTCCGAACACGGGTTGGACGCGTTGATGCGGGCGGTGTTTGCCGACGTGTGCCAGGCATTCACTGTGGTGTCGAACTGCAGCCCCGGATCGCCGCATTCCCAGGCGGCCTGACCGATCGCACGCCACAGATCGCGGGCCTTGAAGGTCTGCACCGGCCGGCCGTCACGCACGGCGCGGGTGGTGAAGTCGCGATCCTTCTGCACGGCTTCCATGAAGTCGTCGGTGACACGCACCGAGTTATTGGAGTTCTGGAAGAAGACGGACTTGTACGCTTCGCCGTCGAAGGAACCGTCGTAGCCGGCGTCGATCAGCGACCAGGCTTTCTTCTCTTCTTTGGCCTTGCACCAGATGAAGTCTTCCACATCGGGGTGGTCGACGTTCAGGATGACCATCTTGGCGGCGCGGCGGGTCTTGCCGCCCGACTTGATCACGCCGGCAAAGGCGTCGAAGCCCTTCATGAAGCTGACCGGCCCCGACGCCGTGCCGCCGCCGTTCAGGTATTCGCGCGAAGAACGAAGCGGGGACAGGTTGGTGCCCGTGCCCGAGCCGTACTTGAACAGCATGCCCTCGGTCTTGGCCAGGCCCAGGATCGAATCCATGGTGTCCTCGACGCTGTTGATGAAACACGCCGAACACTGCGGCTCGGCCTCGACGCCGACGTTGAACCACACCGGCGAATTGAACGACATTTTCTGCTGCACCAGCAGATGCTTGAGCTCGGCCCGGTAGGTCTCGGCCGCTTCCGCGCTGGCGAAGTAGCCGTCCTTCATCCCCCAGTTCGTGATCGTGTCGGCCACGCGGTTGATGAGCTGGCGGACCGAGTTCTCGCGCTCGGGCGAGCCCATCATGCCGCGGAAGTATTTCTGTACGACGACGTTCGTCGCGGTCTGGCTCCACGCGACGGGAACCTCGACATCGCGCTGCTCGAACACCATCTTGCCGTTTTCGCCGCTGATGCTGGCGGTGCGCGCCTCCCACTGGACACCGGCATATCCGTCGTCGCCGACGCGGGTGAAATACCGCTCGACCGACATCCCCAGTCTTTCGGTGACCTTCTCGCCCGGGACAGCCTGCCCGGACTGGGTCTTCCTGCGAGTCCTTGACGCATCGGGCTGTCCGTGCGCGCGTGACTCGGCCCCGGTCGCCCGACCACCCCTGTTTCGCTTTACTTCCTGCTTCTCAAGCATCAGCAGTCCCTCCTCCGGAATCGAAATTTTTCAACGGCCCCCTCGTCGTTCCTGTCCGCCGAATTCCCAAAAACCCCTGGCGCGGCAAGACAAAAGCGGCCCCTAATAGGTCTCATGACGACCCCAGTTGTCAATAAAAAACACTGTATATGGTGTTTCACGACAGTGTCACACACTATATATTGTGTGTATGTGAATTGTCGAGAAACCTGTGGATGAATTGCGAAATCGCCAACCTGTGCGCTGACTTGTCCCCATCAACCCCCTGTGGAAAGCAAGTCATGGCACTACACTACACTCGGCCTGACGCCGGTCTGGCGCCCCTTCTAGTTGGGGTCCGCCGCAGACGCAATCGAGAAATTGAGTAACTACCGCCGGCGCCCTTAAGATGGGTCGGTGCTAGCGCTTGAGGGCGTCTGTCTGCGGCGAGACGGGCGCGTGCTGCTGGATCACGTCACCTTTGCGCTGCAAGGGGGCGAGACGGTCATCGTTTATGGCCCCCGCGGCGCCGGAAAGACCACGTTGCTGGCTGTCGCGGCAGGCGCGCTTCGCCCGACGGCGGGGTCTGTCAGCGTCGGCGGGCGCAACATCGTGGCGCTGCAACCGTCGTCGCTGCCTTTTGTGCGGCGAAATATAGGCTACCTGCCGCCCGAGCCGCCGCTGATTCGTCAGGAGACCGCTCTCGAAAACGTCATGCTGGCCCTGGCGGTGCGGGGGGAAAGCGTCGGCGCCGCGGACCGGGAGGCCCGTCAGGCTTTGGCGTTGACCGGGGTTGCGGCCAGCGCCGACACCGTCATCGGAAAGCTATCCGCGGGAGAGCGGCGACTGGTGGCGCTGGCGCGCGCGCTGGTCGGAACGCCCCCGCTGATCATCCTCGATGATCCCACCGTCAGCCTGGATCCCGGCGATCGCGAGCGCGCCGCTGCGGCCATTCGTTTTGCGCGCGACGCCGGTGCCGCCGTCTTGTGCGCCTCGACCGACAGCGCCTTCATGGAGGCTTTGTCGCGCGGTCAGGGCCGTCGTATCCAACTGCAAGACGGCCGCATCGTCGGCGGCGCGCCCAGCATCGCCCTTGTCGGCGCCAGCACGACCACGCGGCGCTTTCCCGCCCCGCCCGCAGGCGATGTCGCCGCCACCATCGACGGGCGTCCCGACGCCAAGAGCCGGCGATGACAGCGACCTGGGTCCTGCGCCGCACACGTCGCGAAGCTCGTCGCCACGGCAGCAGCCTGTGCGCCCTGCTCGCGGCCTTCGCGGCACTCGCGGCACTCGCGGCGGCCGCCGTGCTGGGAACCCGCGCCGCCGCCGAGCTTGCACCCCTCATCGAGCAAGACCTGCATGTGATTGCCTACCTGCGCGACGACGCGAGCCCGGCCAAAGTGGAGGCCATCGCCGACATCCTGCGCCGACTGCCGGGCATCCGGGCGGTCAAGAAGGTCGAATCCGACGAAGCCCTGCGACGCCTGCGCGGCGAGGTCGAATCGCTGGGCAACGCCAACGTGTTGCTTGATGGTCTCGAGGACGGGTTTCTGCCGCGGTCTTTGGAAGTGGCGCTGTTGCCGTCGGAGAATCTGCCCGCACGCGCGTCCGAGCTGGCGGCGCGGCTGCGCAAGCTGGGCGGCATCGCCGAGGTCGACGCCATGGAAAGTGGGTTGGCCCGCCTGATGTCGTGGGTGAATCTGGCCCGCTGGTTGGGGCAGCTGATCTTCGTCCTGGCGGCGATTGCGGGACTGGCCGCGCTGGTGTGGTCGCTCGGCAAGGGTCGGGGACAGCGACGGGAACTGGCCGAGACGCTGTCGCTTCTCGGTGCGACACCCGCCGGCATTCGCCTGCCCGCCGCGATACTGGGCGCCGCAGCAGCCGCCGGGGGTTGTGCCGTTGGACTTGCCGCAACGTCCGCGCTGTTCCGCAGTGTCGTGGGGGCGGCCTTGCGCCCATTTTCGAACTTGCCGACGGTCCACGCGCCCACGTTACACGTCGGGGAATTGCTGATCGGCCTGCTGGTGGCGCTGGGTGCCGGCTGGCTTTCGGGGCGTTATACGACCCCGCCGGGAGGACCGCGAAGTGCTTAGCGCGGTCGTCGGACTGTGCCTCCTGCTGGCCGCAGAGCCTGTCGTCGACAAGATGCGCGAGCGAGAAAAGATCCTGGCGGAACACTGGGCGACGGCTGCGAACCTGTCGCGACACCAGGCCTGGGCGGCCTATCGCCTGGTCCGACGACGACAACTGGGTTTCATGGCGAACGCCAGCCAGCGGCGGGACGATGCGCAGGCGGTGGATCTGGCCCTGGCGGTTGTCGGGCGCAGCTTGCTGGAGGCGCGGCTCAACAAGGAGGAACTGGCGCACGTGCGGGCGGAACGCGAGGCCGTAGAAGAGACGCTGCGCCGGCGCGGGCCGGCCCCGACCTCGGCTGCAACGGCGACGCTGCACTTCACGCGCCCGGTCGCCGGCACCATCGTGGGCGCACGGCAGCTGCGGCGCGATCCGGCGACCGGGGCCGAATTTCGGCATGACGGGGTCAATATCCTCACGCGCATGAACGAACCTGTCCGGGCCATCGAGGCCGGAACCGTCCGGCGCGTCGCCCCCTTGCCACAAGGGGGCTTTGCGATCGTCGTCGAGCACGCGTCCGGTTGGGTCAGCATCCTGTCGGGGCTGCGGCAGACCGCCGTCAGCGAGGGGACGGTGGTTCCCGGCGGCCAGATTCTCGGCGTGGCCGGGCGCACCCTTGACGGGGCGGCTGTGGTCGGCTTCGAGCTGTGGCGGGATCGGACCAGCGTCGATCCGCGACAGGCACTATAATCCCCGCCATGAGACGCATCTGGGTCCTGGCGCTGTTCGTGGCGGCAAGCTTCGCCGCGGGCGTGGTGTTCAGCCGGCCACTACTGGCCGGGCGCTTCGACCCGTACAAGAAGCTGAACGTGTTCGCCAAGGTGCTGTCGTATATCGAGAACAACTACGTCGAAAACGTGTCGGAGGCCGACCTGATGTACGGCGCCGCGCGCGGCCTGACCGACACGCTGGATCCGCATTCACGCTTCATGGATCCCGAGGAATACGACCGGCTGCGCCGGGAGACCGAGGGCGACGCCGAAATAACGGGCATCGGCATCGATCTCGAAAAGAAGAAGCGCGGCCTGGTGGTGGTGTCACCCATCGACGGCTCGCCAGCGGCGCGCGCGGGCATCGAACCGGGCGATTTGATTGTGAAGATCGACGGTGCGGAGGTGGGCGAATTCGAGGACGCCGTGAACCGCATCCAGGGACCGTCGGGCAGCGAGGTGGTGTTGACGCTGGACCGACGGGGCAAAGAAATCACCGTCCGAATCAAACGCGAGAAATTCGAGGTCAAGACCGTCGAGGGCCGGATGCTGGAGGACGGCTACGGCTTTGTGAAGTTGCGTATCTTTTCGTCGAACACCGACGCGAAACTGGTGGAAGCGCTGGAAGACATCAAGAAGAAGGCCGACGCCAAGGGGGGCCTGCGCGGCCTGGTGCTGGACCTGCGGCGCAACCCGGGGGGCCTTTTGGACCAGGGCGTGAAGGTTGCGGACCGGTTCATCAGCGAGGGGCTGATCGTGCGGACCGTGGGCAAGGGCGGCCGCGAGATGGATCGCCAAATGGCGCACAGCCGCGGCACCTGGAGTGGCTTCCCCATGATCGTGCTGGTCGACGGGGCCACGGCGTCCGCCGCCGAGATCGTCGCGGGGGCGCTGCAAGATCACCAACGCGCCCTGCTGCTGGGCACGCCGACCTTTGGTAAGGGATCTGTGCAAACGGTGATGACCGTCGACGGTTGCGGGCCCAAGCCCTGCGGCCTGAAGCTGACGGTGTCGCTGTACTACACGCCGAGCGGCCGTTCCATTCAGACACAGGGGCTGGTCCCGAACATCCTGGTCGACGCGGTCGCGCCATCACCGGATCTGGGCGACGGCGATACCCTGCGCGAGCGCAACTACGAGCGCCACCTGAAGAATGCGCAGGGTGAAAAGGCGATCGAGCAGCAACGCCTGGGCGACTATCAGTTGCAGATGGCGCTCGACTATTTGAAGTCATGGGCGGTATTTTCCAAACACTCCGGCACAAAAAACTAGGAGGCGCCCATGATCCCCTGTCCCAAGTGCGGGCATCACAATCTGCCAAGCTTCCCCAGTTGCTCGAAGTGCGGCGCGCCCCTGGCGGGCGGCGGCGGTGCCAACGACGAATATGCGCGCCTGATGGCCAGCAGGGCGGCCACTGCCAAACGCACGCGAACAATCTACGTGGCGGTCGGCCTGCTGGCGATCGGCCTGGTCGGCTACAAGCTGATGCAGGATCGCCGCAAGAACAGCGCCGCACAGGAGACGCTGGCATTTTTCGATCGCTGGGCCGATCAGGACAAGCGCGAGACCGGTTCCTTCTGGAACTGCGTCATGTCGAGCGAGGTGGAAATCAACATGTTCTCCACCGCCAACCAGATTCAGCAGCGCATCGAAAGCGCCTACTTCACGCAGCAAAAGACGTTCTCCGAACACCTCGTCACCGAATGCGTGCCCAAGGCCGAGCGCGCCGAGCAGGCATTTGGCGGCTTTGCCGACGCGCCGGCGGCGTTCGCGGCACCGCTGGAAAAATACCGGATCAGCCTCAAGGGCCTGCGCGCGGGGGTCGAGGATTACGCCGAGAAGATCAAGGGACGCCAGGGGGTCAAGGACGTCGACGCCCTGATCCAGGAGGCGGGCAATGCCTGGCACGCGGGCGGCGCCCCGACGCCACCCGGAATTGCATTCGAGAAGTTCATGCATTGTGCGGTGCCGGGACTGGCCGAGATGAAGAACACGCAGGCCATGCTCGAATTCCTGGCCGACACTTGTTACAAGAAAGACGCTGTCGCGTTCATGACCCGCGTGCGCAACGTGTGCGGCACGCTGCTGACCGACATCGATCCGAAGGGCGTGCCGTCGAAGACATGGAAGCTGTCACAGACCCGATTTTACGAGGAAGAGGCCCGTCAGCTACGCGCCTGGGAAAGCTGCGGCAAGAAATCGCGCAAGGGCAAGAAGGCCGACGACTTGACTGAATTCCTGGTGGCGGTGGGAAATTACATGCAGGCGCGCGCGGACATCGCCAAGGCGGCGAAGGACATCGCGGCCGGCGCCCGGTAGGTCGGCCGCCTCGATTCAGCTGGTCGTCAGTTCGGCCACGTAGCAGCCGCGGCCGGCGATGCAGCGTTCGCGGTTGCAGGGGCCGTCGTCGGGACCCATCGATTTGGACGTCATCGTGCACCACCAGATCGTGGCGTCGTAGGGCAGTGCGTTCGGGTCGGCGGCCATGTAGCGCGCGACGAAGCTGTTATCCTGCGCGGGATCCTCGTCGATGTTGACGACCATGCCCTTGCTGCGGATGTAGCGGCACAGTCCGTCGCGCACCGACGGTGTGTGGGCGCTGGACTTGGGTCCGCGGTTGCTGGACGTGGCCATGACTAACCTCCCGCCGTTGAAAGTTCGGGCTGACCCGCGGCCGCAAGAATGGCGCGCTTGAGGATGGTCTTGCCCAGCGACACCTTGTAGGTGTTCAACGCGAAGGGTTTCGCCTTTGCGAAAGCGCCTTCGGCCGCGCGTGCTGCGTTTGCGGCTGTGATGGGTTTGCCCCGCAAGGCCTCCTCGACCGAAATCACCCGATACGGCACCGCCGCCACAGCGCCCAGTACGACCCGCGCGGTCTTCACAAGTGCGCCGTCGAAATCCAGTGCCACCGTCGCTGACACCAGAGCCCAGTCGTTGGATTCGCGTTCGCCCGCCTCGCGGTAGGCGGCCTTCAGGGCGCGGGCGGATGCGGGGATGAAAATCTCGCTAATGATTTCCCCTTCGCCCAGCACGTGTTCTTTCGTGATGTCGACGGACGTCGGCACGAAGAATTCACCAGCCGCAATCCGGCGTCTGTTGGTGACCACCGTCGCGCCCAGTGCCACCAGGGGCGACGCCGTGCTGGACGCCTGCACGACCGCGCAGTCGCCGTTGTCGAACAGCGCGTGGTAGCGGTTGTCGCCTTCCTGCGCAAAGCAGGTGTTACCGCCCTTGCGCGCGCAGTTGAAGGTGGCGCTGCGGAAGTACCAGCAACGCGGGCGCTGGGCGATGTTGCCCCCGACCGTTGCCACGTTGCGAATCTGCGGCGTGGCCGCCACGGATGCCGCATGCGCCAGCACCGACGGAACGGTGGAACTGGCCGCCAGCTGCGCCAGCGTCACCAGGGCACCGATGTGCAACCCGTCGTCCTTGACCGCTACCTCGCGCAACGCCGGACTGCCGACGGATAGAAGGTTCACCAGATGGTCGGGCCGGACCAGATCGCCTTTCATTAAATCCAGCAAATCGATCCCGCCGGCCTTGAGAACACTGTTCTTCTGGGCCGCCGCGATCGATGCGGCCTCGATGGTCTGCGGCATGACGTAGCTGAAATTGCGCATGACTTAGATCCTCCTGCTGGGGCGGGCGCCAAGCGCGGCCAGCATACGGTCCGGCGTTATGGGCAGGGATCGCACGCGCGCCCCGGTGGCGTTGAAGATGGCGTTGCCGATGGCGGCGGCCGTCGGGATATTGGGCGGCTCGCCGACGCCCATCATTCCGCAGTTGTTACCGGCGTTGGACACGTCGAACGCGATGGGCACGATCTCGGGCATCTCCATCGGACCTGCAATCTTGTAGGTCGACATGTCCGCGTTCATTTGCACGCCGTAGTGCGGATCCAGCAGGCGTTGTTCGTGCAGCGTGTAGGAGATCCCCTGAATGGCGCCGCCTATCATCTGACTTTCGAACAGCAGCTTGTCGATGATGCGGCCGGCGTCCTGCACCGTGACCAGCTTGATGGGGCGCACGGCACCGGATTCCGTGTCGACCTCGACCTCGGCAAACATGCAGCCGTGGGAGGTCGTCGTGTAGGCGTCGTAATTCTTGGCCCGCACGCCCCGCACCGTCAGTGCCCCGTCCTTCTTGTCGATAAGCGCGCACGCCTCGGCGAAGGTCAACCGCTGCCCGCGGCCCGCAACCAGACCGCCCTCCATTCGCAGGTCAGCGACGGGCACCTTCAGCCTGGCGGACGCCAGCGCCAGCAGCTTCAGCTTGGCCTGGTAGGCGCCCGTACGCGCGGCCGGCCCAATCGACGGCGCCGTCTTTGACCCGCCCGAGGCCGGCCCGATTGGCCAGCGCGTGTCGCCCAGCGAGATCTTGATCTGCGACGGCGACAGGCCCAGCTCCTCCGCGACGATGGTCGCCATCAAGGTGCGCGTGCCGGTTCCGATGTCCTGCGCGCCGTTCTTGGCCTCGACCGTGCCGTCCCTGTGGATGACGACGTCGACCTCGGTCCCGGGGCCCCCCATCTGCCGCCACAGCGACGACGCCATGCCGATGCCCCGCTTGACCGTCCCCGCGCCTGCGCCCGGGATTTTGTTACGGCGTTCCTTCCAGCCGATTTTCGCCGCGCCCAGCTCCCACTGCGCCAGATACACCTCGTCCTCGGTGTTCTTGCGACGCAGCTCCAGCGGATCCATGCCGATGGCGTGCGCCAACTCGTCGAGAAAACTGTCGAGCGCGAAGATCCCCTGCGGGTGCCCGGGCGCGCGCATGGCGGCCGCGGGGCCAGCGTTTGTGTAAACAGATCCGCCGCTCTTGTGCTTTTCGCCGACCTGGTAAATGACCGGGTTGGCCACGCCGGCCCCACCGGTGACGCCGCCCGAGCCGTGGCTTTCCAGCATGAAGCCCAGGATCTTGCCGTCCTTGGCCACGCCCGCCTTCATCGACTGGACCGACGACGGCCGGTTGCCGCCGGTCAGATGTTCGCCCTCGCGCGACAGCATCAATTTCACCGGACGTTTGGTTTGCTTGGCCAGCTCAATCGCCGCTTTGCCCGACGGCGCCAGCGACATCTTGCTGCCGAAACCGCCGCCGACCATCTCGGCCAGCACACGCACCTTGTCGTCGGTCAGGCCCGAGGCATGCACGGCCTCGCCCTTCACGTTGAAGGTGGCCTGCGTGCTGCAATAGACCGTCAGGGTGCCATCCTTGCCGAACATCGCCAGCGCGCCGTGCGTTTCCAGCGACGAATGCGTCTGCACCTGCGTGGTGTACGTGGCCTGCACGATCTTGTCGGCCTTGGCGATGGCGGCGGCGACCTTGTCCTTGTCACCGGCGGGTTTGTCGGGCTTCAGATTCTGCTCGCCCTCGAACACCAGTGCGGCACCGGGCAACAACGCGGCCTCGACGGTGGTCACCACGGGCTTGCGGTCGTACTCGATCTTCACCGCCAGCAAGGCGTCCTCGGCCTCTTCCTCGCTTTCGGCTGCAATCGCCAGGATCTCGTCGCCGTGGTAGCGTAACGGACGGCCCTTGTCCTTGAACAGATAGACACCCTTGACGCCCGCTGCGGCCCGCGCCGCGTCGACATCCAGCGACTTGATGGCGGCCGCGCCCCAGGGCGAGTGCAGCATCTTGGCCCACAGCATGCCGGGCGGGTGTTGATCGTAGGTGTATTTGGCGCGCCCGCTGACCTTGAGGACACCGTCGATGCGCGGGATGTCCGTGCCCACGTGCTTGAGCTGTGCGTCCGCGCCCCAGGGCGCCGGCTCGCCTTCCGGAATGTCGACGTCGATGTCCTTGGTGTGACCGCGAAACCCGACCTTGGTCTTGATCTTGGGCATGGGCGTTCTCCTCAGACCTGTTTGGCCGCGGTGTCGACGGCGGCGAAGATGCGGGTGTACGTGCCGCAGCGGCAGATGTTGCCGGACAGCCCCTTCTTGATCTGCGCCAGCGTGGGATTCTTGTTGCCGTCAAGCAGCGCCTTGCACGCCATGACCATGCCGGGCGTGCAGAACCCGCATTGCAGGGCATCGTGCTTCACGAACGCTTCTTGAATCGGGTGCAGCTGGTCGCCCTTGGCCAGGCCCTCGATGGTCAGCACCTTCTTGCCGACGGCATCCACGGCCAGCATCATGCACGACGCCACCAGCGCGCCGTCGACCTGCACACTGCAGGCGCCGCACCCGCCGCGATCGCAGCCCTCTTTCGCACCGGTCAGATCCATGTGGTTGCGCAGCGCCCGCAACAAGGTGACCCGTGGTTCGATGGTCACCGTGCGATCCTTGCCGTTCACGTTCAGCGTGACGGGCGCGCGTTTGGGCCCGCGCGTCTTCGGTGCGGCTGCCGCCCGTGCATCTTCCGTCGCGACCAGGGCCACGCCGCCGGCGACGCCGACCCCTTGCATGAAGCCGCGCCGGCTAAGGCCCGTCGGGCCCTTGCGACTAACTGCCTTGGCGCTGCCGGAACGGCTTGATGTCTTGGATTTTGTCTTGCTGGCCATCGATGTGATCTCCCTGATTTTCGGCCGCGACCCCTTTGTGGTGCCGGATGATGCCCCCGAGGATCGAAACTGCGATTTCCGCTGGCGTCTCGGCGCCGATCATCGCGCCGACCGGCGCTTCCACGCGCGCAAGGTCGGCATCCGTGACGCCGCGGGCGCGCAGGCGCTCGAACATTTCGTGGCGCTTGAGCCGGCTGCACATGAGGCCAATGTAGCCACGGCAACCCTGCACGCAGTGGAACAGGGCCTCGGTGTCGACCCGGTGCGAATAGCCCACCACGATGACGTGCGAATAGGCGCGCAGATCGTTGGCGGGGAAGAAATCCTCGGGCCGCGCCGTGAACAAATGCCGGGCCCCGGGGAACCGCGTGCGCGCCGAAAATTCCGGGCGGTCATCCAAAACCGAATGGATATATTCGAGTTGCTCGCACAGGCGCGCAACCTCGAGACCCACGTGACCGCCGCCGCAAATCAGGACATGCGGAACAGCACCCATATATTCCACCAAGATCTCCACCGAACCGCCGCACAGGCTATCGAGAGCGCCCGGGCGGTGATGGGCCAGATCGAATTTGAACGTGCCGCCCCTGCGATCGACCAGGCACTGACGGCCAAGGGCCTTGGTTTTTTCTTCCAGCCCCGCGCCGCCGACCGTGCCGAACTGCGAGCCGTCCGGCAGCACGATCATCTTCGCCCCGGATTTGCCGGGAACGCTGCCGCGCGCGCCCACGACCGTGCACAAGGCAAAACACACGCCATCGTCCAGCAGTTCGGACGCGCGACGCATGACCTTGCGCGAGACCTCCATCGCGCCGGCAGCTTAGCCCCGTTGCCGCAAGCGATCCAGGCAGCACCGGTAGTCCCCGGGCGTGTCCATGTCCTGGAGCACACTGTCGCAGGAGGCCTGCACGTACGCGATTTCGGCCGCGTGGGCGTCGATAACTGTGCGGGCCGATGCGCCTTGTGTTAGCGCGAGAAATTCCGCCCGCAGCGCCAAATCCACCAGCACGGGATGGCCACGTCGGTTGCGCCACGACGGAATGACGATGGGGGGGCGCCGCGGCCCGGGCCGGCAAAACGCATCGATCACGGCGCTGACGTCGACGGATTCGACCAGCACGTAGTCGACGGGGAAGATCAGGAAAGCGTCCGCCGGTGGCAGGTGCCGCAGCCCGGTTTGCAGCGACGACGTCTGACCCCGTTCGGGGTGGTCGTTGACCACGATACTGGCCACGATCCCGGCGGACGCGACCCTTTCCATCAGCGCGTGGCAAGACGGACTCACGACAATCACCGGTGGCCCAAGCCCAGCGACCCGGCACGCCGCCAGCACAAGTTCCAGGCTGCAACGGCCGTCGAAATCAAGCAACGCCTTCGGGCGCCCCATGCGCGACGACGCCCCGGCCGCCAGAATAACGGGAACCACCGCTGGAACCACGAACAGATCATGGCAGCGCTGTTGGAGGCCGACAAGGGACCGGCCAAGACACCGCAAGCGCGCAGCAAGCGCCTTGCCGGTTCGCGCTTGCTGCGTGTAGCATGCGGTGGCGCGGAAAGGCGCCTGCGTCAGCGACGCCCCACCCGGAAAACAGATGCGACGTTCCCTTCGACGTTCCCTTCGACGATGCGTGCTGTGCTCCGCGGTCCTGACGTCGCCGCTGGGGACCCGTTTCGCCGGGGCCGACGACGCGCCGGAATCCCCCCTGACCATCCATGGGCGCCTGTTCGCGCAGGCTGGGTACGTCAGCGACGAATCTGAACCGATCGATGGCACCGCTTCGGCGCCACACCAGGCCGTCGACCTGGCACTGGCCAGCGCGCGTCTGGGCGTCGACTACCAGGCGATGAGCTGGCTGGCCCTGACACTGGAGCTCGAACTGGCGGGCAAGCCCCGCGCGAACGATGTCTACGCCGAGGCCGAAAGCCGGCACTTTGTGGCGCGCTTCGGTCAGTTCAAGATGCCGATCTCGATCATCGAGATGGAATCGGCCTGGACGCTGCCCATGGCCAATCGAGGGGTGCTGCATGACCTGCTGCTGAACCGCCTCGCGGTGGCCGGGCGACGGCCCGGGGCGATCGCACAGGTGCGCGGCGGCGGGAAACTGGATCCCGCCGTGACCATCGGTGCCTTTCAGGCCTCCAACCCCGAGATGGGCGGCGCCTACCTCAAGGGGGAATCGACCGACAGCCAGAACACCGCCATTCGTATCTCGGTGACACCCGGACCCGTCCGGCTGGCGGGCTTTGTCGAACGCCGGACCGCCAAGATTCTTGGCGCCATCGCGCACTTCTGGTTATTCGGGGGCGACATGAAACTGGACCTGCCCTTCGCGACCCACGGGCTGCGCGTCTGGGCTGAAGGCATGGCCGGATCGTCGTGGTACGGCCCCGATTTCGACCGCCGCTACGACGCCACGTTCGCAACGGCGCGGGCCATCGTCGCCTGGCGGCACGGCGGTCTGTCGGCGGGGCAGGTTTACGTTGAACCCTTCGTGACCCTGGGCGCGCTTGATGCCGACACGGGGAATCCGGATGACGTCGTCACCGAAGGTTTTGTGGGCGTCAACGTCGGCTACTGGCGACGGGCCCGTCTGACCCTGCAGGTCGAGTTGGCCCAGCGGCCAAGCGGAATCCTTTCGCAGTTGTTCGCGGGAGACACCACAATCACCGACCACAAGGCAGTGGTCCTTCAAGCGGGAGCGGCATTCTAATGTTCGTCGTATTCGAAGGCATCGATGGCAGCGGCAAGACAACCGTGTCGAACCGGGTGGCGCACAGGCTGCGCGAGACAGGCTTGTCGGTCGAACATCTGCGTGAAGGGGGCAAGTTCGCCTCGCCCGTCACGCAGGCGATACGCGAGTTCGGCCGCGACGCGCGCAATCTTGATCTGACGCCGCACGCCGAATTCTTTCTTTACGTCACACGCGACGTGCAGTTGCTGGACGAAATGACCCGGCCGGCCCTGGGCAAGTCGGACGTCGTGATCGCTGATCGATTTCTTTACAGCGCGGAGGTTCTGGGTCGGTTTGGTCGAGGCCTTCCAGAAGCGTACGTACGCCCCGTTCTGGACGCGGCGGCCGGCGGCCTGGTGCCCGACATCGTCGTCCTCATCGACATCGATCCACATATCGCGCGCGCGCGCCGTCGGGTGGCCAAGATCTTGGCCCCGGACAATCGGCCACCTTCGCGCAAGGGCCTGTCGGGGGTCGGCATGCAGCAACGCTTTCGCGCGGGCTATCGCGAAATCGCCGCGCGCGATCCCGCACGCTGGGTCATCATCGACAACGATCAGAATCTGGACGCCACCGTCGAACGGGTGTTCCAACTACTACAGGACGTCGCGCGCGCCGGGGCCGGTCCCGCGATCGAACGCCTGCGTCGTGACGAAATCACGGCGCCACACCGAACGACATCGACGCTGTCCGAGCCCGCGCACGCCCTGCGCGCCTTCCTGGAAATGGTTGACCGGCGCGCCGAGCGCGAGCCCCACGTCGCGGCCTACCTGCTAAGCGGTCTATTTGGACCCAGCGTCGATGAGCGGCGCCGCGCATACGCCAACAAGTCCCCCGACGTCATCGCCACGGGCATTTCAGGTCTGACGGATGCCGCAAGCTGGCAGCTGCGCCAAACCCTGTCGACGCAGGTGCCGGTCCGGGTGGCGCGATCGCTGTCGGGCCTGGCCCGCCTGGACCCGCAAGCCGTGGCGCTGCGCAAGGCCCTGGTGACCGTGGTGCCGGTCGAGGTCATGAACTCGCTGGACACCGCCGACACCGACGAAGCCTGGGAACTGCGGGAGCGCCTGTCCGCGGACCACGGAGATGTCGTGGTGGCGTCGGTGTCGACGATCCCTTCGGCGCGCGCCTGGCAGATGCGGGAGACGTGGCTGGCCGGGCTGGGACCGCGGATCGCGGAGTACCTGAACGCCCGGGTACTGTGCAAGTCGATCGCGATGCTGGACGACGACCGCGCGTGGGAGCTGCGAAAAGTCGCCCGCGAGTACGCCCCCGTGTCTGTGATCGCCTCGTTGGTGGGGATGACCAGCGATCGAAGCTGGAAGTGGCGCGAACGTTACCTCGAACGGGCGCCCAAGGCGGTGTTCGAGACCATCACCGAATCCGACGACGCGCGGGCGTGGCAGATGCGCGAAAAGATGGTGGAGATTTGCAAAGAAGTCGTCAACTCGATCATCGGACTCGACGGCAGCCGCGCCTGGCGGCTGCGCGAACAATACGCGGACCTGTGGCCATCCACGGTGGTCAAGAGCCTGGGTCCGTTGGCGGCGAGCGAGCGCGGGCGCAAGCTGGTCGAGCGCCAGTTGCGGCGTTATCCCGAAAACATCTCGGTACTCAAGCACGCCTCGGCAATTGCGTTAGGCGCCAACCTGAACCCCGAGGGGGGCGATGTTGGTATAAGATAGAAGGTCATGGCAACACGGGCACTCGTCGACGGCAGGACTTGCAGGCGGCGGACGGGCATGGGGGCAACCGGCTTCGCAGTGGGATTGCTTGTCGCAATCGCCGGCTGTGGCGGGGGCGCCAGCGGAGGGACCACACCCGCCAACGTTCCGTCAACGGACGCGGCCATGCCAACGGACGCGGCCATATTGAGCGGGCCCTACTACCCCCTGACCATTGGCAGCTCCTGGACCTACAAGGTCACCGATCCGATCAAAGGCGTCTCCACCAAGGTGATCACCATCGATGCCAAGGAACTGGTCCCGGGGGGCGCCAACGCTGCGCACATGGCGTATCGCCACACCACAATGAAAGACAAGGCCGACAAGACCGTCGGTTGGTTGGAGGCCATCGAGCTGCCCAACGCGGGCGGAATCGTGATCGGCAATATGTACGAGCGATCCTTCAAGTCGGGTACCGACGTCGTGACCGAAAACGACTGGTGGGAGCCTTACCGCACGAAGTTCGACGAAAGCGCCGCGCACACCGTGCTGAACGCCAAGTGGACCGAGACCTACAAGGAATTCATTCAGCTGGGCGCCGCCGCCGTCAAATCCACGACGCAGGTCCAGTCTTGGCAGGTCTTGGCCGTCGACGAATCGGTCACCGTGCCGGCCGGTACCTTCAAGTGCATCAAGGTCAGCCACAGCCTGGGCGCAGCCGGCACGGCCACGACCAAGGCCTTCTGGTACGCGCGCGGCGTCGGTAAGGTTCTGGAGGTCGGCGGTCAGAAGGAAGAGCTGACCGCATTCACGATCAAATGACCGCGCAGCGCCCCGGTGGGGGTGCGGCCCAGGCCGCCGGGGATGCCGATGACCGGATGACCTCGGAACGCGATGAGGCGAAGTATACGGTCGCGTCCGACAAGGTCCCGTTGTTCGCGGCCGCCATGTCCGAGCACCTGCCGCACCACCGATTCACGGGCGATGGCGCCAACAAGCTGCCGCGGCCCCGGCACTTCGTGACCACCATCTATTTCGACACGGCCTCGCGGCACCAGTACCAGGCCAGCGTCAGCGACGCCCAGCACAACCTGAAGATGCGCGCGAAGGAATACTACGATCTACACCCGTCGCTGGCTGAGCTTGCGACCAATCCCATGCAGATGGTTCGCTTTCAACCCGTGCTGTGGCTAGAACTGAAGTTTCGGGACGGCGCAAAGACCGGCAAGCGGCGCATCGGCATTCCGAAGCGCGACGTTCCGGCCTTCTTCGCCACGGGGCTCGTCACGCCCGAGATGATCGACATTCAGCGTCCGCTGTACGGTCTGGATGGCGAGGCGGTCCTGCGCGAAATCGCCGCCTATTGCGGGCGCTACGACGAACCGCTGCGGGCCGACTGTCTGGTGAACTACCGGCGCCTGCCCTGGCAGGACCAGGACGGCAGCCTGCGCGTCACCCTGGATGTGGGCATCGAATTTTATGCGCCGCCCGTCGATCTGTGGCAGCGCAACCACGCGTTGCTACGCGAGACCCTGGGGCCGCCCCGAGGCGCTGCACCGGGCGCCATCCTGGAGGTGAAGACCCGCGCCGCGACGCCGCCGTGGCTTGCGGACCTGCTGTTGCAGATCGGGGCTGTGCGAAACACTTTCAGCAAGTTCGAGCAAGCCTCGCGGGCTGTCCATGGCTGAACGCCGCCAGAATCGACGCTGGCGACCGACGCTGGCGTGGGGGCTGTCCGTTGCTTTGGTCGCGGCGTACCTGCTGGTCGGTGGAGACGACGACGAGGGCGGCGCCATCCCGCCCGCTGCATCGCCGACGCCCGTGACAACGGACGGCAAACTTGAGATTCTAGAGATCGCCCCCGGTGAGCCCACGCCCGGCAGCGCAGTCGAAATCCATTTCTTGGGCGCGGATCCGTCCAATCGGGCACCGGTCAGGGCGTTCCTCAGCGGCAAGGAAGAAGCGCCCGTCATTCAGCAGCGCGGCGACCGCCTGACGATTCGCATCCCCAAGACAGTTAAACCAGGTCGAAACAAGATCCGCGTACAACAGGGCGCCGACGACGACAAGCGCAGCAAGCCCTACGATTTACGCATCAAGCCGCTCGACCGGCGCAAGCAACTGCGCACGGTCATAGGGGGCCTGGCGCTGCTGGTCTTCGGTCTAAGAACGATGTCGGGCGGCAGCCGATCCTACACGGGCCAGCGCAGTCGGTCCTTCCTGACACGCATCGGTCGACGGACGCCGGCCGCCGTTGCCCTCGGGGTGCTGGTGGGGGGCATCACGCAGTTCACCACCACGGCCGCCGGATTGGTCGTCGGTCTGGTCGAATCGCATCTGCTGGCCGTGATTCCCGGTGTCGCGGTTTTGCTGGGCGCGCAGCTCGGGGCGGCGGTTGCCCCGTCGGCGATGGTACTGGCCTCGACCAGGGAAGGTCTGCTGGTGGTCGGCATCGGGGTCATCTGGTTGACCCTGGCGATCGACCGACGCAGCGAATCCCTCGGCAAGATTGTCCTCGGGTGCGGCTTGCTGTTCTACGGCCTGTACATGCTGCGCGACGGCTTGCAGCCCCTGGTAACCGATCCCGAGATGGTTCCTTATCTCGACCACCTGCGCGCCGATAACGTTCTGGGATTGATGGCGTGTGCGGCGCTGGGTGTCGTGTTGGCGCTGGCGCTGCAAGGGCCGGCGCCGGTCTACGTCCTTGTACTCAGCGTGGCGCAGGCCAGTGGCCGCATCGACGTACAGGGCGCGCTCGCCATTCTGGCCGGCACGGGGCTGGGTGCGGCGCTGGCCACCATCGTCGTGGCGTGGCCCTTCGGGGTGGACGCGCGGCGCATGGCCCGCACGCACATCGCGCTGGCGCTGGTCGGGACGGTGTTTCTGGCCGCAACCGTCGGGCTGTGGGCGACGGCTGCCAACACCTTGCTGCCGGTACAGCCGAAGGTGCCGTCGAACATCGGCACGCACCTGTTCGCGGCTTTCGCACTGTCACAGCTGGCGGTCACGGTCTTGCTGGCCGCACTGCTGCCGCCCACCACCAAGTTGCTGCAAAGTCTGGCGCCCCGGCGGGCGGTGACGATTCCTCCGGCACTTTCGGGACAGACCGGCATCGACGCCCTGAGGGCGGGCCTGGCGCGCGTGCTGCAGAATCACCGGACGGCGCTGGTCGGCATTCGCGATCTGTGTCTGACAGGTCACCGGGACAGTGGCCGGCGAAGCGAACACACGCTGGCCGATACCCGGGGTGAGATCGAGGCGTTGTTCGCCGGCGCGATCCGCACGAAATCGGAAGAGGCGGGCCTGGCCAAATTGCGCCAGGCGGCGGTATCGGTGGTGCAGTTGCAGCGATCGCTTGAAGATCTGTTGCGGCACGTGGACCGCGGCACCGAGAAACGCATGGCGCTTGTGCCAGCGGGGGAAGCGTGGCAGATGCCCGAACGCGATGAGGCCACCGTCAAGGCGCTGCACGATCTTCTGCTGGAAGGCATTTTGGCGCTGGTCCGGTTTCTCGAAACGGGGGACGCGCCCGACATCGAAGAGGCCCGCAGCCGCGAAATCCGCCTGAACGCGATGGAATCCGAAGCGCGCCACGCGCTGCTCAAAGAGGGGCCCGACGGGCAGAACGGCGACGCGATCGCCTACCGGCTGGGCGCGACCGATCTGGTGAATGCCTACGAAAGCGTCGGCAATCACGTGTACCGCCTGTCCGAGGCGCTGGCCGCCGATATCGATCAGGACGACTGAACGGCGCGCGGGCGGGCCGTGCTGACCAGAAAAACCGACGCCACGATCACAGAGCCGCCCAGAAAGATGCGCGGACCGAGAGCCTCGCCCCCCAGCAACGCGCCCAGGGTGACGGCCACCAGCGGGTTGACGTAGCCGTAGGTGGCGGCCAGGGCCGGCGAGGCGTTGCGGACCAGCCAGGAAAATGCGCCGTAGCCAAACGAGCCGATGACGATGAGATACGCGAGGGCCCACACGGCACGAGAGCCCGGCGGCGACGCGATGACCCGCGCGAAATCGCCGCGCGTGGCAGCGAACAGCAGTTGCGCGCCACCGCCAATCATCATCTCGAGACCTGCCGAGACGGGCCAGCTTTTCGGGCGCGCGGCGTTCTGGGCAAACAGCGAGGCGGCCGCCCAAACCAGCGCCGCGAGCGTCAACATGAGGACGCCCGCCCGATCCACGGCGGCCTGGGAGCCACCAGTGCGCCACACGAGAATGCCGGTTCCGATAAAGCCCGCCACAAGTCCAACGGTCGCTTGCGAGGACGGCTTGACGCCCCGGGGCCGCAGCGCCTGCAACAATGCCACCCACAGCGGCATGACGGCGAGAATGAGCGCGGTCAGCGACGACGGCAGCCGACGCGAGGCGAGACCGACCAGCCCGTTCGACACGCCGAGAAAGCAAAACCCGACAATGGCCACATTGCGCAGCTCGGCCCGCGTGGCCGGCTGGCCCCCGAAGGTTCGGCCGATGACGTAGAAGGCGATGCCCGCCGTGCCATAGCGAATCCCGCCACCGACGAAGGACGGGACATCGGCGACCATCCAGCGAATGGCAAGGTAGGTAGAGCCCCAGATGAGATAGACGGCGGCAAGCGCGAGCGCCAGCTTCGCTCGACGGGGTGGGGGCGAGCCGCTGTCGGTCACAGCACCCGGATATCGACAAAGCGCATGCCGGCCCGCCGGGCGGCCTCGACACCGAGATCCGTGTCCTCGTAGACCACGCAACCTTCGGGCTTCACCCCGAGACGGCGGGCGGCCTCAAGGAAGACGTCGGGCTCGGGCTTGTGGCGGGCCGTGTCCTCGGCCGAGACGATGACCGGGAACCAATCGAGGACGCCAATGTGCCGCAGAGTCATCTCCACAACGCGCCGCAGGCCGCCCGAAGCCACCGCCATCGGTGTGTCGTTCCGTCGCTCGCGCGCCACGCGCACCACTTTTTCGATGGCCACGACCTGATCAATCTGGTCGACGAAGGCCTTTTCCTTGGCGCGCACGATCTGGTGGAGATCCGCGCTGTCGCCCAGCAACAGCCGTGCGATCTCAACCGTGGGGCGGCCACCCAGGCTGTAGAACTTGTCCTCGGCAAACGGAACGTCAAACGGCTTGAGCACCTGCAGCCAGGCGCGGTAGTGCGCGGGCATGGTGTCGGCCAACGTCCCGTCACAGTCGAAAATCAGTGCCTCGGTCGCCGAAAGATTCATCGAACTTCCTGCCGACGCTTCTACCAGGCGGCCAGGAAACGCGCGATGGCTTGTCTGTCGCCGCCTTGCCTGACTGGTACACGCCAGATAAATTTGTCGTGTATGCAAATCCGAGAGCCCTGGCCGCTGGCGCGAACGAAACAGCGGCGCCGGGAATTCGCATGGGTGTTTGATGGCGTCCCCGAAAACAGCCTTGGCGATGGGCTGGAGATCGGCGGCGGTGACGGCTTCCTGGGTTCCCTGCTGGTGCCGTACTGCCGCTCGTTCGTGACCACCGATTCGTATCGGCCGCGCCTGGCCACCGGCACCACCACCGCGCCGGTTTTGCGGCGCCTTGTTTGCGACGCGACCTCATTGCCTTTCGCAAATGGCAGCTTCGATTTCATCTTCAGCTCCAGCGTCCTCGAACACATCCGCGCACGACCCGCGGCACTGGCGCAGATGCACCGCTGTCTGCGGCCCGGCGGCGTGATGTTGCATATCATGCCGTCGCGCACGTGGAAGACGTTGCAGTTGATGTTTTATTATCTGCACCTGCTGCTGGGCGGCCTGGATCTCGCCCTCGGATGGCTTACCCGGCCACGCAAACAGCCGGCGCAACAGGTGGCCGTGGGCCAGCGCTGGAGCGATCAACGCAACTGGGAACTGTCGCTGCGAACTGTCCTGCGCGAGGCGATTCCACGCGTCCACGGCGAATTTTCGGGACACCTCAGCGAATGGCGCGGGTTCGGCGCGCGACCCTGGACGGACGAGTTTCGCGCGGCCGGTTTCGACGTACGTAAGGTGCTGCTGCTGCCGCTGTATTCTGGCTATGGCTTCGGCCTGCACCGGTTGCGCGCGTGGGGCGAGCGCCTGGGCCTGTCGTCCCACAACGCCTTCGTGTTGACCAGGCGGGGCGAGGCGGCGACCTGCGAGGGGCTGTCGTGGTTCGCGCCAGCCACCAGCGGTCCGTCCGCCCTCAGTTCTTGACGGGCAAGTGCTTGCCCGCAATGTCCGGCGGGCCCAGGTACGGCTTGATGATGCGGACCCACAGGGCGTAGCCGGCTTCGTTCATGTGCAAGCGATCGTCGATGAAGATCCCCGGCAGCGGCAATCCGTCGGCGCCCAGCATCTGCGGAAAGACATTGATGAAGACCAGCTTCTGGTTCTTGGCGACAGCGGCAGCAATGAGTCGGTTCGCCTCGCGGACCTTGTCGACCTGCGCCCAGCGCGCCGGGTTGGGCGCGATCGAAACGTAGGCGATCCGCGTCGCCGGCAGCTGGGTGTGGATCGCCACCACGAATGCCTGAAAATCGGCCGCCACCTGCGTGGGCGTCTTGCCCGCATTGATGTCGTTGCCGCCCGCGTAGAAAACGATCAGGCGGGGCGCGTAGGGAATCACAATCCGATTTGCGAGACGCACCGAATCCGCAACCTCCGAGCCGCCAAAGCCCCGGTTGATGACCACGTGCTCGGGGAAATCCTTGGCAAGCGTCGTCCAGCGACGAATGCTGGAGCTGCCCACGAAAAGGATGGCGCCCTTGGGTGGCGCCGCGCTGCGATCGGCTGCCTCGAAGGCGAGGATCTCATCGTCGAAGCCGGGCGCCGGAGCGGCGACGGTCACCCGCCATTTGCACAGGAAAACCAGAGCCAGCGCGAAAATCAATCTGGTTGAGCGCATCCAACAAACCCTATCACGTACGCCTTCCACGGCGGCGCGCGGCCAGGCTTTCCAGCGTTCGCTGCCACAGCACGAAGGCCGCGCTCTCTTCCTCGGCGTCCGGCCCGCACAGGCGGACGGCGTTCATGTGCAAGACGGCCGGCAAGACATCCGTGACCGCGGCCCGAAGGGCGACGGCGCTCGTCGCGATGAGATCGCGCACGGCCGTCCCGTAAGCCTTAAGCGCGGCCGTGAATTCGTCGGGTGTGTCCGACTCTGTCGCGCCAGAAAGCAACGCCATCAACCGCCGGCTGCGGCCCCGGTAGTCGGCGGAAAGTGCCGCGGTGTCTTCACCCGCGCTGAAGGCGAACGCATGCCGGCGCCGGCCGGCCAGTTCCAGCCGCGCTTGCGCCGACAGCCCCAGGCCTTCGGTCAACGCGTCGAACGAACGCACCAGCAACTCGCGCCGATCCGCGACCGGTGGCTCGGTCGACGCCGCCTCGACGGCCAGCAGGGCCAGCACGAGGTCGCTGTCCAGCTCGAACAGGCGTTCGACCAGCAACATCGTCGCCGCCCCGCCGTAGCGAGCAGTTTCACGCTGGTAGCCGCCGACCTCCACCGCCACCACATCACCTGCGGCCCGCGACGGCTGCAGCGCCTTGAGCACGAAATCCGCCAGCGCCAGCGTCGGCCGGACCGATGTCCCGTGGACACGCAGGCGCAAGTGGTGACGGCCGGCGTCGCCGGGCTCGACATAGCGCACGAAAAACCACGCATCGATCGCGCCCTTGGTCTGCGCGGCCCGCAGCGCCGGGGCGAGACTGTCGTGCAGCACCAGATCCTGGCGCTCGGCCGCGCCGTAGATCTTGAACGTGATCCAGCCCGCGGCGGGCGGCTGGCGCAAGGGGGGTGGCACCGGCCGCGCGCGCCGGATCGCCTGGATAGCCGCGTGCCGGGCCTCACCTGCGTCCCCGTCGGGGAGGTCCACGGCCACAACCACCGCCTCGATGCGACGGCCGCCTTCATCCACCGTGCGGTCAAGCGGTGGCCAGATTTCCCAGGCGCGGCCTTCCGCGTGACGGGCCAGGTCGGCTGCGGCGCCGGGCACGGTCAGATCGACGTACAGCAACTCGTCGCCCTCACCGATCTGGATCGCCGCGGGGATCCCCTCGTCGCGGCGCCAGTGCGCCAGGAACCCCGGCCGCGTGAGACTGGCCTTGTCCGGTATGCGCCAGCTGGCGGGGGCGATCACAAATCCGTCGATCGCCACGCGCGGCAGTCGGGACCAGGCGCCAAGCGGCCCCCAGGACAACGCCCACGGCGCGTGCTGACGGGCAAACGACCACCCGGCCAGCAGGCGATGCAAGCCCGCGGGCACCGTCGTCGATCGCACGCGGTGCAGGGGACTTGGGCGCAGCGGCGCGCCGTCGGACAGGCGCAGCGAAATCGGTTCTGCGGCGGCCGGATCCACCACCACCTCCATATCCGCCGGACGGATCGTCGGCCCGTCGCTCCAGCTGGTCAGCGCCAGCGCGTGATTGCGAACGGGCGGGTGGACGCACAGATCGGCCAGGCCCCACGACGCCGCGAACGCCACATCGACGGCGCTTTCACCCGGGCGCGCCGCGGCCTCGCCCTCCACAATCTCACCAAGCGCGGCCGCCAGCGGGGCGCCCAGCGCCTCTGCGAATCGTCCGAGGCTAGCACCGGCGGGGGCATGCAGGCCCAGCAACCAATCGGTGCCCGGGGCAGCGCGCGGCGGCTCGCGCGCCGGTGACAACACCAACTCGAAGCTCGGCGGTGCCTCGATCTCTGGCAGCAGCGCATCCAGCGCCGCGGCATCCAGATCAATTTGCGCCCGGCCCCCACGCGCACCCGCCAGCAGCGCGCCGGCAAGCCACGCCACGACATGGACATCCGCTGTTTCTGTGGACGGCTGGTCGTCAAGCTCGCCGATGGCGTGTCCGTACTCGCCCGCGGCCAGGCTGCCGAGGTCAAAGGCGCCCGCGCCGAAGATTTCCGCATTGCCGTCGAGGCGGGCAAGCAGTTCCGTGCCAAGAGCACGTTCCGCAGCCGGGGGCGACAGCGCCTGCTGCAGACGAAACAGGATCGGCGCCAAAGCCGCCGCGCGCTCGACCGCTGGCCGGGATAGCTGCGGCGGGCGGGCGCAGTGGTGCACGAGGACGCCATGCAAATTGGGAACGTCATGCGACGCCGGGCCCTCGGGAAGTTGCAAAAGGGCTTTCTCGGCGTCGCCCACATGCCCACGCGCGCACGCCTCGGCCGTTGCGCCCAAGGCCGCCTGCGCCTGCGCGACGATCCCGTCCCTGTCCGGCGACAGGGCCGCCAGGCGCGCGCACATCCACGAAAGCGGCGAGGCACAGATCAGCGGCGGACACAGATCGTCGTGCAGCAAACCCTGGTCCACCAGCATTGAGAGGTATTCGTCAGCGCCGGCGTCGTCGTCGCCGGCATCCTGTTCTTCGGCCAGCAGCACATGCCGCGCCTCGGCCCAGGGACACCAATCCTGCAGGGCCGCCAGCAATGCCCCGAGGGCGGGATCGGGTTCGGCGACCCGCGTAACCAGTTCGCCCATTCCATCGTGCGCCAGCCACATGACCGACGATTCACGCGCCAGCAGCGACGGCGCCACCCGCAGCCGCACCTGCCCACGAATGGCGGGCTCGTCGACCAAGGCCCGCGACAACACGGCCAGGCGCCCCCACGACGGCACCAGGTGGGGAACCGGGGTGCCGGTGGCGATGCGGGTGCGCGGCCCCAGTGTCCCCATCGTCACGCCGGCCAGCAGGCCCGTGGGCGTCGGTCGGAACGCCGCCCGTCGCCCGTAGCGAGACAGCGCCCGCGCCGCCGCATCGCGCGCCTCGCCCTTCAAAAGCGACGACGACAGGCTGTCCATCAGATCGGGGCTGCCAAGCGCCAGGGCCGACCGACCGATCGGCGATCCCAGCAGCGATGCCGCGGCCCGCCGCAGATCGCGCGCCGGCAACAACGGTGCCCGAAACAAAACGTTAGACAGGACGCGAATGCTCATGGGCCGGCCGGGATTATACGGAGATCGACGAGCCAGACGCGGGTCGGCGCGGGCACAGGCGTGCCGGTTATTGCCAGCGACAACCGCAAGGTTCCCCCTGCGTGCGTGACGGTTCCTGCAAGCGGCACCGTCGTGCCCCGTCGGCTGGCGTCATCGAGGGCGGCAAGCGGCACGTGGGCAAAAGGTTCCTGCGCCCCGGTGAACAGCGCAACCTCGCCCGACGGAACGCGATCGATCGGGGGAATCGGCGCAAGGTCGACCCGCGACTGCAGCTCGTATGTACCGGCCGGCAGCGGCAGTTCCAGAATTGCCGTTCCGCTGCGATCGCCCGTCAGCGCCAGCCCCACGCCGTCGTGAACACCACGCAGGTCGGCACCCGCCCAGGACCGCCACTGGCACGCGCGCGCCTGGCCAGCGATCTGGCAGACGTGAACCGCAAATCGGTGTCGCGCCCGCAAGCCCGCGCCGCACGCCAGCACCAGCGGCCAGCCGACGAAGATGGCCGTCACGCATGCGCCCGCCACCAGCGCCTCACGCCGCACGCCCGGTACCACCGACGGTGCCACCGCAAATACTTTCACGCGATCGCACAGCCACACCACGGCGCCGCCGGCGCTTGGAAACAGCAGGGCGGCAATCGGCAAGTGATAGCGAACCTCGGCAAAGTACAGCGCGTAAATGGCAACCAGCACCATTTGATGGGGCAGCAGGGCCAGGGCCACCCACCGACGACGGGCCACCGCAATGCCCAGACCCGCGACGCCCGCCACGACCAGGCCACACCAGAACAGGTCGACGACGTTTTCGATCGCCCCACGCCACCGCACGAACCACGCCCGCCGCGCATCGTCCAGCACCCCCGCGCGATACAGCGGCCAGTACAGAAGCCCGCGCTCGTTGTCGAGCAGGCGCTCGCCCTTCTTGATGACCAGACCCGCGGCGTACGCCGGCTCGAAGCGCGTCCAGTCCCGGGCCAGCACATAGGCGGCGCGATCCGCGTCCCGATGGGGTTCGGCCAGCAAGGTGTATCCGGTGACCCGGTGGAAGATTAGATTCAGCGAGCGCGAGTAGGTTCCCTCGCTGTTGGGATTCGCACCCACCAGCGCTGTCAGGCCACCGTGGCTGTCGGTGGCGAACCATTCACCATAGCGAAGACGGTTGCGGACGATCCAGGGCGACAGCACCAGCGCCGCAGCGGCGCACGCCAACACCGTCCGCCGGACGACGACGCGAAAGGGAAGACCGCACGACCAGTAGAAGAACGCGCCAGCCATCGTCAGCGGCAACGCCACAGCACGCAGGTACGCCCCAAGACCCATCGCCGCGCCGAAAACGCGGGGGTTGTCGCCCCAGCGGACCAGACAGTAGATAGCCCCCAGCAGCGCCACCGCGGCCGGCATATCTGTTCCGGTCACGCTCGAGACCGCGATCCCGGCCGGCCACAGCGCATACAGCACCGACGCTGCGATCGCCGCGCGCGCGTCCCACAGCCGCGCTGTAATTCCGTAGATCAATCCGGCGCCCAGGCCGGCTGCGACGGCCCCGACGATTTTGGCCGCCAGCAGGCCCCCACCCAGGACCTGCACCGCCGCCAGCAGAAAAACATGACCCGGCATATAGACGAATTCGGCATCCAGTCGGCCGTGCGCCACCAGATGCGCCGCCGATTCCCAGTACATGGCGAAATCCCCGACGGGGCGCGTGGGCACGCCCAACACCCAACCCACCCGCAGGGCGATCGCAAGGGCGACTGCGATGGCGGCCATGGCGTCTTCTACCATCCAGCGCAGCCGACACAGCGCAGCCGAGACTCTTGACTGATCGGGAAAACGGCCCACGCTGGTGCATATGGCGCCCTATCACCGCACCAAGACGCCGTACGTCGTCCGCCCCGGATCCGCCGTGCGACCCGGCACCGCCGTGCTGACCCGGGGATTCGACCCGCGCCTGTCCGTCGGCTCGGCCCGCCCCGCGGTGTTCCGCTCGTCGACCTATGTGTTCTCAAGCCCGGAAGCCGCCGAACGCGCCTTCGCGATTGCGCTCGGCCGCTCGCGCCCCGCCGAGGGGGAAAACGTCGACCTCATCTATTCGCGACTGTCGCACCCCAACGCCGAGATCCTCGAAGATCAAATCGTGCCGCTGGAACCGGGCGCGCAGGCGGCCGCCGTTTTCAATTCGGGCATGGCCGCCATCTCGACGCTGTTCTTCACGTTGTGCCCGCCCGGCTCGGCCTTCATCTACAGCACGCCCATCTACGGCGGTACCCAGCACCTCATCCACCAGATGCTGGAGCCGCTGGGCATGAAGGCGATTGGCGTTGGCGCCGGTGACACCGCCGGGATGCGCGCCGCCATCGCGACCACGCCGAACCTGCGCCTGGTCTTCCTTGAAACGCCTTCCAACCCGACGCTGGTCATGTGCGACATCGCGTCCGCCGCACAGGCCGCGCAGGCGCGCGCCGACCATCCCCTGGTCGCCGTCGACAACACTTTTCTCGGGCCCTGCTTTCAGCATCCCCTCGGCCACCGCGCCGACCTGGTGTTGTACTCGGCGACGAAGTATCTGGCCGGCAACAGCGACATGCTTGGCGGCGTGATCCTGGGACGCGACCCCGATCTCATCACCAGCCTGCGCGGTACACGCGCCATCCTCGGCAACATCCTTCAGCCCGACGAATGCTGGATGCTGGACAGCCGCCTGCCCACCGTCGAGCTGCGCATGAGCCGGCAGAGCAAGAACGCGCAGCGCATCGCCGAGGCCCTCGCCAACCACCCCAAGATCGCCCGCATGATCTACCCGACGCTGTTCGAGGATCCCGAACAGATCCGCATCCGCGACCTGCAGTGCCGCTTTCCCGGCGCGATATTTTCCTTCGAAGTGCACGGCGGCAAGCGGGTCGCCTTCGATTTCCTGCGCCGCCTGCGCATAGCCCGCAACGCCGTCAGCCTGGGCGGCGTCGAGACGCTGGCCTGCCACCCGGCGACAACCACGCATTCCGAAATGTCGCCCGATGAACTCAGCCGCACCAACGTCAGCGACGCGCTGATTCGCATCTCGGTGGGCGTCGAAGACTGGCGCGATCTGCTGTCCGATTTCAAGACGGCGCTCGACGCCATCTGATCGGCGTCCGGCGTTCACATCCGGCTTTTGCTAGTATGCGCGACATGAGCGCGCTCAAGCACAACACCTATTTCGAGGGCCGGGTCGTCAGCGTTGGATTCGAACGACTGGGCCGGCGCATGACCGTCGGGGTCATCGCCCCCGGCGAATACCACTTCAACACCGACGCGGCCGAACGCATGACGGTCGTCAGCGGCGAGATCTTCGCCCGCATCGGTCAGGGCGCCGACTGGCGCGGCTACCCGGCCGGCACCGCGTTCGAGGTGGCCGCCAAAAGCGGATTCGACGTTCGCAGTCTGGAACCATCGGCCTACCTGTGCGAATTTCTCTAGCCCGCCGGGCGCTGCCCGCGGTCGCGTTGCTGGTATGGGCCGCGGGCTGCGAAGCCCTGGGCCAATTTTCGGGCACCTGGCAGGGGCCCGTCTCGCCCGATCCCGCGCAGCAGCAGGGCTTCGGCCACGACGCGGTCCTGCGCGCCACCGTCGGGGCCGTGACGCGCTCGCAGATCGAGCTGTCCGTGCAACTGCCGGGCACCGCCACCGCTGCTGCCTTCGCCCCGATTCGATACGCCGCAGGCGATGCCCTCGGTGAGATGCGCATCGACGGCGATCCCCTTCGCTCGTACCTCGGTTACGTGCAACCGACGGGGGAAAGCCCCTACCTGACCGTGGTCTCGCTGTTCGCCGACAACCGCATCGACCTGCGCCTCATCCGTGGCCCGGAGGAAGTTTACGGCGTCTTCTCGTTGCGCCGCTCGGGCCCGCGCCCCTGATCCAGCGCCTCAGTTGGCGCCGGACGCGCCCATCTGCAGCAGCTTGGACAACTTGGTTGCCAGGTTGGGATCGCCCGC
Organism: Myxococcales bacterium; assembly: GCA_025350815.1. Taxonomy (GTDB): domain Bacteria; phylum Myxococcota_A; class Polyangia; order Fen-1088; family Fen-1088; genus JANXXE01. The sequence goes on along the minus strand of JANXXE010000086.1, from coordinate 13,587 downwards.
GATCTTCAGTTTTCCGCTGAAAAACAGCTGCATCGCCGCCTGCATGCCCCCGTCTATCATGGCGCGAAAATCGTCGTCGGTCGCCTCGATCGTGCACTGGGGGGTTGCCCCGGTGCCCGCAATGCAGGTCGGCGGCGCACCCGCCAGATCCGCCGTCCACGTCCCGCCGTCGGGCCCGCTGATCTTGAAAAGGTAGATGGCCGCGACCTCCTTGGCCTTTTCCGGACTCTTGCGCAGAACATCGGGCACTCGTTGATCGAAGAAAGCCTTCACGGACGTGGGCATGGAACCTCCCTGGTGAGGATAATCTAGGCGCGAACCCGGTCAGTCAATGTTGCCAGTCAACCTTGCTTGGCGGGGGAACTTGGCTTGGCGGGAGAACTTGTCGGGGCGGCGGGACGTCTGGCCTGGTAACGCGCGGCCACCCGGTCGGCGTAACCTGCGACGTGCTTCTGGTCGGCACGCGTGATGGCCAGCGCCCCGTCCGGTACGTCACGCGTGATGGTCGCGCCCGCCGCCACGATGGCGCGTTTGCCGATGCGCACCGGGGCCACCAGTTGCGAATCGGACCCGATGAAGGCGCCGTCCTCGATGATGGTCTGGGTCTTCTCATATCCGTTGTAGTTGCAGGTGATGGTCCCGGCGCCGACATTCACCTTGTCGCCGACGATCACGTCGCCCAGGTACGTCAGGTGGTTGGCCTTGCTGCCGCGTCCGAGGCGCGCCTTCTTGGTCTCGACGAAGTTTCCGATGTGCACCTCCGGCCCCAGATCGGTGCCAGGCCGCAGATGCGCGAAGGGCCCGATCTTGGCGCTGGGGCCGATCTTCGCCTCGGTGGCGACGCAGTAGGGCTTTATCTCCGCGCCCGCGCCCACGTCCGTATCGGTCAGGATGACGCCGTCATCGATGCGGACACCGGCGCCGATGACCGTGCGGCCGCGCAGCGAAACGTTGCGCCCGATCTCGACGTCGGCACCGATGATCACGCCCGGTTCGACCACCGTCGACGCCGGATCGCGGAACGATGCATGTTCCATCCAGCGCGCGTTGATGCGCCCGCGCATGACGATCTCGGCCGCAGCCAACTGGCGGCGATCGTTGATGCCGGACGTCTCCCCTGCGTCCACTGCCACGGCCGCCGCACCAATCGTCGCCGCCGCCCGCGCCACGACGTCGGTCAGATACAGTTCACCTTGCGCATTCTTCGGCGACAGGCGCGCCGTCGCCTTGCGCAGGAAATCAGCGGGCGCCGCATAGACCCCCGCGTTCACCTCGTTGATTGTTCGTTCGGCCGCCGTCGCGTCCCTCTGCTCGACGATCTTCTGTACACGCCCCGCGCTGTCGCGCACGATCCGGCCATAACCCGTGGCATCCGGCACCGTCGCCGTCAGCACCGCCAGACCGCCCGTGGCGCGGGCCTTGGCCACCAGGGCGCGCAAGGTCTCCTTCCGCAAAAGCGGCACGTCGCCGGACAGAATCAGTACGATTCCCTCGAATCGCGACAGCGGCCCGAGGCCCACCCGCGTTGCGTGACCCGTCCCGCGCTGCTCGGCCTGTTCAGCGACAGTCACCGCCCCCGCCCCGTGCCGGGCAACCAAAACCTGTTCGACCTCGGCCCGTTGATGCCCGAGGACCGCCACGATGGGCGACGCGCCCAGCACCTGCGCCAGTTCCACCGGGTACGAGACAAGGGGCATGCCCAGCAACGGATGCAGCACCTTGACCCGCGCCGAATTCATGCGCGTGCCCTTGCCGGCGGCCAAAATAAGACAGGCCAGCGGGCGCGCCTTCTTGCCGGCCCCACCACGGGATTCTGCGGACGCTTTGACGGACATCGGTGGGCATCTTACCCGACAGATCCCCCGCAGGGTGCGCGGTGAACGCCCGTCGTCGCCCGGTCCGGCCTGCCGGTGGGTTTTGCGGTATAAATGCCCCCCCATGCCTCCCTACGTGCTGGTCGTCGAAAGCGACCCCGACCTCCAGCAGCGGATCGGCAGCACGCTCGGCGAGGCCAGCTATGAGCTATCGGCGGAAACCGAGGCCGCCTGGGCCCGGCGCAGCCTGCTGGTGCGGCCCCCGGACGCCGTGGTCGTCGACACCAGCCTCACGGACGGCAGCGGTTTCTCCGTCGCAATAGCGATCCGCAAAGAAGCGGACACGCGGAAGATCCCCATCTTCTTCGTCGCCAGCAAGTTCTCCGGCGCCAGCCACAGCAGCGAGGCCCGCCGCCGCTTCGCCCCCGCCCACTATTTCTCGACCCCGCTAGACCTCGACAGCTTGCTGGCCGCGGTGCTGGAAACCGTGCCCCCGCGGCCAGCGGACCCGCACGCCTCGGTCCCAGATTATCCGGTACCGCCCCCGCCCGTGGCCGCCCTGACCGACGCGACCCAGCGACGCGAACGGCGCGAGGTCGAGCAGGCCGCCCGTCACCTTTCGGTCCGCGACGGTGACACGCGCGGATCGCTGACCAGGCAACCGTTTGCCCGGCTGCTGCAGCGCTTCTACGCCCAGCGCCGCACCGGCTCGCTGCTGCTGGTGCGCGAGGCCATCAAGAAGATCGTCTATTTTCGCGAGGGCTACCCGGTGTCCGTTCGCTCGAACGTGTTGGTCGAATGTCTGGGCCAAATCTTGCTCAGCGAAAAACTGATCAGCAAAGGCGCGCTTGACGAATCCCTTCGGCGGATGGAGCAGGAAAAGAAGCAGCAGGGCAGCCTGCTGGTCGAGATGGGCGCGCTGTCGCCCTACAACCTATCGCGCGCGCTGGTCTCACAGATGGAGGCCAAGCTTTACGAGCTGTTCTCCTGGCGCAGCGGCACGTTCACCTTCACCGACGGCGACGAGCCGGCCGGCGAGCCCGTGCGGCTGGAGAAGACCCCGGCCTCGCTGATTCTGGAAGGCATTCGCCGCCACTACGATGCCCTGCGACTGGCCGCGGCGCTCGAACCCCTGCTCGGCCACTATGTGGTGCCAAGTCGCGACCCATTGAAACGGCTGCAGGGGATCACGCGCGATGCGGCCGAGCTGAGATTCATCGACAGCATCGACGGCACAAAACGCCTGGAAAGCCTGCTGGGCTCAACGTCCATTACCACCGACCGGGCGCGCCTGCTGCTGGCCGCGATGTCCGAGGCGGGCATGGTCGAGCCGGCCCGCACGGCTGCCAAGCGTGTCGCCGACGAAGCCAAACAACGCCGGGAGGGGACTGGCGAGCACCCCCTCGGGCGGTCCGCAGATCAGAAAACCGTCGAAGAACTGACCGCGGTGCTTGAAACCATGCGTAGGCAGACGCATTTCATCGCACTCGGGACCACAACGACAGCCGATGCGGGCGAGGTCGACCAGGCGTACGAACAACTAGCGCGCGAGTACCATCCCGATCGCTTTCGCGCGCGCACCGACGATGTTCGCGGCGTGGCACTGAAAATTTTCGACCGACTGGGCGAGGCGCAAACCACCCTACGTGATGCCGGACGCCGCCGGAAATACCTGCAGCAGCTTGATCGCGAGCGGGCCGGACGCGAGGACGAAACCGCGCCCGTGGCGGTGCAAGAAGCGTCGTCCGCCGCCGCCGAACAGGTCTATTACACGGGCGTCGAACACCTGCGTGCGCGGCGCTACCGCGAGGCGGTCGAGGCCTTCCGTCAGGCGACGCTGCTGTCGCCGGGGCAGGCGAGCTACCACGGCGCGCTCGGTTGGGCGCTGTTTCGCGCGGCCCCCGCCGACATCGCCGCCATCGACGCGGGACAGGCCGCCCTGCGCCACGCGATCGGACTCGACCCCGACAGCCCCTGGGTGCGGGTGTCGCTGGGCCGGTTCTTCGCCGAGACGGGACGCCCCGACCAGGCGATTGGAGAATTCGAAATGGCCCTGGGGCTGAACCCGGGGCTGACCGACATCGAGGAAGAAATCCGACGGTTACGAGGACAGACATGATCAAGGCCGAGTTCACCTGGGTAAATGGCAAGTTGGTTCCGTTCGCGGAAGCGAAGACGCACGTGGGGGCGTTCACCCTGCATTACGGGATCGCGGCGTTCGAAGGCATCCGCTGCTACAAGCGCCACGACGGCCGCAGCGCCGTCTTCCGCCTGCACGAGCACATCGAGCGCCTGTTCGAGTCGGCGAAGATCTGCGCCATGGAGATCCCCTTTACAGCGCAGCAACTGGAAGTCGGCTGCGCCGAGACCCTGCGCGCCAACAACCACCCCGAGGCGTACCTGCGTCCCATTGCCTTCGTGGGCTCGGGCCAGCTGGGCCTCGGCGCCCGCGACAATCCGACCGAGACCGCCATTCTGACCTTCCCGTGGAGCCCATTATTGGGCGACGACGGCGCGCGCGACGGCATCCGGGCGCATATCTCGTCCTTCGTGCGTGGCCACCTCAACACCACCATGAGCAAGGGGAAAATCTCGGGCCAGTACGTCAATTCGATCCTGGCCAAGCGCGAATCGCAGCGTCTGGGTTTCGAGGAAGCCATCATGCTGGACAGCGACGGTCGCGTGGCCGAGGCGTCGGCCGAGAACGTCTTCATGGTCTACCGCGGCCGCCTGTACACACCGCCTCTGGAGATGGCGATCCTGGCCGGCATCACGCGCGACAGCGTGCTGGTGTTGGCGCGCGAGGCGGGCCTCGACATCGTCGAGCAGTCCTTCACGCGCGACATGCTGTACGCCGCAAGCGAGGTCTTCCTGACCGGAACGGCGACAGAGATAGCCCCCGTGCGCGAAATTGACGGCCGCATCATCGGCACCGGCAAGCCCGGCCCCGTGACCCAGCAGCTTCAGGCCGCGTTCAACAAGATCCTGCGCGGCCCCGGCGAGCCGCGCCCGGACTGGCTGTATTACATCTGACCGGCACTAAAGCTTGATGTCGCCGCCGGGGTCGGCCTTGCCCAGCTTGCGGCGCAGATCGTCCGTGCCGTCGGGAGGTGGCGGGATGATTTCGACCAGCAGGCGCAGCCAGCTGCCCTCGCGCGCGTCCCGCGGCAGAAGCTGCGCCGGCATGTCGAAGGTGATCTGCCCAAACATGAGACGGGCGGTGTGGCCGAGGATGGCATCCACGAAGACATTCGCAGGTTTTGTTTTCATCGTTTGGTCCCCATCTGATAATGCTGCCCGTCGGTCGTCAGGGCCACGTGCCCGTCGGTATCCGTGCGAAAGATCCGCGCGCCGATCTTTGCCAGACGCTGCAAGGTCGGCGGGGCCGGATGGCCATAGTCGTTGCCGGTCCCGGCGCTGACCACGGCCACCTCGGGCCGTACCGCCTGCAAAAAGCGCGGCGTCGACGAATACCGGCTGCCGTGGTGCGGAACCTTCAGCACCGTCGCGCGCACGTCCGCGCCCGACGCCAGCAACCACGCCTCGGTCGGTGATTCGGCGTCCGCCGCGAACAGCACGCTGACCGACCCGAAATCCAGCCGCGCCACGACGCTGTTGCTGTTGACGTCCGACCGCGATCCGGTGATCGCCGGCTGCGGCGGCCCCAGCAAGGTCAACCGCGCCCCACCGCCCATATCGATCACCCGCCCCGTTTCGGCCTGGCGCACGGGAATGTGCCGCCCGGCGATCAGGCGCAACAGGGCCGCGTAGCCAGGGCTGGGATGGGGAAAGGGCGCGTCCATGAACAGGCGCGCGCCGCAGTCCGCGATCACGGACGCCAGTCCACCCAGGTGATCGGCGTGGCGGTGGGTCAAAAGAACCAGATCGACCGGGCCACCCCCGCGACGGCAAACGAAGGCGGCCAACGCCGGTCCCGCCGGACTTGGCCCGCCATCGATGAGAACCCGCTTGCCGCCAGGCCCGGTGATGAGGCTTGCGTCGCCCTGCCCGACCGAAATGAAATCGACCCGCAGCTCGGAGACTGCCGTCTTGGCCCAGGCGCTGCCCGGCAGTCCGGCCAGGATGACAGCCACCAGGATCGTGCGCAGCATGATCCGACGCTACGGCCACCGCGGCCCAGCAGGCAATAAAACCGATCGCGCTTGCACGCACGCCGCGGTATCGACCGGCCCCGGGGCAAAGTGCGCGCAATCATGCGCGGGCCATCCACGCGGGGGCCATCATTGAAAAGGCCGCGCGACTGTCTTACTGTGCCGTGCGCCGAGGCGGGCACGCGGCGGCGATCGCAAAGGCCAAAGGCAAAGACATGGCAGACCGAGGCGCGGATACGCGAGATGCGGATACGGCAGACAAGGCGGCGGCGGGCGGGGGCCTGCTTCGCGGCCTGCTGGCATTGACGGTGGGTGCGGCCCTGTGCCTGGTGGTGGCTGAACTGTTCCTGAATAAGTTCATGCCCTTCGCCGATCCCTACGCGGCGTACAAGACGATCAAAAAGGGCGGCTCATACATCCCGTCGTCGTACGAGCCGCACTATTCAACCAAGTTGCGCATCGAGGACGGCCTGCCCACTTTGAAGGGCACGATCCAGTTCACCATGAACAACATGGGGTTCCGGGGCGACCCCCTGGTCCAGCCAAAACCGGCGAACGAATACCGGATCTTCATGATCGGCGGCAGCACGACGATCCAGATGCCCAACGACGACGCCACCGTGACCTCGCGCGTTTTGCAGGAGGAACTGGCGCGGAAGCTGGGCCCCACCAGGGTCGTCAAGGTCTACAACGCGGGCAAGGTGGGCGACCGCAGCTACGACCACATCGCCATGCTGGTGCATCGACTGGTCTACCTTCAGCCTGACATGGTCATCGTGCTGCAAGGCTGCAATGATCTGACCGCCGGCATGTCAGGCGCTGACTATCTGCACTACATCGAGCCCCGCCAGGTGCACTACAGTCGTGCCGATCTGGCGAAATTTCTGCTGAGCTAATTCCAGATCCCCCGCCGCATCTTCACCGCCGCGCACGCCCTTGAGACCAAGAAGGACGAAAAGCGCATCCTTGAAGAAGTCACTGGCACGACGAACCTGAAAGAAAAGGTCGCGCTTCGCAAATCCAAGCCTGTCTCCGACGAGATCCCGAAGACCAACCTGCCACCATTCCGCATCAACGCGCAGACCCTGGCCGGCATCGCCAGCGCCAATCACTTCCGGCTGATTCTGATGACCCAGCCTGACAGCTGGCAAAGCACCATCGATCCGCAGATGAAGGAATGGCACTGGATGCGCCTGCGCGGCCAGACCGTCTACCGCGAAGAAGCCATGGCCCAGGCGATGAACGCGTATAACGAAGTCACCCGGGCGGTGGCGGCCGAACAAAAGGTTGATCTTTACGACGCCGCCAAGAGCCTGCCCAAATCGCTGGAATACTTTTTCGACGACGTCCACTACACCGACAAGGGCTCGCGGGAACTGGCGCTGGGCCTGGCGGCCCTGATCACGGAACGGCTGCGCTAAAAGCCGAACCAGCGCGAAAAATCGACGCCCGTGCGCGCGCCGATTCCGATCTGGGTCAATCCGGGCTTGCCATCAATCGCGGGCAGGATGTCGACGGTGACGGCCAGGGCAAACTTGGGGATGAAGCCGCGCTGCAGACGCAGGTAGGTGCCGCCTATCGCAGCGCCCAGGCGCAGTCCCCAGTTGAAGTTGGCCTTGACCCGGCCGGTCGTCGGATCGGCGCTGCCGCGGTCGATGTAGCCCATCGGCCCCGCTTCGACCTCGGCGTGTGCCGTCAGCCCATACTGCCAGCGAACCACGACGGGCGCGGCCACCTCGGCGACCAGCTGCGGGAATTCGGACTGCTGGCCAAGCGCCAGGTTCGTGAACAGGGCCCCGCCGCCGAACTCGCCGCCGGTCGACACCGCCCACGTCTCGCCCAGGCCGTAACCGACCAGCAGCCGGCCCGAGCCGCCGCCGCCGTAGCGAACCGTGCCCAGGGCAAACTCCTCGGTAAAGCGACCGCCGCCCTCGATGGTGAAGATCAGTCGATGGCCCTGCGTCTGCACGCCGCTGAATTTCGGTGCCGGCTCCAGCCAGAACGGACACCGCCCCTGCCGCACCCATTCGTCCGCCCGCCGCAACACCAGCCGCACGCGGGTCAGCAACAGCAAATCCGAGACCTTGGCGATGTCCTTGCCCCGGTCGCGCCAAAGCTTCTCGACGTCGCCCCCCTGCCGCGTGATCTCCTGATCCAGCCACAACAGCGACGCGACCCGTCCCCCGTCCGCCACCTGGCAGGCCGACTTCATCGCATCGGGCAGCACCGCCTGCAGCTCCAGCTCGTCCACCAGCCACCCCACCCCGCCCCGCACCTCGACCACGCGGGCGACATCGCGGACCAGCGCGCGTTCGGGCCGCAAGGCGGGCAAGGGCGGCACGCAGCCAGCGACGGCGACCAGCAGAAACAGGGCGCGAACGCGGCTATGCGGCGAGGACGGGACGCCGTTCATGAGTGTTCTGCGGCAAGGTATACCGGTTTCCGCGCGGCTCGAATGACTACTTCTGTTTCATGCCCATACACCAAGGCGGACGGACGAGACGTTCGCGACTTTCGCTGAGCCCTCTGCCCCGCGTACGCCCAACTCGCTGTCGCCACCGACGGTGGCCCGGCATTCGCTTCCTAGCTTCTTGGCGATCTACATGGGCTGGTCGGCACGTGCCCAGACAACCATCCGACCAGTCTGCCCAGACGCAAGAAGAAAAAACCACAGCGGCAGCGTAAATTTTTTCAGCACGGACGGGCTTTCCGGAAAGCGAAGAAGGGCTTCCGCAATACCGCTTCGGCCGGCGCTGCGGTCTTCCAGCCTGTATCCAAGCGATCCCATGAGGCCGTTCAGCGTGGGTTGCGTTCGGACACGGACCACCCGCCAGCCGGCTCGACCCAGCATCGCACTGAGGGTCTCCGGAGTGAAATGGAACAAGTGTCGAGGCAGGTCGATGTCGTACCAAGCATCGCGGAACTGACTAAACAGCCATGAGCCGGCATTTGGTACCGCGCATGTCAGCCAGGCACCTGGCTTGGCCCAAGCGCGAAGACGGCGCATGGCCTCTAGAGGATCGTGCAGATGCTCCAGGGCGTGCGAAGCGGTGATGAGGTCAAAAGGTCGATCGGGCTCCGGGGCTGTTTCAAGCGGACCGGTATGCACATTGAACCCGGCCGCCCTCGCGCGCCCTGCTGCTTGCGCAGAGGGCTCGATGCCCTCGACATGCCAGCCCCGTCGCCGCAGCTTCCGCATGAAGTCCCCCGTGGAACAACCGATCTCAAGCGCCGCCCCGGGTCGCATTCGAGGGACGAGCTGCCGCGTACCGTCGAGGCGCAGTGCCACGGCCAAGCGTGCGAAAAAGCCGTGCGTTTCTTTGCCCTCGTTCGCGCGAGCCGCATATGGACCGTACGCTTCTGGATAGTAGGCGCCTATCGTTTGAATGGTCGGGCGGGGCGATGTTCGTATGAGACCGCAGCGCCCGCAGCGAACGACCCGAAAGGTGCCGGGCAACCCATGAAGGCGATCCCGACCGGTGGCAACCGCTTCATCAGCCGCATTGCACCCCATCGGACAGCCGACACTTTCGAGCACGGCTGCCGCGACTTCCTCCGTCGTGGTCCTTGAGACAAGAGCCTCGACCCGCATGTCCTCCACGGACGAAACCTAGCTCGCCCGTAGGGGTGCGGCAAGACCGATCCGGGCCTCCTCACCCGCGAATGATGTTGTGGACCTCGATCGGCTCGGGGCGCCCGACGTCGACGCCCATCTCCATGAGGATCGGCACCAGCACCTTGCCGAAAGCCTCGAAGTTCGCCTGCGTGTCGAAAACGTCCGTCACCAGAAGCCCCTTCTTGTCACCGTAGCAGGTGTGGTGCAGCCGGCCGGCCGGCGCGCCCGCGCCCGCTGCCTGCAGGCGGCGCAAGACCTCCGCGTACTTTTTTTCGTCCATGCCCTTGGGAGTGAAGTGAATGATGAGTGCCATTGGTCGTCGTCCTTTCTCGGGAAGCACCGTGCCTCCACACGACCAGGAATACGCTGGCCGCCCGCCGCGCGGCAGACACTGATTGCGCAACCCGAGGGTGCGAAAAACGTAACGGGCCGGCCGTCGTGCAATCATGGCGGGCGCATGGACTGGAACGACCTCCGGTACCTCCTGGCGGTTCACCGTCACGGCTCGCTGGCGCGCGCGGCGAAAGAGCTGAAAGTCACCAAGGCGACTGCGAGCCGGCGCCTGGCCGCGCTCGAGAAGGCGCTTGGCGTGAAGGTCGTCGAGCGCAGGCCGGCGGGCCTGGTGATCACCGATGCGGGTCGCGAGGCGATCAGCGCCGCCGAGCGCGTCGACGCGGCGATCGGCTCGCTGCAGGATCGGCTTTCGACAGGGGGCGACGCGCGCCCGCGCGGATCGGTACGCCTCACAGCGCCGCAGTGGCTGGCCGCGCGGTTCATCATCCCGGCGCTGCCGGAGCTGAAGGCGCAATACCCAGACCTGGACGTCCAGCTGGTCGGCACCAACCAAATCCTGAACCTCGCCCAGCGCGAGGCGGACGTCGCGATCCGGAACGTCCGGCCCACGCACAAGTCGCTCGCGTCGCGGAAGCTGGTTCCGCTCGGCGGCTGCGTCTACGCGTCGAGGTTGTACCTGGCTCGCCGCGGGCGGCCGCGCTGCCCCGAAGCGCTCGACGGCCACGACGTGCTGGTCTACGAAACGCTGGGAGGGATGCCCGGCTTCGAGTGGATGCGCGACCCCGCGCGCGGCGGGCGGATCGCGTTTCGCGCGAACGATCCGGAGGCACTGATCGGAGCGGCGACCGCGGGCCTGGGTCTTTGCGCAGTGCCCTGTCTACTGGGCGATCCGGAGCCGACGCTGGCGCGCGTGGAGACGCTGGGCTACGCGAAGTGCGACATGTTCCTGGTCACGCACACCGAGACGAATCGGACACCGCGTGTTCGTGCCGTGACGGACTTCATCGGCACGATGTTCCAGAAAAACCGCGCCGCGATCGAGGGCTGAGATGGACGGGCTGCCCGGCATCGACACGCTGCTGCCTCCGCGACGCATTGCACCCTGTGCTCGATTCCCTCGGGCTGCGCTTGACGTGGTACCAGGCGACGCGGCATACCTTCGCAGGTCACCGATTTTCCAGAAAGAAGACTTTGTTGCTCGCGCCGAAGCGTCCGCAAAAAGCCGTCCGGAACAATGGACTTGGAGGGGTCCGAAGAAGGTTCGCAAGTAGCTGAAAGTATTAACGGAGAGATGGCTGAGTGGCCGAAAGCGCCTGATTCGAAATCAGGTTTGGGCGCAAGTCCAACGTGGGTTCGACTCCCACTCTCTCCTCTGTTTTTTCCCCGGCTGTTTTTTCCCCGGCTGTTTTTTCCCCTCGAGAGACAGCCGGGTGGTCCAAGGTCAGTCCAATGGGTGCCCGCCCGGGCGGAACAATGGGCGGAACAATGGGCGGAACAATGGCGGGACGCCGACCAAACCTTCGGCCGGGGCTGTACTGCCTCAGCCGCAAGTACACCACCGAGCCGAAAGTCGCTGCGCGGCCCCTCATCGGGCGATGCGAAAACCAGCGCCTCCGTACCAACCGTTCCCGGGACTGTAGTTCAGCCGGAAGCTCGCGCGACCGGCCTCGGCATCTGCCGCGCCGTACGAGTTCCAACCGCCCCCGCGAAACACCCTGTGGGTGCCCGTATGGTCGACAACGGGGATGCTGCCTTTATAGCTGCGGTACCAATCCGCTGTCCATTCCATGACATTGCCGGCCATGTCCTGGCAGCCGTAGGGACTTGCCCCGGTCGGATAACTACCGACGGGGGCCGTTTGATATTTTTTGATTCCGCCACCCGCGTCGTTGCTGTCTTTCCAGTTGTTGCATTTTTCATCGTCCCAGGTGTCGCCCCACGGGTAAACGTTGGCATGGCTCCCTGTCCATCGGGCCGCTTTCTCCCATTCGGCTTCGGTGGGAAGCCTGCCGCCCGCCCAGCGGCAATACGCTTCGGCCTCATAGTAGGAAACCCCCACAACGGGGTGCTGGTCGGTCTGGACAAAAAAACCGCTTCCCCAATTTTGACTGGGTTGCCAGGAAACCGGTTCGGTTTGGGACTTTTTGATCTTCCATTTCCAACCTGCGTTCGACCAGTGGCGCCGCTGTTGGTAGCCACCGGCCATGATGAACCTGCGGTATTCTCCGCGGGTTGTCTCATATTTGGCCATCTGGAACTTCGCCACATGGACCGCATGCTGGGGTCGTTCGTTGGCTGCATCTTCGTTGCTGCCCATGATAAACGTCCCTGCCGGTATTGTAATCATCTCAGCAAGGCGACCAGACGTGGGGACAACCGCATCGGGTCGCGCCAGCAACAGCGACACGGTCACCGAAAAACATCGCCACACAAAAGACATCGGGCTCTCCTAACACGGAGGACATCCAGCCGTCGCGCAATGTGGGTAACGGCGGTCAGCGGCTCACGCAGTAGACAGAATGCGCATTTCGGCCATCGAAATGAACGCCAGGATCGTTTCATCGTGAACGGAGCCGCGTAGCGGGGGTCACGCAAGGCCGCATAGAAATACCGGCGTCCCCGCCGTCGAGACAGCATCGACAGTGCCTCGCCCTCACCGAACCCGAATCAGGTAACAGGCGCAACTCGACACAAACGCCTTCGGTGAGGAAAGCTCTCAGGTCACCACAACTGCTTGAGCCACACGCCAGCACCGGGTACCGCGCCTCCCGGACCAACCGGCAGGTAGTCGCTCATGGTAATTGCAACAAACCTTCCGTTCGGGCCGATAGCCGGTGACTTGCCCTTAAGGGGGACACCGCCAAGATCGTCGAACCGGGTCCAGGACGTGGCAAGACCAAAACGAACCCTCTTTGCCACAACCACCCTGGGCGCTGGATTTGACGTTATGGCCACGATACGCATTCCAACGCCCGACGACAGCAGAGAGACCGCGACTGGCGAGGTGTCAGCGGTCACAACGGGACTATCTGGAGCCACATTCCAAACACCCGCGCTGCTTCTAACATAGATCAATCGGTCGGCCGCCCCGGCCGCGACAATTTCAAAGCCACCGCCCGGAAGAACGAGCGGAGAAACCGATCCGGTCGCAACAAATGCGGAGGGATTGTCCAGCGCTATCCAGGCGGGATTCAATGATGGGCTCTGATAGATACCTCCACCTATCCGAACAAACACGTTGATCCCGTCCAGCATATTCGCGAGTGTCGGCCGGCCGAGTGCTCCGGCCACCATGGGCCGACCAAGGGCGAACTCCTGTACGACCTTTCCAGTGATGTCTATCAGCAACACAAAGACCGAGTTCGCCGACTCCGCGACGAGACCCCACTGTTTTCCAAACCAAATCACACTCGGCGACCCATCAAATGCGCGGGGGCTATCGATCCGCGTCCAGTCTCCCAGCGGCGCGCCCACCACCGCATTCTGCGCTCTCGACTGGAAGTACAATTTATTGTCATCGCCTCTCGCAAACAACGCAACGCCTTCCGGACCGTCCGAGAGGGAGGGCGTCCCGTTAATACGCACCGGCGCGGCGCCAGCGCGTAACGAGGTGTTCAGCACACTGGTCGGCCCCGGATCCGCATTAACCACCGGCCGAAACTTCGTCCCCAGGTTTCCGCCGTACATCTCGATCAGGCCCGCCGCATCCGCCGGGGTAATGGCGGTTGTGGCATCGAGGTATCCCATTCCC
>JANXXE010000084.1 GCA_025350815.1 Myxococcales bacterium | reverse complement strand
GGGAATGGGATACCTCGATGCCACAACCGCCATTACCCCGGCGGATGCGGCGGGCCTGATCGAGATGTACGGCGGAAACCTGGGGACGAAGTTTCGGCCGGTGGTTAATGCGGATCCGGGGCCGACCAGTGTGCTGAACACTTCGTTACGCGCTGGCGCCGCGCCGGTGCGTATCAACGGGACGCCCTCCCTCTCGGACGGCCCGGAAGGCGTTGCGTTGTTTGCGAGAGGCAATGACAATAAATTGTACTTCCAGTCGAGAGCGCAGAATGCGGTGGTGGGCGCACCGCTGGGAGACTGGACGCGGATCGATAGCCCCCGCGCATTTGATGGGTCGCCGAGCGTGATTTGGTTTGTAAGTGGATGGCTGGTCGCCGTGGAATCGGCGAACTCCGTCTTTGTGTTGATGATCGACATCACTGGAAGCGTCGTATACGAGACCGACCTTGGTCGGCCCATGGTGGCCGGAGCACTCAGCCAGCCGGCCCTCGCGTCTCCCGGGGACGGGACCAAGGTGTTTGTCCGGATAGGTGGAGATATCTATCAGAGCCGATTGAACGCCCCCGCCTGGACAACGCTGGACAATCCCGCTGCATTTGTTGCGACTGGCGCGGTTTCTCCGATCGGTCTTGCGGACGGTACCCTTGAAATTGTCGCCGTCAGGGCGGCCGACCGATTGATCTATGTTAGAAGCAGCGCGGGTGTTTGGAATGTGGTTCCAGGTAGTCCCGTTGTGACCGCTGATACGTCGCCACGCGCAGGCGCTCTGCCGGAGGCCGGTACAATGCGTATCGTCGCCATAACGTCAAATCCAGCCCCCCGGGCGGTGATGGTGAGAAATGTACGTGTTGGTGGTGTCACGTACTGGACCGCCTTCGACGATCTTGGCGGTGTCCCCCTTGGCGGCAGATCGCCGGCGATCAGCCCGGACGGAGGGCATGTTGCAATTACCATGAGCGACTACCTGCCGGTTGGTCCGGGAGGCGCGGTACCCGGTGCTGGCGTGTGGCTCAAGCAGTTGTGGTGACCTGCCCCCCCCAGAGGCTGATCCAGAGCCGATACACGGGGTGAAGGTCCACTCCATTCGACCCGGAAAGCCCACCGAGAATGCCGCACAGCTCGCTGGGCAACGCTGCGCCAATGGAGTATTCATCAACCCTGGGATTCGCAGCCTGATTGGAACAGCGTTGGGGTCAGGTCAAAATCATGAACCCGAACTCTTTTAAGTGGAGATGACCTTGGGCGTGGGACGCCCAGGAAAGGGGCGCTCCAGGTCCGCGAGGAGCTCGTTTTTTCTAGATCGCCCCCCCCTGACGCGCAGCCTGAAGGCGCAGGGGCTACGGGACGCAGGCCTCGTAAGACCGGCTGGGCGGCCCCGCCCGGGCATCGCAGGAGCTTTTGCACCACCGTCGGAGCACTGAAGCCGTAGCGGGCGAAGAAGGGCACGCGGTAAGTGGTTCGCCAGGTGTCGAACGCCGCCTGGTTCCAGCCCTGCAACAGGCCCGTGCGAAAGAAGACGCGAAAGGCGGTCAACTCGCGACAGAAGTTGCAGAAGCGGCCGACCCGCAGCGACAGGCCGCTGGCCGGTGAGTACAAGCCAACCTTCGAGCACGTTGCCCATCTTGTGAAACCAGCATCGCTGCGGGAGCGTCGTCGGCCACACCGACCCGTTGCGCACCAACGCGTGCCCGTCGCCGTCGCGATCATGCGCCGCGCCCCCTGCCGCGCCAGTTCGTCCAGCTTGCTCAACCCACCGCGATCCACAACGTCTGACTGTATTTCGCGACAATTCCCGGCCGGTCAGTCCTTAAAGCAAGGACCCGAAACGGAGACACCATGAAGAAGCCCACCCGCCGCTTGCCGTCGACCTCGCGCCGCACCTTCCTGGCCACCAGCGCTGCCGCCGCCAGTGCCCTGATGTCCGACTTGACCCTGCGCCCCGGCACCGCCCTGGCCGGCATCGACGATGCGATCGCGCCGCGACACATCTACGCCATTCAGACGGACGGAACGTTCCTGGTCTACGTGGACAACTCGTCCGACACGGCCGCCAACTGGACGGCCGTCGCCCAACCCGTCGCGGGCCCGCCCGGCGTGAACTGGGCGGACTTCACCAAGGTCATGGCCGCCGGGGATGGCGTCATCTACGCCATCGACACCGCGGGGGCGTTGCGCTACTTCCGCCTGCTGGATCCGTGGCGCAACGGCGCGTTTGCCTGGAGCACCGACAGCAACACCGTCATCGGCACAGGCTGGGGCGGGTTCACCACCGTGATGGCCGGCGGCGACGCCGTGCTGTACGCGGTGGACGGGGGCGGTGGCTTCAACTTCTTCCGCCACAGTTGGGCGGCCGGTGGGCTGGTCGGCACCAGCTGGGTCAATGCCGGCGCAAGCCTGCCGATCGGCAGCGGATGGCAGGGGTTCCCCAGCATCGTCAACGGACACGGGGGCACGGTCTATGCCGTCAACGACAGCGGCGCCCTGCTTTTCTACCTCGACCACGCGCAGGTCGGACAGTCGACCTGGGTGGGCGGCACGACTATCGGCCCGGGCGGATGGAACTCGTTCGTCAACGTGTTTGGCGGCGGCAACGGGATCATCTACGGCATCGACGGTGCCGGTAACCTGTTCCGGTATCGCGATCGGGCCCGCAACGGCACCATGGACTGGGCCAACGGGGGCAACGGCCTGCAGATTGGCAGTGG
>JANXXE010000030.1 GCA_025350815.1 Myxococcales bacterium | reverse complement strand
GGCGGCCCAGGCGGCGGCCCAGGCGGCGGTCCAGGCGGCGGCCGGGGCGGACAGCAGGCCTTCGGGGGCGGCTTTGGCGGAGGATTCCGGGGCGGCGGTGGCGGTCAGACTAACCCAGGTGGTGGCGGCCCGGCCCCTGCGCCGGCTGCACCCTGAGACCAACCCTGGGACCGCGGGGGTTCCGACCTGCATCGGCTATAATGCGGTGATCGCATGATCGCCGCCGACAAGAAATTCGTCTACGCGGCCCTCGAATCCGCCATCGGCCACGTGTTCGCACACGAGGCCCTGTGCGAGGCCGCGCTGACCCACAAGTCGTGGCTGAACGAGAGCTACGACACACACCGCAGCGACAACGAGCGCCTCGAGTTTTTGGGCGACGCCGTCCTGGCGTTGGTCATAAGCGATCTGTTGATGCAGCACTTTTCCGAGCATCCGGAAGGCGAGCTGTCCAAGATCCGCGCCGCTATCGTCAACGAGGCTAGCCTCGCCCAGGTGGCCGAGGGGCTTGGGCTTGGCCAGTGGATCTTTCTTGGTCGAGGCGAAGAACAGGCCGGCGGGCGGCAAAAGCGTTCGATCCTGTCCGATACGCTGGAGGCGCTGCTTGGCGCGGTTTACCAGGACGGCGGATTTTCGGCGGCCTTCGGGGTGGCGCAGCGTCTGTTCACACCGTTGCTGGCCGACGCCGAGACGGTCGCAGGGCGCGATTTCAAGTCACGCTTGCAGGAGCTGGCGCAGGCCAAGTTGCAGTTGGCGCCCAGCTACATCGTGATCTCGCAAGACGGCCCCGACCACGACAAGACCTTCGAGGTGGCGATCCTTCTGGGCGACCAGGAATTCGGTCGCGCGCAGGGCAAGTCGAAGAAAGAGGCGCAGCAGAGCGCCGCCGCCCGGGCGTTGGCACGTCTCGAAGCTGCCTCCGCTGTTGCTGGCAGCTTGAATCGCCGGTCGTGATGCCCCCGATTGACCCCAAGCTGTTACCGGACGACGTGCTGGGCGTGTGCCGGCGCCTGCGTGGCGCGGGACATCAGGCGTACCTGGTCGGGGGCGGCATCCGCGACCTGTTGCTTGGCCGCGTCCCAAAGGATTTCGACGTCGCCACCAGCGCGTTGCCCGATGCCGTCATGAATCTGTTCGGGATGCGCTATGCCGTTCCCACCGGGCTCAAACACGGGACCGTGACGGTCTTGACGGGCGAGCCGCCGACACATCGGCCGGTCGAGGTGACGACCTTCCGCGGGGAGGGGGCGTATCTGGACGGTCGTCGGCCATCGTCGGTGACCTTCGGCGCGACATTGACTGAAGATCTATCTCGTCGAGATTTCACCATGAACGCAATCGCCTACGACGCGGTTGCAGGTGATCTGTTCGATCCCTTCGACGGGCAGGGCGATCTGCGGCGTGGGCTTGTCCGCGCGGTGGGCGATGCAGAACAACGTTTTGTCGAGGACGGCTTGCGTGCCATGCGCGCCGTCCGGCAGGCCGCGCAACTGGGCTTTGCCATCGATCCGCCGACGCTGGCCGCCATCGGGCGGGGCATGGATTCCTTTCGCAAGGTGTCCAGCGAGCGGGTGCGCGACGAATTGCTGAAGCTGTTGGGGTCCCCCCAGCCATCGCGCGGCATCGAGCTGATGCGCGAAACCGGTTTGTTGGCGGCGGTGATGCCCGAGTTGCTGGAGGGCGTGGATTGCTTGCAGAACAGGTTTCATCGCTTCGACGTCTACCGACATACGCTGATGACCCTGGATCGAACGCGGGGTGACGCGATCGTTCGTTTTGGGTCCCTGCTGCACGACGTGGGCAAGCCGCGGTCCCGGCAGCCGCGGGAGGACGCGCCGGGGGAATTCAGTTTCTTCAAGCACGAATATGTCGGCGCCGAGATGGCGGACGACATCTGCCGCCGCCTCAAGTTCGGCACCGCTGATCGCGACAGCGTGCAGGCCCTGGTGGTCAACCACATGTTTTTTTACACGCCTGATTGGACCGACGGGACGGTCCGGCGCTTCATTCGCCGCGTGGGCGCCGCGCATCTGCCCGCGCTGTTGGCGCTGCGCGAGGCGGATGTCCTCGGCCGCGGCTTCGACGAAGATCCCGACAAGGAAACCGGCGAGCTGCGCAGGCGCATTGAAGAGGTCACGGTGGAGGATGCCGCCATGAGCGTGAAGGATCTCGTCATCGACGGGCGCGACATCATGCGGGTGCTGGGAATTCCGGCCGGTCGCCAAGTGGGCCTCGTGCTGGAGGCGCTGCTCGAACGCGTGCTGGACGATTCGTCGCTGAACACGCGACCGACCCTGGAGGCGTTGCTGCCTGAGGTGGCGACCCGTGCGGCCGCTACGGCCCGAAACCCCGCCTGACCAGGGCGGCTGCGGACGTGACCGCGACGGGCTTGCGCGAAAAGGGCACCAGCGCGCCGCTGGTGTCGGGGCGGGGCGGCAGCGGGGTCGGGCTGGTTCCGAGATCGGCCAGGGTCCACACCTGGGGCGCATCTTGTATTGCCCCGGACTTCTCGGGCAACGGTGCGCGGCGGACGCCTTCTTTGATTGAGACCACGGCCGGTAGACGCACGCGGAGACGTCGACGAGATCCACCACCGCGCACGGTCAGCAACAGCGTGTTGGGATGCTCCAGATCGACGGCAATATCTTCTGCCCGGGTGATGACGACGAAATCCAGGTGGTGGGCGATCGCGGCAGCCATCACGCCCGAACCCTCGTCGTCCGACTGCGCGCCGGTAAGGATAAGGTCTGGCCCCAGGCGCGATAGGGCCGCCGCCAGGGCGCGCCCCAAGGTCAGGACATCGGGATCGGCCAGCGCGCGGTCCAGCACCTGGACGGTTCGGTCGACACCCAGCCTTCGGGTCTCGGCCAGGGCGCTGTTCTGACCGTCCCTGGTGGCGCCCGCCGACACAGCGGTAACGGACGCACCCGGGCCAAGCCCCAGCGCCGCAGCGACGGCCGCGCGACTGGCACGGCCGAGCGCAGAACTTTCGACGCAGACCACGACCTTCATGACAGGCCGGCTGCAGCCAGGGCTTCGACAATCTCGTCGACCGCGCGAGTTCGTTCGGCCTCGTCGATTTGCCAGGTCAGGTCGACGAAAGGCGGGGGCTGTCGGACCATCCCCGCGGGGCCGATCAAGGCGACGTGCGTTGTCGGCGAGACGGCGACTGCGCCACCGTCGAGGCCGCTGGCGCCCAGGTAGATCAGCAGGGCGGGGCAGGCCAGCGACAGCGCGGGGTCCTCGACCGATGCCAGGGCCACGTTCGCCAGCGGGGTGGTTGACGTCCGTGACATCGCCAGTTCGCGGTCGACCACCAAGACGGTCGAGGCCAGTTCGATGGCGGAGGTCGGGTCGGGCGTTGTGGAAATCTCGTCGATGGGACACTCCACCGTAGCCGGGCAACGGACCATCTGGATCTCGGCCGCCACACCGCCGGGTGGGGCATGCGGGGGAAAGCCCGCCGGCAGGGTGGCGACCACGGGCTGCGCCCGGTGTGACGGGGCGAGATCAAGGACCCGCAGTCGGTCCCGGCGGGCGCGCGCATATCGCAGAATCAGCCGCGGCCCGTGTGTTGGATCAGCAGCACCGAGGCCGGGCAGGATCTCCAGTTGAACCCGGGGACAGTAGGTGGCGCCACTGCGCAGGGCCAGGGGCGGTCCGAGTTCGGGGCCGCTGCCACCCGCCGGAAACAGGAACAGCAGCGGTTGTAGTCTGTCGGCCAGAACCGTCAGCAGCCCGCCGTGGGTCGCATCGAGGGGCGCCTTTTCGACGACGGCGTCAGAACAAAAAAGAATCTTGTCGGCGCCAGCGAGGCCGAGATCGTTCGTCAGCGAATCGATCGCCTCGGGGACGATGTCGCCGGTCGCCACGACCGCGTAGACCGTCGCTCCGAGCTCGCCGGCAACGCGCCGGGCCTCGCCCAGGGCGAAGCGTGACGGTGTGCTGGGAATTCCCGAACGCAGATCGGTGAAGACCAAGATGTTAGCCATGGCGGAACCCGAGGCGGAACGTTGGGGGGGGCATGCCCATCGCGCCGCCATTGTAGTACGGCCGGCCACCCGTCGCGCGCGCACCTGAATTGACACCACGATTCTTGTGCCGCCATACTGGCGCCGCCTTTCTGGGAAATCTAAATGTCGAACCCTCCTGCCGGTAGGAGCGACGAGGATCGCTGGCGGCAGGACGCGGCCGGCACCCTTCGCCCCGACAGTCCCCCGACGCCCGACGGCGAACCGGGTGAATCCTTTCCTTGGCTGGACGCCGCCCTACTGAACGATCCCCGCCAGGATCTGGCCCTGTTCGACAGCGAGGCGGCCGCCGCCGGCCGGACCGATCCCCGGCGCTCTGCGCGCCTGCTGCATGAAGGGGCGTTTTTGCGTGAGCGGGCCCTCGGCCTGACCCGCGAGGCGGCCAAGGCGTATGCCCAGTCGCTGACAATCGATCCGACGTTCCAGCCGAACGCATGGGCGTTGCGGCGGATCTTCACGGGTCGGGGTTTCTGGGAGAATCTCGTTCGGCTGCTGGACGCGGAGATTCGCTTTTCGGCGCTGCCCAACCTCACGGATCGTGCGGACCTGCACGTCGAGAAGGGCCGAATTCTCGAGGATCGACTGGGCCGCGACGAGGATGCCCAGCGCAGCTATCGCGCCGCCGCGGAGGCCGCACCCGACCATCCGGCCGCGCTGTGGTCGTTGTTGCTGCTGGCCCTGAGACGAGGTGTTCAAGAGGACATTGAGTCCGCCCTTGTGGCGTTGTCCACCCGGGGGCCCGACCCGCAGCAGCGAGCGATCGTCGCCGTTGAACTGGCGCGTCTTCAGCGCGGCGCGATGGCCAACGGGCCGGAGCCCGAGTGTGCCAACCGTGCGGCGGACACGCTGTTCAAGGCGCTGGCCAGCAACGCCGTTCCCGCGCCGATTTTGCAGCCGATCTTGCAGCCGATTTTGCAAGAGTTGGATCGCTTGTCCCTGTTGCTGGATCGCCCCGACCTGCGGCTGCGCGTGCTGGACGCTTTCGATTCTCGCCTGTCCCGTGACGCGCCCACGGGATCGCCCGATTTGTCGCTGCTCGTGGCGCTGTACCGCGAGAAGGCCAAGATCCTACTCAAACGAGGGGCCAAGGACGCGGCCCTCGCGGTGCTGGAGCGGGCGATTCCGCTGGCCCCGACCCATACCCTGACGGCCATCGATTTTCTCGATGTGGCTGACGACGCTGGCCGTCCGGACGCGATTGCCGCATTGCTGGACACGCAGAACGGGCGATTGCCCGACGTCGTCGTCGATGAGGCGCTGTTGCGTCGGGCGGAGGTGGCCGCCCGGGGCGGGGCGCTGGGCGAAGCCATCGGAGCGCTCGACCGGATCCGTCCGGCGGGGCCTTTGGAATCGCTGGTCCACCTGACGCGCGCCCGCGTTCTGTCGCGCCTGGGCGATGCCGAGGGGCTGGCCAGGGAATTTGCTGCCGAGGCCGAGCGACTCGCTTCCACCGGAGATGCCGCGCTTGCGAACGGGGCGGCGGCAGAGGCGGCGCACTTGCTGGTGCGGGCGGGCACCGTTCGGCACGAGGTGCTCAAGGAGGCCACGGGCGCGGAGGAAATGTTTCGTCGAGCGCTGGCGCTGGTGCCGGCCTACCAACCGGCCATCGACGGGTTGGCCGCTGTGCTTGCATCGACGGGTCGCTGGTGGGCCTTGGCGACATTCTTTGAGGGCGAGCTTGTGCGAACGGCAGGCGACGGGGGCAGACAGCTGCAGTTGCGCCAGGCTCTCGTGGCGATTCACCAAGATCTGCTGGCCGCACCGGCCCTGGCCCTGGCCGCACAGGATGAGATCACCCGAGTGGTTGGTGATCTGCCCACCCGGGTCCGCCTGGTGGATGTCGCGATGGTCACCGGAATCGACGGAGAACGGGGCGCGCAGTCCGCGCTCGGTGCCCTCGAACGCCTGGCGGAAGAGACCACGAATCCCCAGGTTCGCGCCGCCTTGCGCGTGCTTGCTGCGCGCCTTCTGTCCGGCGATCGAGGGGCCCAGACCGAGACGCTGCTTCGCCAAGCGCTACAAGACGATCCATCCTGCCCGGCGGGCGCGGCCCTCGAACGTCTGCTGGCCCCGGCCGCGACACCGGAAGCGCGCGCGACAGTGGTCGCCGATGAACTTCGGAGCGCCGAGCAGCGGGGTGCAGCTGACGTGGCCCGTGCTTTGCGCTACCGCTTGGCCGCCGCGGCCGCACGGGCCGGGCAGTGGCAGGCGGCCGTCGCGGCGCTCGAGCCGCTGCGTCGCGCGGGTGAGGCATTGGCTATCGCGTGGTGCCTGGACCTGGCGCGACGGTCCGGCAGTCCGGCGTTGGAGATTGAGATGCTGCGCGAGGCAGGCGGGACGGTGACCGCCTCACCATCCGATCGATTGGCGCTGGCCGAGGCCCTTGAGCTGGCCGGTGAGCGCGAACAGGCGACAGTGGCCTTTCGGGACGCCCTGGAAGGGGCCGACGGCGGTGATGCAGCGGGCGGTGATGCAGCGATCGACGTCGCGTTGGGGATCTACCGGGCGAAGGCGGCTGCGGGCGATGTCCCCGGTCAGGTGGAATCGCTGCGCCACCTCGCCGGTCTGGTCAAGGGAACGGTCACGGCCACGGCGCTGCGGCGCGAGGCTGAACTGTGGGCACTGACCGTCGGTTTGCCGTCGACGGAGCCGCCCGGGGTCGACGTGGGTGATGCGTTGTGGGAATGGCTGGCCGGTGTGCGCGAATCCGACCAGGCGAAGACTCTGCGCGGGTTGGAACGCCTCGCAGATGCGTCGTACGCACCGGACAATCGAACGGGCGCCCGCGAGATCTGGACGGCCGTCGGGCTTCGGCGCCACTTCCTGGGGCTTCCCGATTCCGCCGATGCCTTGCTCAGAGCGGCTGACGACAACGGCCTCCCGGTCCGGGTGGCGGCGACAGACTTGTTGGCAGACGCGTGGTCGGGGCGTCTGGCCGAGCTACGCCGCGCCCGCGTAGAAGATCTGAGCGCCGATTCGCGGGGGCTTGCCCTGGCCGAGGAATTGCTGGCGGAACAGGCCGAACAGGCGGAGGCCTCGGGGCGTCTGCGGGTGGCCGCCGAGATCTGGGCCCGCGTGCTGGATCTCGCCCCGGGGTCAGTCGAGGGAGCCGAGGGACTAAGGCGAATCGCCCACGCCGCCGGTGATCGTCAGGCCGAGGCCGCCGCGCTGGCCGCGCTGGGATCCAGGCTTCGTGATCCGCGACGGGCGGCCGAGATGTTTGCGGGCGCGGCTTTGCTGTTCGAGGATCTTCGTCGCCCCCAGGAGGCCGCGCGGCTGTACCTCAAGGTTCTCGACCGCATGCCCGGCGATGACGAGGCCTATTTCAGGCTTCACCGCATCTTCTCCGAAAAGGACGATGCGGCGGCCCTTGAGCGTCTCGTCTCATACAAGGTCCAGCGTACAACCACGCCGGCCGAGCGCGTCCCGCTTTATCTCGAACGCGCGCGGCTGCGGGCGGGGCGACTTGGTCGTGCGCGCGATGCCGCCTTCGACTGGAAACGGATTGTCGCCCTTGATGCCCAGAACGTCGAGGCCCTGCAGAATCTTGCGTGCGTCGCGCTCGACGAACGGCGCCCTTCAGTGGCAGCGGAGTTTCTGGAACGGGCGATGCGCGCCGAGACCGGGCCCGACCGACTGGCGCCGATGCGGCTCGATCTTGCCCAGGCGTATTCGCAGATGGGTCTCGTCGAACGGGCGGTGACTGTCTTGCAGACCGCGATTGAGACCCGCCCCGGCGACACCGTCGCGCGCGAAAATTTGATCCGGTTGCTTGAGGAGGACGGCGATTTTGGCCGCGCCATCGAGCAATTGCGGGCGTTGCGGGATCTTACGACAGATGCGACCGCGCGCGCGGGCCTGGCGATCCGCATCGGCCGGATCGAACGAGATCAGCGCCAGAATCCGACACAAGCGCAGATCGCCTTTCTAGACGCTCTGATGCTGGATCCCGTCGGCGACGCGGCCGCTGAACTGGCGCGGCTGCCGGCCGAGATCGTCACGGCCTCGCAGGTGGATCGTGCGGCGCTCGATCGCGCCATTGGCGACCTGCGTGGTTCTCTGTTGCAGGGCGATCCACTGGACACGCGGCGCCTGGATCGCTTGCAAATCCTGGCGCACATTCGCGGGCTGACTGATCTGGGCGATGCGGCCGGGCAGTTACTGGGCGCCCTCGGCCTCGGTAACGAACGGGGTCGTACCCGCGATCTTCTGCATCCTTGCGCCCTGTCCAATCTTCTGGCGCTCGGCGCCCCGGACGCGAAGGCAGCTCCGTCGTCGCTGCTGGTCGAGATATGGCCGCACGTGGCGGAGGCGATCGCGGTTTCCGCACCGCTGGACCTGGTCGCGGTCGGGGTGTCGCGCCAGACGAAAATCGCATCCGGCTTCGAGCCGCGCCTGGCTTGGGTCGAGGCCGCCGCGCGCTCGCTGGGGATTGCGCAGCTAACGATTCATGTCGCGGGCAGCGACGAATTGGCCGTGCTTGCCGTCGACGCGCCCGAGCCAACCCTGATTTTGGGTCGAGGCATTCTGGGTGGCGATGCCTCGGCGCGCTTCAAGACCGGTCGTGCTCTGGCCCTGCTGCGGCAGGGCGCCGCGTGCGTTGAACGGCTGTCAGTCCATGAGCTTGTGGAATCGTTTTCGGCCGCTGCGTACCTGGCCGGTGCTACCGCCGTTGTCCCGACTTCCGGCGAATCCGTGATCGACCTTTCTGCGGCGACATTTCGGACGGCTGCCAAGGCCCTGGGCAAGAACCTGCCGCGCCGATCGCTCAAGGCGCTCGAGATCTTTGCGCGTCGTATCGAGACCGAGCCCCTGAACGTGGAGACATGGCGCGCGACAGTCGTGCGCGCCGCCAATCGATTTGGCCTGCTGGTCGCCGGCGATCTGCGGGCGGCCCTACGGACGATGGCGGGGGCGGCCTCGTCCGGTGACAACCTACTTACCGAGGCATCCCGCGAACTCATTGCGTTCGCGCTCGGCGATGAGTACGGCAATCAGCGCCGCGTGCTGGGCCTGACGGGGGACAGGTAGCGTGGCTGAGGACAAGGACACGCCGAATCGTCCGCCCGCCGCAGGGCCCTTCAAGGATGATTCGGTCGACTGGGAGCGTGACCTGGCTGCCTGGGACGCGGCGCTGCCGATCGACCATGGGCAGGTTCCGCCCGTCGTCGCGGACGCGCCCGCGTTGCCCGACGTGGTCGCCCAGTCCGCCCCTCGGCCAGTGCCCGATGAGGCGCCAGCATTCTTTGCGGTACCTGACCAGACGGAACTGATGGGTGCGCTTCCCGATACGGGGGCCATTGGCGAGAGTATCGGGATCCTCATTCCCGAGGTCGAGCAACTGGAAGTCACTGCGGCGCGACCTGCCGTGGCTTCGGTCGAGACACCGCGCCCGTCTGGGCCCGCTCAAGCATCGACCGCGGAGGCCCGCGGACCCGGGGCGCCTGCGTCGGGCGAGACGGCCAAGACGGGACGAAATCTGGTGGCCGACGGCCTTCCCGAGGTGACCGGGGTCTACGCGGATCCGTCGCCGGCGTTGCCGGCACCAGCGTTGACGAGGGAGCGCACGGCCGCCGGGGCCAGGGTTGCCACTGAACCATCGGTGTTGGACATCGATCCACCTGTCGAGCCACCAGAGCCTTTGGCACTGACGTTGTCCGGGGAAGAAGCGTTGTGGTCGGCGCGGACAGCGGCTGGGTCCGAGGCGCTGTCCGATGAGACCCGTGCTGCACCTATCGAGAAGTCTTACTGGCGTGATCAGCTGGCGCTGTGGACCGACGAATTGCATGCATGTGCCGGGGGCGAGACGATAGAGGCCAATGCGCATTGCGCGCGTCTGGCCATCGCGGCGGGTCGCGCCGCCGAGCGGCTGGGCCAGATTGAGACCGCGAACGAGCTGTACGGCCGGGCCCTGCAAGCCGATCCGACGCACCTGACCGCGTTGCGCGCGCGCTTTCGTCTGGAGGATAGGGGGGGCGATGCTGCCCGCACCCGCCTGGCCTTGGTGGCGCTTGCCGACGCGGCGGTCGACGTCGAGCGGGGGGCGTATCAGATTCTGTTGCAGCAGTGGGATATGGCGCATCCCGCAGCCGCGCCGGAGCAGCAGGCGGCGACGGCACAGGAGGGCACGGCGGGTGCCTTGGCCGCGGCCGAGCGGGCCATCTCCGCCAACCAGCCGGGCGCCGCTGCCGACGCTTTGTCCGCTGCGGCCTCTGGGCTGGGTGATGCTGCGGGGGCGCCGCTGCTCACGGCTGCGATTCGTCTGCACGACGCCGTTGGTGACCGACCGCGCGCCTCGGCGCTGCGATTGCGTGCCCTCCGCGGCTCGGACGGCCCCGAGGCGATCCTCCTCGGTGTGCAATGGGCGGCCCGTCTGGAACCTCGCGAGGCTTTGTCCGAACTGGAAGTCGTTCTTGCGCGTGGTGAGTCGTCGCGCCTGTATTTGGCCATTGCGCGTTGGGCGGCCCGTCTGTCGCGCGCGCTCGGACAGCCTGCCGCGCGAACCGCAGCACTGCTGACACAGGCCCTGAGCGTCGTTCCGGGCAGCCGCCTGCCGGCGCGGGACATGCTGGAGCTTGTCGAGAGCGGCGCACTTCGACCCGAGGCGGCCCTGGCGGGCCCTGACGCCGCGGCGACCTCGCCGGCCGTTCGCACAATGTTCGCGCTACGGGCTTTTGAGTTCTCGCTGTCCCAACAGCGCAAGACCGAGGCCCTCGACGTCCTCGGGGCAGAGCTGTCCCTCAATGAAGGCGCCGTGCCGCTGGCCCTGGCGGCCGAGCGGCTCGGGAACGAGGCGATCGGCGACGCTGCGTTGAGGATCAGCGCGTGGCACCTGTGGGCCAAACACGATCCGGCTCGGCGGGGCCACGCGCTGTTCCTGTGCGCCGGTGCCGAGTGGGACGCCGGCGATCGCGTCGCCGCTCGCGAAACTTTGCGTGAACTTGTACGCAGCGATGCACGGGATCCTGGCTTCTGGCGCTTGAGTGCCCTGGCGCTGAAGGCGGGTGATCTGCAGACCGCGGCGGGTGCCCTTGAACTGGGGGCGCAAGCCTGGGATCTGCCAGGCGCCGAGCCCCTGGCCCAGGCGCTGCGCGGGCGTGCCGCCGAGATCCGCCGCGCCACCAGGCCACAGGACGCCGCTGACGAATGGCCCGTGATGTCGCGGGTCGGCCGCTCGCCCAGCGACGAGCCGGAGCGCCTTGTGCGCGAGATGCTGAACGGGGACAACGAGCCACAGGCCGTCGTTTCGCTGCTGCGTCAGGCCACCCCGGCCGGCGCGATCAGCTACCGGGCCCTCGAAACCTGCGGCTGGATGATACAGGCGGCCGCGCCACGTGAAGCGTTGACCTTCCTGCTGGAGCATGTGCAAGGGTCCACGCCGCCGCCCAGCGCCGTGTTGCTGCTGCGACGTCTTGCCCGCGTCCACCCGGATCCCGCCACGCGCGCGCGGGTGCTCGGCGACATCCGTGATTTCATCTTTGACGAGGACGATCGCGCGGTTCTCGATTTCCAGCGGGCGGAATTGCTTGAGGCGGCCGGCGAACGCGCGGCGGCCGTCCCGATCTACCGGCAATTGGCGTCCGGTCCGCTGGCGCCCGCGGCGGAACGCGCGCTTTGCCGGGTGCTGTGGATCCTGCGTGCTGGCGAGGAACTCGGGCGTCTGAACCGCGACCAGATTGACGCTTGCCTCGCGGCCGGGGACACCGCGGGCGCTAGCGCAGGCTGGTTCGAACAGGCGCGCATCCGCGCCGACCTGCTGGGTGAGGCCGAGGGCGAACGTGAGGCTCTCGGCGCTGCTGTCGCATGCGCGCCCAGAAATGCGGCGGCGCGGCTGGCGTTGTTGCTCGATGACGGCCGCCAGGGTCACTACGGCCGTCTCGTCGAATCCCTGGCGCAGGTCACGAATGATTCCCTGCCCGCGCTCGCGACGACCGCGCGCTACCTGGCTGCGTTGCTGGACGAAGGGCGGGCAGGGGGCCGCCGCGCGGACGAGCTCGTGGAGGCCGCGGCCGCTGAACGACCGGACCATTCATTGGCCATCGCACGGCGCGTCCTGACCATCAAGCTGCGCCCAGGCGCCCCTCCGGCGGGCGCGGCGCAGATCATGGAGGCCCTGGCGGACCGTCTTGTGGCAACCCCCGGGTCGGATGTTCGCGTGGCCGCGACGATGTTCGTCCGCGCCGCCGAGATTCAGCAGGCACTGGGCGCCTCCGACAAGGCCGAATCCCTGTTGCGCCGCGCGCTCGGGGTCGAGCCCGACCTTCTGCCCGCCGCATTGAGGCTGCGACAACTTGAACTTCGTCGTGGATCTTGGACCGCGGCCATCGCCGCCTATGAAACGGAATCGAACGCCCTGGCGGTGCCCGCCCACCGGGTGGCAGCCCTCGTTACGGCCAGTTTGATTGCGCGCCACAAATTGGACGATCCCGAGCGCAGCCTGGATCTGCTACGCCAGGTTTTGCAGATTGACCCCGCCAATCCCGAGGCATTTGCGCGCCTGCGCGAGGCTCTTGAAAGTCAGGGCGACGACCGTGGTCAGGCCGAGTTGCTGGCCGTCCGGGTGCGCGGCACGACAGATCCCGCCGAGGCGTTGTCCCTGCGTCTGGCCCGGGCGGATCTTTTGACGTCGTTGGGGGATCGTCAGGGCGCCAAGGACGACATGCGGGCCGTGCTGGCGGAACAGCCCCACGAAGTTGGCGCCCTGGCCCGCCTGGCGGCCATCGAGTTCGACGACGGGGCGTTCGCCGTCGCAGCCGAGCTGTACATCCGTCAGGCGCGCTTTGACAAAGATCCCGACAGCCTGCGCCGCATCTTCCTGCGCATCGGTCATATCTACGCGCGTCGCCTGCCTGACGCCAAGCTAGCCATCGGCGCCTACGAGCGCGTGATTCGTTTCGACGCCACCGATCGCGAGGCGATGGAAGCCCTGTCCGAGCTGTACGCCAAGCACAACGATCCCCGCAAGGCCGCCGCGATCACCGAACAGATCGTGCAGCTGGAGACGGATCCGCAAAGGCGTCTTCCGTTTCTGTTGCGTCTGGCGACCGCTGCCGAGCGCACGGGGGACACGCGGGGCGCGGCGAATCTGCTGAAAAGAGCGACCGAGGAATCTCCGCGCAGTCTGCAGGCCATCGGTGAGCTGGCTCGTTTTTATGAGCGCACCAAGGACACGCAAGGGCGCAACGTCTTGCTGGATCTCTCGATCAATCTTTTTCGCCAGGACATCCGGCAAAGCGCCACTGACCTGTCGGCGCTGCGCTCGATGATTCCGCTTTTGCGCTGGCGACAGCGGAACGTCGGGTCGGCCGCCGCCGCCCAGTTGCTGGCCGTTCTGTCCGAGGATCCCCAGGATCGCAGCGACGCCGCCTGGGCCAAACCTCCCGAGCACGGCCGCCACCTGGCGCCCCTGGCGAATCCTTCACTGGAGGAGCTGTCCTTGCCGGCCGCGCTTCCCGCAGGCGTGGGCAATGTCATGCGGGTGATAGGTCCGGCCTTGAGCCGCGCGGCCAAGCCCCGCCTCAAACGCTGGGCCGTGGGCAAGTCCGAACGCCTTGCCGCCGGGGTCGGTTTTCGCGCCGTCGCAGACCGCCTGGCGGGGGATCTGGGCGTGCGTAACTTCGACGTTTACGTCACGAATACCTTGCCGTCGGCAATGACCGTCGAGCCGGGTGATCCGTCGGTGATGATCATCGGCAGCGAGATCGCGGCGCTCGATCCGGTGGGCCTACGGTTTGCGTCTGGCTACCTTCTTCGTTTGATGGACACGCGTTTCGAGTTGCTGGTCGACAGCAGTCCGGTCCAAATGGGCGCCCTTTTGGCCGGTGTTATTCGGCAATTCGTCCCTGACTACCAACATCCCGACCTGCCCGAAAGCGCCGTCGCAGAGGCCGTGGCCCGTGTCAGCAAGGCGATGAGCCGGCAGCAGCGCATCCAGCTGGCCCCGTTCGCCGCCGAGATCGCCACGCAGTTCGCGATCGCGCCCATGTATGCGGCCCTGCAAGAGGCCGCGGCCCGCGTGGGCCTGCTGGCTTGCGGCGATCTGGCCGCGTCGTTGCGGATCCTGGCGCTGGCCGAGGGACGCCCGTTCACGCCCGCTGCCTTGGCGGGGTCGCCCCTGGCCCTGGCATTGATGGACTTCGCCCTGTCGCCCGAATACGAGGAGCTGGCCGCCGCCCTCGACGCGGTGTCTTGAGCTGCGCTGAAGGCGCGACGTTTTCGCGTCCGTGGTACATTGCCCGGCAATGTCCGTAGGCGAGCTGCGACCGCCTCCTCCGATGGAGGACCCCCTCCTCGGGAAGGTCATCTCCGAGCGCTACCGGGTCATCCGAAAGCTGGGC
Organism: Myxococcales bacterium; assembly: GCA_025350815.1. Taxonomy (GTDB): domain Bacteria; phylum Myxococcota_A; class Polyangia; order Fen-1088; family Fen-1088; genus JANXXE01. Next base: position 41,687 of record JANXXE010000030.1, on the reverse strand, counting down.
GAGGGCGGCATGGGTGCGGTCTACCTGGCCGAGCACGTCTTCATCGAGAAGAAGGTCGCGCTCAAGGTGCTGGCGCCCGAGCTGGCCCGCCGCGAAGATCTCAGCGCGCGCTTTCTTCAGGAAGCCAAAAGCGCCTCGCGCATCGGACACGAGAACGTCATCGATATTTCCGACTTCGGCCAGTCGCCCGAGGGTTTTGTCTACATCGCGATGGAATATCTGGACGGCGTCGACCTTGGCGCCGCCATCCGGCAGGACGGTCCGCTGCCGTGGTCGCGCGCCAAGGGCATCATCGTGCAGATCTTCAAGGCGCTGCGCGCGGCGCACCAGCAAGGCATCGTCCATCGCGACATGAAGCCAGAAAACATCTTCCTGATTCAGCGGGAAGGCCGGCCTGACTTCGTCAAGCTGCTGGATTTCGGTATCGCGAAGGTCATGGGGCTGGCTGACAACGCGCCCCGCCTGACCCGCACGGGGATGATCTTCGGCACGCCCGAATACATGGCGCCCGAGCAGGCCGAGGGCAAGGACGCCGATCACCGCGTCGACGTCTACGCCGCCGGCTGCGTGATGTACCACGTGCTGACCGGACAGACGCCGTTTCAGGCGGATTCCTTCATGGCGATGCTGACCAAGCACATCCTGGAGGAACCGGTCGCGCCCAGCGCCCGCCGTCCGGATCTCGGTATCGCGCCCGAGCTGGACGCGATCGTCATGAAGGCGCTCGAAAAAGAGCGCGACAAGCGCTGGCAGACGATGACCGAGATGATGGACGCCGCCATAGCCGTCGGTGAGGGCATCCCGGTGGGCACCTCGGCGTACGTCGCCTCCGCGGCGCCGGGACCGGCAGGGCTGACACGGCCTCTCGGGGGCGGCGACTCAAGCGCCATCCAGATCGTCACCAACACCGCGCGTGCGTCGGAGACGCAGCTGTTCGCGCGCGATAGCGTCGACAGCGTCATCGCCTCGGACGACGGTCGCGGGCGAGTCGCCCCGGGGGGCAACGGCAGGTTGCTTCTGGTGGGCGTGGGACTGGCGGTCGGCGTCGTGGGCGCGCTGGTGTATTTTCTCGGCGGGTCTTCGGCCCCCAGCGTGACGCCCGCTGCTGTCGTGCAGCCGGCGCCCGCGCTGCCCGCGCCCGCGGCACCCGCGCCCGAGACGCCCCCGGCAGCGGCCGCGGTACAAGACGAAAAGCCTGCGGAGCCCGCGCCCAGGCCTGTCGCCCGCCCGTCGACGGCCGAGCGGGGCAAGAAGACCTACCGCCGCATCGTCGCGCCGACGGACGACGGGCCGCCTCCGCCGCCACCCGTGCCGGGCTCCAGGGGGGCGACAGACATCCCCGGGCTCAAGAACCCTTTTCAACGCTAACCGCCCATGATCGGCTCTCCGATCGTGGTGTCGCCCGATGTCGCCGCCTTCCACCGTGAGGCTTTGGTCATCGATCTGCACAACGACGTCCTGACCAAGCTGAGTCATGTCAGCTACGATTTCACGCGTCGGCACGGACACGCGGCATTCTGGAATCCGGCGCGCCTGGATCTGGATTTGCCGCGCATCCGGGAAGGCGGCATCGATGCCCTGGGCTGCTTGTTGTTTGCGGGTTTTCGCGTGAATGCCGCGGGACGCTTTTGGCGGCAACTCGATCGGGCGCGGGCGCTGTGTGCGGCCCACGCTGGCGATCTGGCGCTGACTGATACGACCGCCGGCCTGCGGGCGGCGCGCGCGGCTGGCCGCGTGTCGTTGTTCCTGGGCGTCGAGGGCAGCTACGTCGTCGATCAGGACAGCGACGCCAATCTGGATCGGCTGAGCGCGGCGGGGGTGCGCTTCCTTGGCCCGCTGTGGGAACGGGACAGCGCCTGCGGGACATCGTGCCGATCTCGTAACGACAGGGGGCTGTCAACCGTCGGTCGCGATCTGGTCGGTGCGTGCAACCAACGCGGCATCTCCCTGGATGTCGCGCACGCCAGCCGCAAGACCTTTTGGGACATCGCCGCGACCTCCGAGCGCGCCGTGTTCTCGTCGCACTCGGGCGCGGACGCCGTCACCCCGCACGCGCGCAATCTGGACGACGCGCAGATTCGCGAGATCGCCCGCCGGGGCGGCATCGTCGGGGTCATCTTCGTGTCGTCGTACCTCGGCGGCGCCTTCGCGGCCCTGGCGCGCGTCGCCGACCACATCGAACACGTCGCGTGCATCGGCGGTGAGGACTGCGTGGCGCTGGGTTCCGACTTCGACGGCTTCATGCCTCTGGCGCGCGGGATGCGGGACGCAGCGGACTTGCCGCGCCTGACCCAGTTGCTGTGGGACCGCGGCTGGAAACCGTCGGCCCTGCGAAAGCTGCTGGGCGAAAACGCCCTGCGCTTCTTCGACGAAAACTGGCTCGCGCGATAGGCAGCGCTGCCGAAGACAGGCAGCGCCGATGCCGTCTGTTTTCCACCAGGCGATTGCGCCCTGGCGCGAATGGGCCTACGGGACGTCGCGCCCTTCGCCGAATCCAAGGATCCAGAAACGCGGCGCCAGGGGTTCACGTTTGGCCAGGGCGGCTTCCAGTGCCCGCGGTGGCTCGTCCTGGGCGTCGTCGGCCAGTGCGAATGTCCCGAAGTGGATCCCGACCGTCGTGCGGGCGCGCATCGTCTCGGCGGCAACGACCGCCTCTTCCGGCGACACGTGCACGCGGCCCATGAACCATTCTGGTCGGAACGCGCCCACGGGAATCACCGCCAGGCGCGGCGGGCCGAAGCGGCGGGCTATCTCGGCGAAGTGCGGCCCGGCGCCAGTGTCCCCGGCCACGTAGGCCACGCCTGAAGGCCCGCGCAGGACGTAGCCCAACCACAAGGTGGCGTCGCCGTCGCCGAGGCCTCGGTTCGAAAAATGCTGCGACGGCACGCCGACCAGATCTGTCCCGTCGGCCAGCGGCACGCTTTGCCACCAGTCCAGCTCTCGCACACGTTCAGGCGTGATGCCGGCTGTCGTCAGCAGCGGTCCAACGCCCAATCCGACGAAAAATCGGGGGTGATGGTCATGCTCCAATCGCACCAACGTCGGCAGATCCAGATGGTCGTAGTGGCAGTGACTGATGAGGACCACATCGATGGCCGGCAGATCTGCCATGGTCAGGCCAGGCGCGTGGTGGCGCCGGGGGCCAATCCAGGAATATGGGCTGGCGCGTTCGGACCATATGGGGTCGGTCAGGATGTTCAGGCCGTCCATCTGCAAAAGCACCGTCGCGTGGTTCACGAACGTCACGCGCATCGCGCCCGGCCCGATGCGAGGGGGCGGGCGGGGACCGGGTTGGTCACTGCGATCCACCCACGCGCCCCGGTGGCTGTGGAGTTGCCATTTCAAGAAGCCCGTCAGGCCTTCGGATTCGGACCTGCGCAGATTCTGAAAGCGCTTGCCATCAAAATGATCCGACGGCGGCCCCGCATATCGGGGACCCGCCAGAAGCAGGCCCACCGCCGCCGCAGCGCCCAGCAGCAACAAGATCAGCAGCAGGATGCCGACGCCGATGCGCTTGGCCCAGCGTCGTACGGACGATTCGGCAGTAGTTTTGTGCGTTTGGGCCACGATGTTTTATGCGTTACCCGCCATTTGCGGCGGGCCTCACGAAAGAAACGCATTGTGTGCTAGAAACCGACCTTAAACATAGGCGCTTTTTCGCGCCGCTAAACGGGGGCATCAACGACATGGCTACGCGCATCGCAATCAATGGTTTTGGCCGCATCGGCCGGCTGGTCTTCCGGGCCCTCTACAGCCAGGGGCGCTTCGGCAAGGAATTCGAGGTCGTCGCGGTCGGCGACATCGTTCCGGCCGATAACCTGGCCTACCTGCTGAAGTTCGATTCCACACAGGGCAAGTTCGAAGGTCAGGTCGGCTCGGCGAAGTCGTCGCCCGACAAGGCCGAACCGGACGTGCTGCTGGTTGATGGCAAGGAGATCCGGGTCGTCAGCGCGAAGACCCCCGCCGAGCTGCCCTGGAAGGCGTTGGGCGTGGACGTGGTCATCGAGTGCACGGGCCTTTTCACGGAGGCCGAAAAGGCCAAGGGCCACATCGCCGCGGGCGCCAAGAAGGTCGTTATTTCCGCGCCGGCCAAGGGCGAGGACATCACCATCGTCATGGGCGTCAACCACGAGAAGTACGACCCCAAGGCGCACGCCATCGTGTCCAACGCCAGCTGCACGACCAACTGCCTGGCGCCGCTGGTTTACGCCGTCATCAAAGAAGGCTTCGGACTGGCCGAGGGCCTGATGACCACGGTGCATAGCTACACGGCCACGCAGAAGACTGTCGACGGCCCGTCGAAGAAGGACTGGAAGGGGGGCCGCAGCGCCGCCATCAACATCATCCCGTCCACGACGGGCGCCGCCAAGGCGGTTGCTCTGGTCCTGCCGGAAGTCAAAGGCAAGCTGAGCGGCATGTCTTTCCGCGTACCGACGCCCACGGTTTCGGTGGTCGATCTGACCTTCAAGACCGAGAAGCCGACCAGCCTCAAGGAGATCAACGCCGCCCTCAAACGTGCCAGCGAAACGTACCTGAAGGACATCCTGGCTTACACCGACGAGGAGGTCGTGTCGTCCGACTTCGTCCATGACGCGCGTTCCAGCATTTATGACGCCGGCAGCTCGATCGAGCTGAACCCGCAGTTCTTCAAGCTGGTCAGCTGGTACGACAACGAGTGGGGTTACAGCAACCGCGTTGTCGACCTGTTGCGCTACATGGTCGGCAAGGGTCTGTAGGCCACTTTTCGACAAACGTCCCTTGTGTGGGCCGCCGGGCCTGCGCAAGGGACTTTTTATTTAGGAGAATCGATGGGCGTGCAACGACAAGTCGGCGTTTCCGTGATGGCCCTGTTGGTCGCAACGACCGTTGGCGTGCGGACCCGCGCCGCGGATCTTCCGTCGCCCACCGATCCGTTGGCGGTGTACCCGGAGGCCAGTCAGGCGATCAAACTGATCAAGATCCCGAAAGATCTTCAAATCAGTGTCTGGGCCACCGAGCCGCTGCTGGCGAATCCGGTGGGGTTCACCTTCGACGACAAGGGCCGCGCCTATATCGCCGAAACTTTCCGCTACACCGCCGGGACCCTGGACAACCGGACGCGCGCCAAATGGCCAAGCGAGGCCTTCAAGAAGACGGCAACGCCCGAGCGCCTGGCCAAGATCGAGGACGAGCTGCTGGACAAGGAGCTGGCGTCACGCACCGTCGAGGATCGCGCCGCGATGATCACGACGTACGTGGACATGGCGCCGATGGTCGCGCATTCAGAACGGGTCACTGTGGTGGAAGACAGTGACGGCGACGGCCGCGCGGACCGGACAAAGATTTTCGCGAACGGGTTCAACACGATGCTGGACGGCATCGGATCATCGGTGCTGGTGCGCGGGGGCAATGTCTTTTTCACCAACATCCCCGACCTATGGTCCTTGAAGGACACCAACGGCGATGGGGTCGCGGACGTGCGTACATCCCTGTCGCACGGGTATGGCGTCCGTTACGCGTTCGGCGGACACGATCTGCACGGGCTGCGCATGGGACCCGACGGCCGTTTGTATTTTTCGCTAGGCGATCGCGGTGCATCGATTCCCACGAAGGGCGGCCGCATCGACGTACCGGAATCCGGCGGCGTATTTCGCTGCAACCTGGACGGGTCCGAACTGGAGCTGTTCGCCACGGGATTGCGCAACCCGCAGGATCTTGTGTTCGATGAGCACGGCAACCTGTTCACGGGCGACAACAATTCCGACGGTGGCGATCGCGCGCGCTGGGTGTACGTGGTGTCAGGCGGCGACAGCGGCTGGCGCATCGGCTACCAGTCGATCGAGACGCCCGTCAGCCGCGGGCCCTGGAACGCCGAGAAGATGTGGCAGAAGGCGTCGAAGGACCAGCCTGCCTACATCGTCCCGCCCATCGACAATCTGGGCAACGGCCCGTCGGGCGTGGCGTACTACCCGGGCACGGGCCTGTCGTCCGCCTACGACGGCCGCTTCTTCATGGTCGATTTTCGCGGACAAAGCAGCTCTAGCGGCGTCCATTCGTTCAACCTGCGCCCCGTTGGCGCAGGCTTCGAACTGGTCAACGCGCAGCAGGCCATCTGGGGCGTGCTGGCCACGGACATCGAATGGGGCGTCGACGGCGGGCTGTATGTACTTGACTGGGTTCAGGGCTGGCCGCTGCCGGGCAGGGGCCGCATCTACAGAATCTTCAATCCGGCCACCGCGAAGGATCCGGTTGTCCTGCAGACCCGGCGCCTGATTGCCGAGGGCATGTCCAGGCGATCGGAACCAGAGCTGGTGTCGTTGCTGGCACACCCCGACTACCGCATTCGCCTAGAGGCAGAACTGCAGCTTGTAGAACGGAGGGCTTCGGCGGCCTTGCTTGAGGTCGCGCGCCGCTCTGGCGCGGTCGGCCCGGCTGCGTTGGGTCGGCTGCACGCACTGTGGGGGCTTGGCCAGCTTGTCCGGCGCAAGACCGCCACGGCGGACGTCGTTCCGGCGCTGGTGGCCTTGGTCGACGATCAGGATCCCGAGGTGCGCGCGCAGGCCTTGAACGTGATGGGCGACGCGAAGGTGGCGCGCGGTCACGACGCCTTCATTCGCATGTTGAGTCACCCGGATCCGAGGACACGTTTCTTTGCGGCGCAGGGCCTCGCCCACGAGGGGCGGGGCGCGGACATCCCGGCGCTGCTCGAACTGCTGCGCCGAAACGCGGACACCGACGCGTACATCCGGCACGCCGCCGTGATGGCCCTGGTCGGCATCGGAGAGGTCGAGCCCCTGGCGGCCGCCGCAAAGGATCCGTCGCCTTGGGCCCGACTGGGTTGTGTCGTCGCCCTGCGGCGCCTGCGCCGGCCCGAAGTGGCGCGGTTTCTCGGCGACGCCGACGCGCGCGTGGTTCGCGAGGTTGCCGAGGCGGTCAATGACTTGCCCATCGCCAGCGCGATACCGCAGTTGGCGGCGCTGGCTGTCCCGACGGCTGACAGACCCATCAGCACGCGCATCATAAACGCCAATTTTCGGGAGGGCAGCAGCGCTTCGGCGACGCGGCTGGCGGTACTGGCGGGACGCGCAGACGCTTCGGTGGACGCCCGTACCCTGGCGCTGGACACGCTGGCCGTCTGGCCGACGCCCTCAGGTCGGGATCGGGTGACGAATTTGTGGCGGCCGCTGGCGGATGCCCGCGATGGGAAGATCCCGTCCGGCGCCGCGGAGATCGTCTTGCCGGCTATCCTGAAGTCCGCTCCGGACCCCGTGCGCATCGCCGCGGTGAATGCGATCGCCCGGCTGAATCTGGGTGGGTTGGCCGCGCGCGTTCTTCCGTTGGTGACGACGAAACGCGCTACGGCCAAGCTGCGGCTGGCCGCGCTGGAGACACTGGGCGCCCTTGAGGCGCGCGAGCTTCCCGGGGCCATCAAGCAGGCCTTCCGCGACACCGACGAGACTGTCCGCCTGGCGGCGCTGCGTCTGGATCTGCGGACGAACCCGTCGGGCGCGAAGGCGACGCTGATGCATATCAACGCCCGCGGCAGCATCCACGAGCGGCAGGTGGCCCTGGCGTCGCTGGCCAAGGTTCCCCCAGCGGTGTCCGCGGACGTTTTGTCCCGTTGGATGGACGATCTTCTGGCGCACAAGGTGCCGCCCGAGCTGACCCTGGACCTGTTGGAGGCGGCCTTCCGCCATGCACCGGTGGCCTTGAAGGACAAGCTTGCCAAGTACGACGAGCGTCGCGCGAAGGATGATCTAGGCCCCTATCAGGAGGTCCTGGTCGGCGGGGACGCCGAACTGGGCAAGAGGGTCTTTCAGCATCGGGCGGACGTTGCCTGTCAGCGCTGTCACAAGATTCGTGGCGCGGGCGGCGACGCGGGCCCTGACCTGACCGGCATAGGTGCCAAGCGCGACCGTGCATATCTACTGGAATCGATCGCCCTGCCAAACAACCGCTTTGCCGAAGGATTCGAATCCGTCATCTTCACGATGAAGGACGGCAGCATTCACGCGGGCATCGTCAAGAACCAACAGGGCGACCAGTTGCAGATCCTGACGCCGGAAGCGAAGACGGAGTCACTGGTCACGGCAGACATCAAGAACCGCGAGCGCGGTGCCTCGGGCATGCCCGACGGATTCGCCCAGATCCTGCCGAAACGCGATCTGCGTGATTTGATCGAATTCCTGGCGTCGCAGCGTTGAACGGACGCGCAATGTCCTGATGGCCGAACAGCCGCGCAACGTCACCTTCAAAATTGGCCCGGACGATCACGGGCGGCGCCTGGATCAGGTCTTGGCCGCCCGCGTGCCCGACCTGTCGCGACGCCTGGCGCGCGTCCTTCTGGATCTGGGCGGCGTGTTCGTCGACGGTCAGCGCGCCAAGATGGCGGGGCGCCCCGTCAGGCAAGGCCAGAAGGTGGTGGCGCACCTGGGCCAGGCGCTGGTCCGGGCGACCAAGCAGACGGGGCAGGGCGCGCGCGCGCGACGAGGAACGGTTGCCTGCCTATGTGGTTTTGCACGAGGACGAAGATCTAATCGTCGTGTTCAAACCGGCGGGCTTGCTGACCGCGCCCACGCCGGAAAGCGATCGCAACAACCTGGTCGCGCTGCTGTCGCGCCGGCCGGCCGCGCACGGCTCCGAGATCTTCGTGGTTCACCGCCTGGATTTGCACACCAGCGGCGTGCTGGTGCTGGCCAAGAACGATGAAGCCAACCGCATTCTGTCTGCGCGCTTTCGTGAGCACGACATGACCCGTCAGTACCTGGCGGTGGTGCAGGGCGCGTTCCCGGATGCGATTCGCCGCATCGACGTCCCTGTGGGCGGGCGCCGGGCCGTCACGCACATCGCTGTCGAGGAACGCTTCGACACGCGGGCGACGATGATTCGCTGCACGCTGGAGACGGGGCGCACGCACCAGATTCGCATTCACTGCCGGGGCGTCGGGCACGCGGTGCTGGCCGACCCGCAATACGGCGTGCGCAATGCCCTTGATGCCCCGCGCATGGCACTGCACGCGACCCACCTGGCGTTCGCGCACCCGCGGACGGCGGCGCCGCTGGCGTTCACGTCACCGCTGCCCGACGATCTGACGGGTTGGCTGTCGCGCAGCCTTCGGCGGTCGCCCGTCGACAGTCAGGCGTAGCGACGTCGGCGCGCTGGCCACAGCCTCCCACGTCGGTGTGGTTGATGGCCGCTATGGGTCCGATGCGCACCTTTCGCGTGAATATTTTGTCCACAGGCTCGTGGCACTCGACTTGCCGCCGCGCGACCAGCTACAAGTCTCCGCTCGCCGAGATTGCGGCAGCCAGACTTGATGAACCACTTCCCAGCCGAGTTTCGCGAGGCCGACGGGGACGCCCCCCACAGACCGTCGACGGCGATCCGCCTGCGGGCCTGGCAGCGGGAGGCGCTGGAGTTGTTCGAGGCGTCCGCCAGTCCGGACTTTCTGGCGGTGGCCACGCCGGGGTCCGGCAAGACGGCCTTCGCGCTCAGCGCGGCCCGCCGTGCCCTGGTCGCCCGCCGGGTCAGTCGCCTTGTCGTGGTCGTTCCCACCGAGCATCTGAAGGGACAGTGGGCGCACGCCGCCGAGGGATTCGACATTCACCTGGATGCCGATTGGTCATCGGGATACGGAACGCTGCCGTCGGATGTGCACGGCGTGGTCGTGACCTATCAACAGGTCGCCGCCAATCCCGAGGCACTGCGACCGCTGGTACGGGGCGCCCTGGTCGTCCTGGACGAGATTCACCACGCGGGCGAAAGCCGTTCCTGGGGCGATGCCGTTCGGATCGCATTCGAACATGCCCCGCGACGCCTGTGTTTGTCGGGCACACCGTTTCGGTCGGACGACAGCACGATTCCTTTCGTGCGCTACGACGATGAACTGGCGCGGGCCGACTATGAATACGGTTACGGGCAGGCGCTCAGCGAAGGCACGGTGGTTCGACCCGTCTATTTTCCGCGCATCAACGGGCGAATGGAGTGGACGGCACCGGACGGGCAGATGTATCAGGCCACCTTCGATGATCGCCTGGGACGGCCGCTGGCCAGCCAACGCCTGCGCACGGCCCTCGCCGTCGAGGGGGACTGGTTGCCGACGGTCTTGAGGCAGGCCCACGCGCAGTTGCTGCATCTGCGCCGACGGGATGCGCGGGCGGGTGGGCTGGTCATTGCGACGGACCAGCAGCACGCGCGCGGCATCGCCCAGATGATGCGGCAACACCTGGGGGTGTCGGCCACGGTCGCCACGTCGGACGATCCGGCGGCGTCAGGCAAGATCGCGGAATTCGCTACGGGTAGCGCCCCCTGGATCGTGGCGGTGCGCATGATATCCGAGGGGGTCGACATCCCGCGGCTGTGTCTGGGCGTCTATGCCACCAACACAGTCACGGAACTGTTCTTTCGCCAGGCCGTCGGTCGGGTGGTGCGCTGGAACGCCAAGCTGGGCCGGCAGACGGCGTATATGTTTATCCCGGATGATCTGCGCCTGCGCACCTTCGCCGCCCAGATTGCGGAACAGCGCCGTCACAGTCTGCGCAAGCGCGAAGAGGACGGGCCGCAGACGGGGGACGAGCCCGGGCAGCCGCGCGGGCGGCAAGGCGATCCCCTGCCGGACGAGCAACTGTCGCTATTCGCGGCCATTTCGGCGGTGCCACTGGACGAGCACGGCCGGCCGCTGGAACAGGTGCGCCTGTACGACGAAGGACAGGGCGAGGAGATCCCGGATTTGGCCCCGATTCCCGGCGAGGCATTTCCCTTCTTGCCACCGCCCCCGGTGTCAGCCGTGCCCTTGCCAGAAGCCGAGGCAGCGCCGCCGCCCGCCACCGGCGCCCTGGCCCGTCGTCGGCAGCTGCGCGAGCTGAACAGCCAGATTGTGATCGAGCTGGTCCATATCACCGGCAAGCGCCACCCCGAGGTGAACGCCGAACTGAACCGCCGCGTCGGCATTCGCCGCATCACCGAGGCCACGGTCCGGCAACTGGAACGGCGCCTGGCCGCGGCGAAAGCCTGGATGCGGAAGCGCTGAGCCCGAGGCGGCGGTCAGCCGTAGCGAAGCGCCGCGATGGGCGAGACCCGCGAGGCGCGCAGTGCCGGGTACAGCCCCGACACGATGCCGACGACCATCGAAACGGCGATCGAAAGCGCAATCGATGCCAGGGTGACCACCGTCGGCCAGTGCGCGTAGCTGGCCACAAAATGCGCCAGGCTGATGCCGATGGCCACGCCAATCAATCCCCCGAAGGCGCTGATCGAGAAGGACTCGACCAGGAACTGCAGGCAGATGTCCCAGCGGTGTGCCCCGATGGCGCGGCGAAGGCCGATTTCCCGCGTGCGTTCCAGGACCGAGGCCAACATGATGTTCATGATGCCGATGCCGCCGACCAGCAGCGAGATCCCGGCGATGCACCCCATGACAATGTTGAACAGGCGCTGCGTCTGACGGCTTTGCGCAAGCAGCGCTTCGGGCACGACGATTTCGTAGTCGTCGACGCCCCCGTGCAATCCGTCGAGCAGCGTCTTGATGACCGCGCCGGTCTCGCGCGATGGCGTTCCTGGCGCCAGTCGGACAACGATCTCGTCCAGCGGCGAGGCCAGGGGCTCGTGTTCAAGTTTGCGGGCCGCCGTACTGACCGGCATGTAGATCTCGCGCGCCGGGGCGCTGGCCGATGTGGCGCTCGAGCTACCGCCCGCCATGGCCGCAGGGTCGGCCAGCACACCTATGATTTCGCACCATAGGTCGTTGACCTTCAAACGCTCGCCCAGGGCTGGGCGAAAGTCGTACAACTCGCGCCGGACGGCGGCGCCGATCACGCACACCTGCGCGTGCTCGCGTTCGTCCAGGGCATCGATGAAACGCCCTTCGACGACGGGGATGTTGACCAGATCGCGGTGCCGGTACGACACGCCATAGACCGACGCCTCTGTCTTGGCGGCGCCCGCCAGGACCCGCCACGGCTCGATCTTCAGCTTGGGGCCGACAAGTTCAGCGCCGGGCACCGCTTCACGGATGGCCTCAGCGTCCCGCAGCGAAAGGCCCAGTGAGCGCTTGCGGGCCTCCTGCAGTTCGTCGGGGCGCAGCTGCCGCGCGCGAATGAGAACGTTGCGCAGGCCCATCTGATCGATGAACGCCTGTGCCTGCTTGGCGGCGCCGGCGCCAATCGAAAGAATCGAGATGACCGCGCCGACACCGAACATGATCCCCAGCATGGTCAGGCCGGTGCGCAGTTTGTGTGACGCCACGCCGTCGACCGCCGAACGGAAAGCCTCACCAATCTTCATTGGACCGCACTTGGGCGGCCGGGCGCGCCCACGCCCGCCGACGCCGCCCCCGGTCGACCGCCGCTTGCGGTGTCATCCAGAGAGACCCTGGGATCGCGCAGCGCCACCTGGTCGCCGGGACGCAGGCCCTCGGCAACGACAATCCTACCGACGGTGCCGGGCCCCAGCTTGACGCGAACTTGGTCGAATCCCTCGCCGGCCGACCGGCGGCGGTAGACGAAAGTCTGATCGTCATCCTTGAAGACGGTTTGTCGTGGCACGACCAGGGCCTTGGCCTGCTCCTCCAGGACCAGGGTGGCGTGCAGGCGCTGGCCGGGCTTCAGTCCCGCCGTTGCCGCATCGATATCCAGGGTCGTCGCAAAGTAATGCGCCGGCACGTCCACTTCGATGGCCTTCGGAAAGGGATCGACCTTGACGACGTGGGCCTTCATCGTGATGTCCGGGCGCGCCTCAAGGACGACGATGGCCGATTTCCCCGGGGCCACGCCGCCCGCGTCCCCTTCGATGATGTAGACCTCCGCAGTCATCTTTTCGGAGGTCGCGATTTCCCCGACGCGCATTCCCGGAAAGGCGCGCTCGCCCACCTTCAGCATCCCACTGCGCCTGTTGTTGCCGGCCGATCGCTCCAGCAGGAAAGTGCCGTCGTGCGGGGCGCGCAACGCCAGACCGCCGAGGGCACTTCTTGCCTTGCGCGTCTGGTAGTCGGCGCGTTCGCGGTCCACCTCCAAAAGGTCGATCTTGCTGGCGGCCAGCTTCACCTCGACGGCCTGCGCCGCATGCGCATGTTCGATACGCTGGTTGTACATCCCGACGTCGATTTCTGATTCGATGACCTCGGAGCGGGGGAAGTAACGGGGATCCTTTTTGCCAAGTTGTTTGGCATTGGCCAGCTCTTCCCGCGACACGACGGCCTGACGCTGGCGCTGGTTGAGTGAACTGTCGCTGGTGGCCCGTTCCTTGTCGATGCGCCGGTCGGCGGCGTCGCGGTCGGCCTTGCCGACTTGCAACCAGCGACTGGCATCCGTGGGATCGAAGCGAACGACGACGTCACCCTTCTTCACCGGGGTCCCGTCCTCTGCCATCCAGGAAATCGTCAGCACCTCCAGGGCAGAGGCAGGGGCGACCAGCAATGTGGTTTTGACAGGTTTCAGAAGACCTTCGGCCCGCACAGTGCGACTGAAGGGCGATTCGGTCACCATGAAGGTGGGAACACCTTCCGTATTGCCGTCCGTGCCGCCGCCGAGGCAGGCGGTGCCACACAGGGCCAGGGCCAGGCCCAGGCAAAGTTGTCGCGCAGCTCCGGTCATGAACGGGGCTCTCCATTTTCAAGGTCGCGCCGGGACACACGATCATCGGCGACCAGGCCCTCCAGCACCTCCACGTGCGAGCGATTTTTGCGGCCCAGTTTCACGGGTACCTGCTGAAAACCCACCGGGGTCTTCCTGAATGCCACCGGTCCGCTCGGGCGGGTGAAGACCGCATCCAGCGGAACGATCAGCGCCCCCCGCAGCCGCTCGACCTCGATTCGTCCACGAAACTGCATCTGCAAGCGCATCCGGGCACGATCGACGTTGGACAGATCCATCTCGACACCAATGACCTTGATCGGATTCTTCGGCGACTGCCGGAAGACATTCGGTTTCAAGCGCGCCAGATGCGCCGTCCATTCCAGCTCGGGAAAGGCTTCCAGATGCAGGTTGACGGTCTGGCCCACGGCGACCTGGGCCGAGTCGATTTCTTCCACCTGGCCGGTGCCGACGATGTCCGAGATGTCCGCAATCTCCAAACAGACCTCGCCGCCCCAGAAGGAATCGCCCACCTTCTTCTTTTCGCCGCGCCAGTTTGCCTTGTAGACAACCAGGCCCGATGCCGGGGCTCGTACGGTCAGCTTGCGAATGGCCGCCTGTACCTCCTGGACCCGGGCGCTGGCTTGCTGGAGGCGTTGTCTCAGAAAGTTGAGTTCCGCATCGCCCAGGTGGATTAGCTGCTCACGGCGGCGGCGGGCCATGCGCAACTCTGCCGCAGCCGCCTCGGAGTCCAGCTTGGCCAGCTTCATGGTGATCTCGGCCGTGTATTTGGCGGGCAGGTCGGCCTTGAGGTCGGCCTTGCGTCGGGTAGCGTCGGCCTCCGCCACCTGCAGGTCGGCGTCCTTACGGCCAAGCTCCAGGTCATTTTCTTTCTGCGAGACCTCTTTCGCGATGCGGTCGCGTTCGGTCGCTCGCTCGATAAGCCATTTCTCGGCGTCGGTGGGGTCCAGGAATAGCACCGGCGCCCCCTCTTTTATCTCCGAGCCTTCCGGCGCCATGCGGACGATTTTGAAGTCCCACATGCCGAGAACGGTCGGGGTACTCACGGGGACGGCACGCTTCGCCCGCAGGACGCCGCTGACGTCGACTTCGATCTCGAGATCCCCGCGTGTGACGGTCGCCCATACCTCGGCATCGCGGGTGGGCGTCCGCCCGCAGGAACATAGAACGACCAACAGAAATACAAGTCGCTTCATCGCGCGACCTGCCGCAAGGGGGTGCCCTCGTCGACTCCGCTTTCTGCCACGCAGACGATCGGGTTGCAGCCGCCCAGCGTGACCTCCACGCTGCTGCCGTCAGCCAGTTGCACCCGGTAGGGCAGGGCCGAGAAATCCAACGCCGCGCGCGGGACCAGAATCTTGCCGACCATCCGTGCCGCCACGACCTCGACCCGCGCCGAAAGACCTGGGCGAAGGACACTGGCGTCTTCATCGGTCAAATCGACGGCCACACGGAATACGCGGCGGGGGGATTTGTCGGATATCTCGAAAGCGACGGGGCTGACCTCGGCTATTGTCCCAGCGAAACGGCGATCCGGGCGCGCATCCAGGGTGACGAACGCCGCCATTCCGACCTCAACGCGGCCGTCGTCCACGTCGCTGAGGCCGGCCCGCACGCGCATGCGCGACCGCGTCGGCATCCGGGCAATGGTCACGCCCATCATGATGTCGTCCCCGACCTGAAACTTTCTGCCTTCCGGGTGATCGCCGACAATCACCAGGCCATCGGCAGGCGCGCGGATTGTCAGCGCGGAGATGGCTTCCTCGGTCCAACGCACCTCGCGCTCCACCTTCTCCCGATTCAGCTGCCGAAGTTCAAGATCCATCTGGGCCGTTCGCTGCTGCTCCTTGACGGCTTCCTCGGCGCGGTCGAGTTCGGCCTGGGCGCGCTTGAGGGCAAGCTGTTTTTCGAGAAAGTCCCTCTTGGGCAAGATATTGGGCGGTACATCGGCATCCAGCTGAGCCCGCTTCCATAGCGCCCGCTTGCGATCCGCATCGACTTGACGGTCGGTCTCGACCAGTGCGTCTTGCCACTTCTGACGTTCTATCTCGACCTGGGCCTGGGCCACCGCCAACGTCTTGTCGCGCAGTTGCGTGGATAGGGTGGTGTTGTCGATCTCTGCAATCTTCTGACCCTTCTTGACCTCAACGGATTCACCTTCGATAAGCCAGCGAATGGGCGAGCGCTGCGTATGCAGGCGCGGGGCCTTCAGTTCGGTCGCCGACAGAACATCTACCTCACCGGTCAGCAGCAGGCGTTTCTCGAAATCGCCCCGTCGTGCGACCAGGTCCAAAAGCCCATGCGCGGGCGCGTCGGAAAGGGGGCTCGACTGCACGCGGGTGCAGGCCAGGCACGAAACGACAAGCCACAAACAAGATCGATACAACACGAAGTCGCGTCAGTGTAGCCGACGAAGGCGACCCCGCCATTGGGCAACCGCATTCGGTATCCGACGGTGGCGTTGAATGTGATCCCACGCACCGCGCTCAACCCACGCTGGGCTGGCGATTGGGAACTGTAGGCGCCGCGGAATCCGGCGCGCTACAATCAGCCCGCGTGCTGATCCAGCTTGAGGAAATCTCCAAGGTCTACGTCAGTGGTTCCACCGAGGTCCACGCCCTTCGCAAGGTCGACCTGTCGGTCGGCCCCGGGGACTTGCTGGCGATAATGGGCGCATCGGGCTCGGGTAAATCGACCGCCTTGAACATTCTGGGCACGCTCGATTTGCCGACTTCCGGGCGCTACATCCTCGACGGGCAGGACGTGTCCTCGCTTTCTGATTCGGCGTTGGCCAGTTTTCGCAATCAGAAAATTGGTTTCGTATTTCAGGCTTTCAATCTATTGCCGCGCTATTCGGCCCTGGCGAACGTCGAACTGCCGATGGTTTATGCCGGCGTCCCCCGCGACGAGCGTCGGGCGCGGGCGCGTGCCGCCCTCGAGCGTGTCGGCCTGGGCGATCGCCTGACGCATTCCCCCGGCGAACTTTCTGGTGGGCAACAGCAGCGTGTGTCCATTGCGCGGGCGATCGTCAATCGACCCGTGCTGTTGCTGGCCGACGAGCCGACCGGCGCGCTTGATACAGAAATGACCGGTCAGATCATGGAATTGTTCTGCGATCTCAATGCGGCGGGGATGACGGTGGTCGTGATTACGCACGAACCGGCGGTTGCCGCCTATGCCAAGCGTGTCGTGAGATTTCGCGACGGCCGCATCATCGCAGACCAGCGACAGGCCGGTCGCGACGCGTCCACTGCGGCCTGAGGCCGGGCTAGGACGCGCGCTCGATCAGACCCGCGGCACCCATGCCGCCGCCGACGCACATCGTAATCACCGCATACCGGGCCCGTCGGCGTTCCAGTTCGTGCAGGGCGGTGGCGATCTGTCGCGCTCCGGTCGCGCCCAGCGGATGGCCCAGCGCAATCGCACCGCCGTTGACGTTCACGCGGTCCTGCGGCAGGGCCAGCTCACGCAGGCAGTACACGGCCTGCGACGCGAATGCCTCGTTGACCTCGTAGAGATCAATCTGATCCACCGTAAGTCCCGCCTTGCCCAGCAGCTTGCGCACCGCCGGAACCGGTCCGGTTCCCATGATCGACGGCGCCACGCCCGCGACGGCAAAGCCACGGAAATACGCCCGCACCTTCTTGCCCAGGGCGCGCGCCCGGTCCGCATCCATCAACACCACCGCCGCCGCGCCGTCGTTGATGGGCGACGAGTTTCCGGCCGTCACGCTGCCCGTCGGATCGAAGACGGGCCTTAGCGCCGCCAGCTTTTCCAGCGTCGTATCGGCGCGGGGTCCCTCGTCCTTGTCCACGGTGATGGGCCGCCAGGCGCCGTCCTCGAAGATGCGCGTGACGACCGGGATGACCTCGGCGGCCATGCGTCCGTCCGCCCATGCGGCCACAGCCTTTTCGTGGCTGCGCAGGGCAAAGGCATCCTGGTCGGCGCGGCTGATATTGAATTTGCGCGCGACGTTTTCCGCCGTGTTGCCCATGGGGATGTACGCGTCGGGAAAGGTGTCGACCAGGCGGGCGTTCAGGGACACGCGCGCGCCGCCCATCGGGATCATCGACATCGATTCGACGCCGCCCGCCAGACCCGCATCGATCGCGCCCACGGCGATGCGGTCGGCGATGACACTGGCGGCCTGCAGGCCCGACGAACAGAAGCGGTTGATGGTCATCGCCGCGACCTCATCGGGCAGCCCGGCCAGATGTCCGACGATGCGGGCGACGTTCAGGCCCTGCTCGCTTTCAGGGTGCGCGCAGCCCAACACCAAATCCTCGATCGCGGTGCCGGCCACATCAGCGCGGCCAAGCGCCTCTTTGACCACCAGGGCACCCAGATCGTCGGGGCGCGTATAGCGCAGGTTGCCTTTGACCGCCCGACCGATGGGCGTCCGGACCGCAGAAAGAATGGCGACGTCGCGCATGGGTTGGTTCCTCAGTTCCGAAGGGGTTTGCCGCTGCTGAGCATGTGCTGGATGCGCGCCTTGGTTTTTTCCTCGCCGCACAGTGAAAGGAACGCCTCGCGTTCAAGGTCCAGGATCGCCTGCTCGCTGACGGCGGCGCCCGCGGGGACATTGCCGCCGCTGAAGATGCGCGCCAGGTGGTTGGCGATCTTGTGGTCGTGCTCGCTGATCTTATGAACTTCGGCCAGGCTGCCCAGCGCCGACCTCAGCGTCGCGGCGCCGGATTCGCCGATGACCCGGATGCGCCGCGGGGGCGGGGGACGGTAACCCGCGCGCGCCTGCCCCAGGACCACTTGCTTGGCGTCCGCCAGCAAGGTTTCACGGGACAGTGAAATGGTGTCGCCGTGGCGCAGAAGACCCAAATCGCGCGCGTCCTCGGCGCTGCTGGATACCTTGGCCATTGCGAAGGTTTCAAACGCGCCCTTCACGATCGACAGCAGATCGAACCCCGGATCGTCGGTGCCACGGTCGGATGCGCGCGCCGCCATTTCCATGCAGCCGCCGCCCGCCGGGATCAAACCCACGCCGACCTCGACGCATCCAAGATAAAGTTCCGACGCCGCCCGGACCGTCTGGCAGCCGAGGACGACCTCGCAGCCGCCGCCCAGCGCCAGGCCGAAGGGCGCGGCGACGACGGGCACGCGCGCGTAACGGGTGCGCTGGCAGGCGTTCTGGAAGCCCACCACCATCTCGGACACCGCCTGCAGGTTGCCCTGTCCGATGGCGACCATCAGCGCGAACAGATTGGCGCCGGCGCAGAAGGCATCCGCGCCGTCGTTACCGATGATCAGCCCGACGCCGTCCTGTTCCGCGCGTGTGACCGCCTTCTGGGTCAGCGCGACGATGTCCGGGTCCAGCGCGTTCATCTTCGAGTGGTATTCCAGACAAAACACGCCGTCCCCAACATCCAGGATCGACGCGCTGCTGTTGCGAAGAACCTCGGTCGTACCGGTTCGAATCGCATCCAGGGACAGCGTGCCCGCGTCGGGGGCAATGTCTTTGTAGCCGCCGCCGCGCCGCAGCTGTTGCGAACGGGTGGGGCTGTCCTTCTTGTAGAAGCGATCTTCGCCCGCGGCCAGTCGCGCGGTCACCCAGTCCGGAACAGTCAGGCCGGCGGCCTTCATCTTGTCGACGGTCGCCTTGACCCCCAGGGCGTCCCAGGTCTCGAAAGGCCCGCGATCCCAGCCGAAGCCCCAGCGCATGGCGCGGTCGATGTCGGCGACGTCGTCGGCGATTTCACCCAGGCGAACGGCCGAATAGATCAGGCTTTCGAACAGGATCGTACGCGCGAAAGACGCCGCGCGATCATCGCCCGCCACCATCCGCCGCAGTCGTTCATCGACGTCGTCCACGCCCTTGGTGGCGCCGATGGACGCAAAGCGCGGCTTGGCCATCGGAACGTATTCCAGGGTCTTCAGATCCAACTGAAGGATGACATCACCCTTCTTCTTGTAGAAACCCTGGCCGGTCTTGCTGCCCAGCCATTTTTTGTCCAGCATCTGGCGCAACACAGGGTGGATGGCGAAGACCTCGCGCCGCTCGTCGTTGACCAGCGCCTCGTGGCAGTGCCTGGCCACGTGGGCCAGGGTGTCCAGGCCCACCACATCGGCCGTGCGGAAGACGGCGCTTTTCGGGCGCCCGGTCGCCGGCCCCAGCACCATGTCGACTTCCTCGACGGTGTAGCCTTCCTTCACGGCCACGTCCAGTGCCCGCAGCAGCGCAAAGGTGCCGATGCGGTTCGCGATGAAGTTGGGCGTGTCCTTGGCGCGAACCAGTCCCTTGCCCAGCACCTGGCCGCACAACTGTTCGGCGCGCGCCAGCGAGGCCGACGACGTGTCGGGGCCCGCGACGATCTCGACCAGCTTCAAGTAGCGCGGCGGATTGAAGAAGTGGGTCACGCAGAAGCGCTTGCGAAAATCCGCGCTGCGGCCGGCCATCAGATCGTGAATGGGCAGCCCCGAGGTGTTGGACGTGACGACCGCGTCGCCGCCCAGCGCCTCGATGCGCGCGTACAGCGCCTGCTTGATGGCCAGATTTTCGACGATGGCCTCGATGATCAGGTCACAGCCAGCGGCGGCGGCCAGATCGTCCTCAAGATTGCCGACGCTGACCAGGGTGTCGAAGCGGCGCGAGACGAACGCCGCTGGCTTGGCCTTGCGCGCCCGTTCCAGACCGTCGGCAGCGACCCGGTTGCGGGCGCGGCGATCGCCTGCGGGGGCGTCCTTCGGCGGCAGGTCCAGCAGCAACACGCGGACGCCGGCGTTGGCCAGATGGGCGGCGATGGCGGCGCCCATGATTCCCGATCCCAGCACCGCCACCTCGTTGATCGGCTTTCCCATGGCCTGACGATACCTGATTCGCGCACGGCCCGCCTGTTCACCAGCGTCGATTTTGCGCACGGATGTAAGGAACTATCGCCGCTCGACGTGGGAAAATGCGCGCCTGTTTTCCGCCCATCGGGCGTCCGCGGCGCCTCGAAATCAGGGCATGGAACCCCTTGATCGCCGTCGGACGTTGGCGCAAGCTCGTCGCCCATGAATGGTTTACGGCTTGTTGTTGGATTGGCAGTGGCGGGCGCAGTGGTGGCGCCGATCGGGCGGGGCGTTGCGCGCGCGGCCGACCCTGTGGTCGCAGCGCCTGTGGCCGACGCGGCTTTGACCGCGGCGAAGGGCGAATTCGAGGAAGGGCAGACGCTGTACCTGCGCGAACACTACGCGGACGCGGCCATCAAGTTTCTGTCGGCCTACGACAAGAAGCCCTTCCCGGCGTTCTTGTTCAACGTCGCCGTGTCGTACGAAAAGGACAAGAAGCTGGACCAGGCGGTTCAGTTCTTCGAGAAGTACCTGGAGAAGGATCCCGAGGCGAACGACGCCAAAGACGTCAGGACGCGTGTCCAGAGTTTGCGCGCGCTGTTGGCGCCGCCGCCGCCCCCGCCGGCGCCCGTGCCCGGCGCCGCCCCCGGTGTCGCGCCCGCGCCCGGCGCCCCGGCGGCCATGGTGGTGCTGCCGGCGATTGCGACCAAGGGCCTGGTCGTCATCGATTCGAAGCCCGCGGGTGCCAGCATTTACCTCGACGACAAGAAGAAGGGTGTGTTTGCGAAAACGCCGTGGCAGGGCTCGCTGGAACCCAAAGAGGTCAAGCTGATCCTGGAATCCAAGGGCCACAAGTCCGAGGAGCGCACCATCAGCCCGCGCACCGACAAGGTTTACGAGGTCTACATCGCGCTGTCCGAAGAACATTACCTCGGCTGGATCGAGATCGCCTCGAATGTCCCCGGCGCCGACGTGTTCCTCGACAAGCGCGAGATCGGCGCCATCGGTCGCACGCCGTACACGGGCACGGTGAATCCGGGCAAGCACACGGTGTGGGTCGAGCGACCCGGATACCTGTCAGCCAAGCGCGAGATCGAGGTGCCGCCGGGGACGGCCACGGTGCACATGGTGCCGCTTGAAAAGGTTTCGAACGGCTGGGTGACGGTCGTCGGCAAGCAAAGCAAAGGCGGGCAGCTGACGGTCGACGGGAAGGCAGCCTGCAAGACGCCCTGCGTGTTCCTGGTGCCGCCCGGACCACACAAGGTCGAGGTGACGAAAGAGGATATGGAAACCTATCGCGGCGATGTGACCGTGGAACGCTCGGCCGAGACCACGGTCGACATTCGCTTCTCGCAGAAACCTTCGCGATCACGCGCGTGGACCTCGGCTGTCGTGTCAGCGGTGTTCGTTGGCGCCGGCACTTACCTGGGCTTGCAGGCGAACAAGTTGAAGAAGGATCTGCGCGCCGACGCCGCCAATACGTCGTTGCTGCTGGACAACAACGATCCGCGCGTCCAGAAGGGCAAGCTGTACGCCATCGGCGCCGACGGCCTGTTCGCGCTGGGGACGCTGACTGGCATCATTGCCCTGGTAAATTTCGTGACATCGGGGCCGGACAGCACGGCCGAGGTCGACCAGCGCGCTGTGGGCCTCGGTCCCGTGGGCGTCCCCAGTGGGGCGGGCTTCGCGGCGTGGGGGAGGTTCTAATGACCCCTCGTTTTGTCTTCGTGACCCTTTTGGCCCTGGCGCCCGGTCTTGCCTGCGACTGGCGCGAATTCGACAAGACCGTTGTGAAGGCCCCCGTAGCCAGCGTTACCGCGCCCGACGGCTTCAGCAGCGGGGATTTCGGTCGCGTGCTGCTGGCCCTGGATCCACCCAGGGGCAATGCGAAGGCTGTGGCGCGTTTCCTGGCGGCATCCCCGGAAAACCCCAGCGTGGCGGTGATGGACTTTGATGCCGTCGGCGGCGTGGTGCCGCACAACATTCCCGAAGCCGTTCTGGCAGACATGATCGCGGGCAAGGGCGCGGTCAAAAGTGCCGCTCTGCTGGCGGACGGGCGGGTGCTGCTCGGCTCGCCCAACTACGGCACGACGTCGACCATGCCGGGTAATGGGAGGCTGTTTTTTCTCAGCGTGAAGGCAGGGGATCTGGGCCTCGAATTCGTTTTGATCAAGGGCGCCGAACCGCCGACTGGTTCCCGGCGGCTGGGCCTGGGCGTTGCGGCCGGCAACATCAGCGGCTCGCCCACGGCACAGGATTTCGTCGCGGTCTCACAGACCGACGTTGTGCTGTACGAAGACGGCAGCGAGCAGAAGGACAAAGTTTTCATCGCCAGCGCCCAACCAAAATGCGCGGGTGTGGAACTGTCAGAGCCGCTGTACCAGTCCGGCGTCGCAGGCTTCCGCGCTGTGGCCGTCGGCGACTTTCTCCAGGGCAACGACGCCGACGAGATCGCGGTCGGTGCCCCGCACGATGGCGCACCGGGCACGGTCCTGATCATGGCCAAGGTGGGCGGCGTTCTGGACTGCCCGGTCGTCTTGTCGGCGCCGGCCGATCTGGCAGCCGCCACCGCCTCGGCGTTCGGGACTTCACTGGCCGTGGGTGACTTCGACGGCGACGGCAAGAAGGACGATCTTTTGGTCGGCGCGCCCCCGGAGCGGGCCTTCCTTTACCTGGGGCCCATCACCGCCACGTCGATGCCCGCCCGCGTTTTGCAGGTTCCCGACGTGCCGCCCGGCGGGGTGACAGGCGGGTTCGGTACCCGCGTCGCAGCGGTGGATGTCGACGGCATGCCGGGTCCCGAGTTGGTAGTCAGCGCACCCGATCTCAGCTACCGGTCCGTGCCGGGTGGGGGGCAGGTGTTCGTGTTCCGTTCCGACGGTTCGCTGTTCGCCAAGGTCGGCGACCACGATCCAGAGGACCACGGCGGGTTTGGAAACAGCATCGCCGAACTGAAGTTCGCGGCGCCCGCTTGTGCGACAGGTGCCGCGGCGGGCGACCGCACGCTGTTGTCAATCGGCTCGCGCAAGGAAGTTTTCACCTACTTCCAGCTTCCGGGTGGTCCTGCGGATCCGCGCTGCTTCGGCAATTGACCGCCTGACCCGGGGGGAATCATCGTGCGTCTCGCCAGCCTTCTAGCCCCTGACCTGGAAGAGACGCTGCGGGCGAATCCGTCGCACGCGACCGAACTTGCCGACGAGCTGCACGCGGCCGATCTGGCCGACGTGATTGAAAGTCTGACGCCCGATACCGCCGTGACCATGCTGGCCTCGTTGCCCATCGTGGCGGCGGCGTCGGCGCTGGACGCGATGAACCACACCCGCCGCGTCGAGCTGGTCGAAAAACTCGATCGGTCGCTCGCCGCGCGGGTGGCCGATGCCATGTCGGCCGACGAGCGCGCCGATCTGTTCCGGGATCTATCGCCCGACATTCGCGCCGACCTGCTGAACCGCCTCGAAAGCGAGGCCTCGCGCGATGTCCGCGCGCTGATTCGCTATCCTGAGAAGTCGGCGGGTGGTCTGATGACCACCGACTACGTCACGCTTAGCCCCGAGACGACGGTCGAGCGCGCCATCGACGAGGTTCGCCGCACCGCCGAGGAAATGGAACCGATTGACGAGGCCTATGCGCTGGACCCGAACGGCACGCTACTGGGATCCGTGTCGCTGCGCGATCTGGTGTTGGCGCGGGTGGGGCAGCCGATTTCGGCCGTCATGAATTCGGACGTCATGTCTGTCCCGCCCGAGATGGACCAGCAGGACGTCGCCCGAATTTTTCAGCGCTACGGCTTGCTGGCGCTGCCCGTGGTGGACGCCGGTCGCAAGCTACTGGGCATCGTCACCGTCGACGACGTGGTGTCGGTCATCCAGGAAGAACAGGCCAAGGACATCCAGAAACTGGGCGCCATGCAGCCGACCGAGACGCCGTACTTCGAGACGGCGTTCTGGACCTTCGTGCAAAAGCGCGCGGTGTGGCTGACCGCCATCTTCCTGGGCGAGATTCTGACCGCCAGCGTTCTGGAACACTACGGCTGGGCGACCGCGACCGTCGGCGCCATCACTGTGTTCCTGCCGCTTATCATTTCGTCTGGGGGCAATACCGGCAGCCAGGCCTCGTCGCTGGTGATTCGCGGCATGGCCTTGGGCGAATTCGGGGTCGGGGACGCCATTCGGATCCTGTGGCGCGAATTGCGCATGGGCCTGGTTCTGGGCGGCATCCTGGGGACCATCGGCGTGATCCGGGCGATCTTCGTCGGGCACAGCGGCCGCGGCGGCATGGCGGCGGCCGTCGGCCTGTCGCTGGTCGCCTGCGTGACCTTCGGCTCGGTGGTGGGCGCCGGGCTGCCCCTGCTGATCAAGCGTCTGGGTTTCGACCCCGCCGTTTCGTCGGGACCTTTCATTGCATCCATCGTCGACGTGCTGGGCATCATCATTTACATCCAGATGGTCGTCTGGGTGATGGGCCTGGCCCACGTCTGATCGGGCGCGTGTTCAGGCCTGACCGAAGGTTTTGGCCAGCGCCACCGCGTTGCGAATGCAGTCGTTGGCCCCCACGCCCCGGAGCGCGGTGCCGATGACGTGCAGGCCCGGGTGGCGACCCACGGCAGCCTCGATATCCAACGCGCGCCGTTCGTGCCCGACCTGATATTGCGGAATCGCCGCAGGGTGGCGCCACACGCCCGTGAAGTCGGGGCGCGCCTCCAAACCCGCGATCATTTGCAACTCGTGGCACGTTCGTTCGATCAGCGCGTCGTCACCTAGCCGGATGATGTCGGGCTCGAAAGCGCCGCCCAGCATGACCCGCAGCAACGCCCCGCCGGCGGGTGCTCGGCCCGGAAAGACCGACGATTCAAACTGACAACCCAGCAGCGCCGGCCCCTCGCCCCGGGCGACCAGGAATCCATAGGCATCCAGGTTCATACCGATTTGCGCCCGCGCGAAGCCCAGCCACAGCACCACCACGGGGGCCAGATGAACCTGCCGCAGCAGCGCCGCTGCCTCCGGCTCAGGCCCGTCCAGCAAGGCGGCGGTGACAGGCGGTGACGTCGCAAGAACCAGGGCGGCTGCACGCGCGCCGGTGTTGTTGACCTGCCAGCCGGTCGTGTCGTGCGCGATGCTGGAAATTTCGGTGCGCACCAGACGTGGCCCCAATCGCCGCGCGAGAGCCCGTGGCAATTGTTCAAGGCCCTCGCGAAAAGAAAACATCCGTCCCGGGGCGCTGCCCTCACGCCGGGCTGCGCGCAGGCCCTTCAGGAGGCTGCCGTGTCGTGCTTCCAGCGCCGCCAGTCGCGGAAACGTGCTGCGCAGGGAAAGATTCGCTGCGTCGCCCGCGAAAACTCCGATTGCTGCGGGCGCGACCAGGTGGCGCGCCGCCTCGGCCCCCAGCCGCCGGACGCCGAAGTCCAGCAGCGACTCGTCTTCCCCGTCGGTGCGCGGCTTCACGAAGGGCTCGCGCAAAAGACGCAGCTTCCCGGATGCGCTCAGCAGGTCAGACGACAACAACGACAGGGGATCCTGTGGAACCGTGCGCAGCCGCCCGCGCACGAAGACCAGGCGTCGACGCGCCGACGGCGCCGGACGCACGATCTCGTCGACCAGGCCCAGATCATCGATCAGGGCGCGTGTTTCGGGTGACCCATCCAGAATGCCCTGCGGGCCGACTTCGCACAGAAAACCCGACCGGCGCTCGGTGCGCATGACGCCGCCCGGTCGCTCCGACGGCTCGAAGCAGGTCACGTCGTGACCGGCGACCATCAGATGGTGGCTAAGGGTCAGGCCCGAAATGCCGCCCCCCGCGACGAAGATCTTCACGGCCAAGCTTTCGTGGCGGCCGCAGACGCCAACGTGGCCAGCGCGTCGATGAAGGCCGGGTGACATCCGACCGTGCGCGCCCGCGCAAAATGCGTGATGCCGCGTGCGCGGGCCCGTTCCTGATAGATGATGTCGATCTCCTGCAAGGTCTCGACGTGCTCGCCCGTGAAGGCGACGGGGCAGACGACGACCGACTTGTGTCCGGCGTCTGCCAGTTTGTCCAGCGCGTCCTCGGTGTAGGGGTCCAGCCATTTCTGCCGGCCCAGCCTGCTTTGAAAGGCCAGCTGCGCGCGTGCACCCAGTTCCAGTCGCCGCGTGACGGCCGCAACCGTGATTCGAATGTCGTCGAGATATGGATCGCCGCGCTGGATATACGACTCGGGCAGGCCGTGGGCGGAAAACAGCACCGGGGCGCTGTCGCGATCCCCTTCGGGCAAAGTGGCCACCGCCTCGCGAACGCGATCGGCCAGCGCCGCGATGTAGCCCGGTGCATCCGGGTAGCGTTCGACCCGACACAGCCCGATGCCGCTGCCGGCGATGGCGTGGTCCAGGGCCTTGAACGAGGATCCCGTGGTGCTGGGCGAAAAGTGCGGGAACAGCGGCACGGCGACGGCGCGCTGGATGCCATCCGCTTTCATCGCAGCGACGGCCTCGTGCGAGAACGGATGCCAGCAGCCCATCGCCGTGTACCCGCAGGCGGGCTGTCCGCGCGCGACCAGTGCCGCGGCGATGGCGTTGGCCTGCGCGGCGGATTCTTCCCCGATGGGTGACCGTCCGCCGATTTGTTGGTAGGCCTCGCGTGAAAACGGCGCCCGCCGCCGCGCAATGAACCGCGCCAGGAACGGCTGCAGCGGCCGCGCCCAGCCCAGCTGGATGACATCAGGATCCGCAAACAGATTGCGCAAGAACGGCTCGACCGCGTCCAGCGAATCCGGCCCGCCCAGGTTCAGGGCCACGATCCCCAGCACGAAGCGCGGCTACCCTTCCCGCACGGCGCGAACCAGGGCCTCGACGCTTTCGAGCGGGGTCTCGGGATTGATGCCGTGACCCAGGTTAAAGACGTGGCCCTGACGGCCGCCGCGCCGAAGGACGTCGGCAGTTTGCGCGACGATTCGTTCCGCCGGGCCCAGCAGCACGGCCGGATCGAGATTGCCCTGCACGGCGAAATTCTTCGCGCCTCCGCGATGCAGACGCTCGCGCGCCTGGTCCAGCGGCAAGCGCCAGTCGATGCCATACACGTCGGCGCCCACACCGGCGACGCGCTCTAGCAGGGTTGTCGCGCCATTCGGAAAGTAGATCACGGGAACGCCTGACTTGCGCACCGCCGCGACCAGCGCCGCCGTCGGTTCGAAGACAAATTCGTCCCAGTCCTCGGGCGACACCACGCCCACCCAGGAATCGAATATCTGGATGGCCTGCGCGCCCGCCGCGACCTGCGCCAGCAAGTAGGCCGCCGTCGCCTCGCCAAGAAGTGCCAGCAGGCGCCGTGCGGCCGCGGGTTCACGATAGAAAAACTTCTTGGTCTCAAGAAATCTTTTCGACGTCTTGCCCTCAATGGCGTAGGTCGCGACGGTAAACGGAGCGCCGGCGAAACCGATCAAGGGGACTTCGCCCAGCGCCGCGCGCACCAGGCGAATGGTGTCGAGCACGAAGGCCGTAGCTTTCGCCGGATCGAAAGCCGACATGCGCTCCAGATCCGCGGGCGTGCGGACGGGTTCGGCGATGCTGGGGCCTTGTTCGGTGAACGCGACCGGCAGGCCCATCGCCTCCAGCGGAACCAGCAGATCCGAAAACAAGATCGCGGCGTCGAATCCGAAGCGGCGAATCGGCTGCAACGTGACCTCGGCGGCCAGGGTCGGGTTCTTGCACAGATCCAAAAACGTCACGCCGGCCCGGATGGCGCGGTATTCCGGCAGGTAGCGCCCCGCCTGACGCATCATCCACAGGGGCGGGCGGGGCGTTGCCTCACCCTGGCAGGCACGAATAAACAACGAGCGCGCTTCCACGACGAACCTTTTACCTCAACCCGTCGCCGCGGGCACCTTGCCGTGCGGGGATTTGCTAGAAGGTACCCATGCCCATGGCGATTCGCGTCCTCGAGATTGGCGGCCCCGGCGTTCTTTCCTGGCAGGACGTCGCAGTCCCAGCGCCCGCGGCCGGCGAGATTCGTCTGCGCCACACCTTCGTCGGGGTGAATTATATCGACGTCTATCACCGCTCGGGTGTCTACAAGGTCGGGGCCCTGCCGTTCACGCCGGGACTAGAGGCCGCCGGCGTGGTCACCGGGGTCGGCCCCGGGGTGGCGGATCTGCGGCCGGGGGATCGCGTCGCCTATTGCTCGGGTCCGCTTGGCGCCTACGCGCAGGAGCGGGTCGTGCCCGCCGACAAGGTGGTCCGCATCCCCGAAGGTATCGATGACCGGACCGCGGCAGCGATGATGCTGAAGGGCCTGACGGCGCAGTACCTGTTGCGCCAGACCACGCAGATCGTTCCCGGCGACACGATTCTGTTTCACGCCGCCGCGGGGGGCGTCGGCCTGCTGGCCTGCCAGTGGGCGCGGCATCTGGGCGCCACCGTCATCGGCACCGTCAGCAGCGACGACAAGGCGCAACTGGCCCGCGCGCACGGCTGCGATCACGTGATCGTCTACACGCGCGAGAATTTCGTCGAGCGCGTTCGGGAGATCACTGGCGGCCGCGGCGTGCGCGTGGCCTACGACGGCGTCGGCAAGGACACTTTCATGGGCTCACTCGACTGCCTGTCGCCGCTGGGCCTGATGGTCAGCTTCGGCCAGTCGTCGGGGCTGGTGCCGCCCTTCGATATCACCATCCTCAGCGGCAAAGGCTCGCTGTACCTGACCCGACCGACCATCGGATCCTACGCCAGCACGCCTGCGCGTATGAGGGCCATGGCGGCGGATCTATTTGCAGTGGTGGGCGAGGGCAAGGTCCGGGTCAAGATTGGGCAGGTCTTCTCGCTGTCCGAGGCCGCCGCCGCCCACACGGCGCTTGAAGCGCGCAGGACAACCGGGTCAACCGTGCTGGCAGTCTAGATCTTGATGATCTGTCGCGCCGTCGGCCGCTGCGTGGCGTTGTAGCCGAACGCGGCCGCCAGGCCCAGGATCGCCAAAATGATCCATGCACCCCGGGGCGATACGAATTCGATCAACGACGTTCCGAAGATGGGCCCCACGGTCTGCGCCGCGCCCTGCACCAGCCCATACAGCCCCGCGTAGGCCGCCACGCTGTTGTGGGGTGCCATTTCCGTCACGGCCGTTTGCTGCGAGGGCAGGGCGATGATCTCGCAGAAGGTGATGAGGGCAACGCAGCACAGAAGGGAAAAGTATCCGATGGCCATGCAGCAGCCGAGGTAACTGGCGAAGTAGCCGAGCGATCCCAGTACCAACGCGCCCGTCGTCCCGATGCGGCGAATCAGGCGCACCGACGGAAGTTGCAGCAGCACGACCAGGATCCCGTTCAGTGTGAACAAGGTTGCCACCTGCGCGCGGTTCAGGCCCAGGTACTTGGCCGCGTAGATGGCCATGATGTGATACATCTGCGTTTGCAGCAGGTAGAACGCCGCCGTCGCCCACAAGAAGCGCACGAAGGGCTTGTCCTTGCGGAAGGCCAGCAACTCGGACACACGCATTTTCGGCTGGACCTTTTCAGGCCGCGTCTCGCGAATGGTGGCCATCGCGGCTGCCGCAATCAGGGTCAGCGGCGCCGCCACGTAGAACAGCAGACCGTAGGACACGTCGGCTGCAAAGGTCGCCGCCATGGGGCCGGCCGCCCAGCCCAGGCTGCTGCCCACCCGGTGCAGCGAGAACGCCGCCACCCGCTCTTCGGGCAGGGTCAGCGACGCCAGAACCGCGGACGCCACCGGATCGTAGAAGGCCCGCATGGCACCGTTGATCACGCACAGCGCGCCGATGGCCAGGAACGAGGCATGTGACCCCACCGCCCAACCCAGAGCCGCCAGGTTCAGCGATCGGACGATCATGGCCGAGATGATGACGGGGCGGCGGCCTATCCTATCGGCGACCTGCCCCGACACCCACTGCATCGAGGCGCTGCACGCGCCGACGACGGTCCACAACATGCCGATCTGAAGGACGGGGATCTGGCGTTCGACCGCCAGATGCATGGCCAAAAAGGGCATGACCACCGCAAATCCCGCGGTCACGACAAAGCGCGCTGCCGCCAGGATCCAGATGCGCCGGTCCAGGGCAGGGAACTCCAGCAGCAAGGGGGCCATCGCTGCCGGAATCGTGACGCGCCGCCCGCTGCGACGCTGAAGGGGGGGATCGTCCACGCCTTCCAAGGTTAGGCCAACTTGGCTGCCACGCCGTGTTGATTCGGCGGAAGCCGGAAAATTCTTAAAACCCGCGAACCTTACAGCCCTTTTCCGGATTCATCCGAACGGCGCCCGGTGGGATGAAGGCCTACGGATACCGACGGCACTCGACGTAGCGCTTGAGGCCTTGATCCCACGCGAATTGCGCCGCGCCATGGGCCCCGTCGGCCTTGATGTCGACGACCAGATATTCGACCGGGTAGGTCGGCTCGTCGTCCATGCGCGCTGCGGCCTGGTCCGTGTCGCTGAAGTAGGCGCCAACCTCGACGTGCGAGTGATACACGATCTTGGCGGGCGCCGGGCCCCGTAAGCTTTTTTGTAATGCGAACAGATCGCCTGCACCCAGGTTGTAGGCCGTGCGCCCATCCCGCGTGTGCATCACCGGATCTTCGGCGTGCAGTTCGTCCTGGATGTTGGCGCAGGCACGCGCGGTGTCGGCCGTGTCAGCCTCGCGCGGCCCGAAGATAATTCCGCAGCATTCCTTCGGGTAGTCGCGCGCGGCGTGGGCGTAGATGGCCGCCAGCGCTTCGGCGCTGACGACGGGATGAACTGGGATGCTCATGGTCCAGGCAACCTCTTGGCGGTGGGGGCCTCGAAATAGCGATCCGCGCGATCCGGGAAGACGGTGACGATGACCCCGGGCTTGCCCTCGGCCACCAGGCGTTTGGCCAGGCGCAGGGCGCCCGCGACCGCCGCACCCGAGGAATGGCCCACCAGAATGCCTTCCTCTTGGCTCAACTTTTCGCTGACGTCCCAGGCTTCCTCGGTGCCGATGGGCAGCACGCCGTCCAACTGACCGGGATGGTAAATGCCCGGCACGATCGAACTGGCCATATGCTTGAGGCCTTCGAGACCGTGCAGCGCCTGGTCCGGCTCGACCGCCCACACCTCGATCTCACGCCGCAATTCCTTCAGGCGCCGTCCCGTGCCCATGACCGTGCCACTGGTCCCGATACCCGCCACGAAATGCGTCACGCGCCCCGCGGTTTGATCCCAGATCTCCGGTGCCGTGGTCAGATAGTGCCCACGAGGGTTGGATTCGTTCGCGTACTGATTCGGATAGAAATACTTGTCCGGGTCAGCGTCGACCAGCTCGCGGCACAGATTGATCGCGCCGTCCGAGCCTTCCATTGGGCTTGAAAAGACCAATTTGGTCCCGAAGGCCTCGCTGATTTTCCGCCGCGCCCACGAGACGTTGCCGGGCAACACCAGGGTGACCTTGAACCCCATCGCACCGCCGATCAGCGAATACGCAATGCCTGTGTTCCCGCTGCTGGAATCGATGACCACGCGATGCCGATCCAGCGCCCCCGATTCGATCGCATCCGCGATCATCTGGTAGGCGGCGCGATCCTTGACCGAGCCACCCGGATTGAGGAACTCGCACTTGGCCCAGATCTCGATGCCAGGGAACGCCCGATCAAACGATCGCAGCCGCACCATCGGTGTGTGGCCGATGAGATCGGTGATCGTTTCGGCCACGCGCCCGCGCGCCCGGTCGACGGCCTCCTTGTCGCTGTCTTCGTCGATGTCGATGTCGATGTCGGTCACGAAAACGTCGCCTCGGTGGATGTGCCCCCGCACAAGAAGCATTCAGGGGACCAGGGGATCTCCGCGGCCGTCGGGTTGCGACCGTCCAGCGGCAAACGCAGGTGCCGCGCCCGCGGGCCGTCGGCGGGATGCGCCAGGATCCACAGCGTTTCCGTCGCGGCCAGCGATCCGGCGAGCGCGCCCGCAACGTCGTCCTCGGTCTCGATGGACGCGCTGGCAGCGACGGGGAAATCCCGGGTACCGTGGGGGCAGGGCCCGTGGCGACGGAAGGCAACCAGATCGACGGCTTCGCGCCGCGCCCGCATCACCACCGTCGGAATGCCCAGGCGCAAGGACGCCCGCACCATCGCATCGTCCTCGAAACCGGCGCGCACGACGACGCTGGCGCCGCGCAGGCTCTCCAACCAGTCGCCCAGTTGCTGCGGCCAGTCGGCGCGGGTGACAAAGCGCAGGCGGCCAACCCCGGACGCGGTCAGGTATCTGGCGGCGCAGTCGACGGAGACGCCGTCGCCGACCAGTGCCACCTCGGCGTCGCCAAAGGCCAACTGGCCCTCGGCGCCGATTTCGGGCAGGGCAATCTGCCGGCCGTACCGGCGGACAGCCGCGGGCGAAAGGGACATCAGACTAGAAAAGGCCGCCGGCGATGGCGGGCACGATCGAGATCTCGTCCGAATCCTTGACCGGCGTGTCGAGGTTCTGCAAAAAGCGAATGTCCTCGTCGTTGGCGAAGATGTTCACGAACCGGCGCACCTTGCCCGCATCGTCGCAGATGCGTTCCTTGATGCCGGGAAACTGGGCTTCGAGACTGGCGATCAATTCGCCGACGGTGGCACCCGCGGTTACGATTTCTTCTTTGCCGTTGGTGAGCTTGCGCAGGGGGGTGGGTATGCGAACCGTTGCCATGATGTCTGTCTCCTTGGGTTTTGAGAGTATCAGAAGAAGCCGGGCCCTAGACCAGGCCCCTCAGGGGCCCGCCGAGCAATCCGTCGAAGTCCGCCAGGCGCGGCCCGATGAGATCCGGACGCGGCAGGACCTCGACCAACGGATCCTGGGTCTTCAACCCCTGGCCCGTGATGCAAATGACCACCGGCCCGTCGTCCTTGCCGATGTGGCCTTGTTCGATGAGGCGCCGGGTCGCCCCCATCGTCACGCCGCCCGCCGTCTCGGTGAAGATGCCTTCCGTCTCGGCCAGCATGCGCATGCCGTCGATGATTTCCGGATCCGTCGGCGCCGCGGCGAACCCGCCCGAGCCCAGCATCGTCTGCCGCGCGTAAAAGGCGTCCGCCGGATTGCCGATGGCCAGGGATTTGGCGATGGTCTGCGGCTGCTTGACCGGCTTCATCGCATCACGCCCTTCAATCACCATCGAGGCAATCGGCGCGCAGCCCTCGGCCTGGGCGCCATGAATCTTGGTCTTGGCGGCCGAACACAGGCCCAGCTTGGTCAGCTCGCTGAAGGCCTTGCCAATCTTGGTGATCAGCGACCCGCCCGCCATCGGCGTGATGACGTGCGCCGGCAGCTTCCAGCCCAGTTGCTCGGCGATTTCGTAGCCGTAGGACTTTGAACCCTCGGCGTAAAACGGCCGCAGGTTCACATTGACGAAACCCCAGCCGTACTTCCCCGCGATCTCCGAGCACAGGCGGTTCACATCGTCGTAGGTGCCCTTGACGCCCACGACGTGCGCGCCGTACACGCTGGTCGCCATTACTTTGGCCGGCTCCAGATCATGCGGGATCAAAATCACCGCCGTCATGCCCACAGACGCCGCCTGCGCGGCCGTGGCGTTCGCCAGATTGCCCGTCGACGCGCACGCGACAATGGGAATTCCGAACTCGCGCGCTTTCGAAATGGCGACGGACACCACGCGGTCCTTGAATGACAAGGTGGGGTGGCTGACCGAATCGTTCTTCACCCACAATTCGCGAACCCCGAGGCGCCTGGCCAGGCGATCCGCGCGCACCAGCGGCGTCATGCCCGTCTGCAGACCGACCGACGGCGGATTGTCGAGCGGCAGCAGTTCGGCGTAACGCCACATCGACGGCGCGCGCGACGCGATCACTGACTTGCTGAGGATCTTGCCGACCGCATCGTAGTCATAGGTGATTTCCAGCGGACCGAAGCAGTACTCGCACACGTGCACGGGCGCCTTGGGATAAATATTTCCGCACTCGCGACAAGACAGCCCTTTGACGAAACTCATGAAACGCACTCCTCAAGCGATGCCGCCGTGATGGACGGATGGGTGCCGCAAACGCGGCAGGAAGGATTGGCCCGAAATCGAATGGCGCCCATCGTCATGAGCGGCGAATCATACCGGATGAGCCGCCCAGCGAAGGCGGGACTTTCACCGCGTAGAATCCGCGCCGCCTCGCAGGCCTGCAGCGCGCCCAGCACCCCAGGCACGGGCCCCAGAACACCCACCTCGGAACACGACGGCGCGTCGGCCTCGGGTGCCGGCAGCTCTTCGAAAAGGCAGCGGTAACAAGGCCGTCCGCCCCGCGGCACTGTCAGCAACTGCCCCCCCGTTCCGACCGCGGCGGCATGGACCAGGGGTTTGCCGGCCAGTACGCAGGCATCGTTGGCGAGAAATTTCGTCGCCAGATTGTCCGAGCCGTCCACCACGACATCACAGTCTTCCAGCAGGCGCACGGCGTTCGCCGCATCGAAGCGCTGGGCGATCGGGCGAACCTTCACCGACGGAAACCGTTCGCCGAGGGTCTCCGCCAGCGCCAACACCTTGGGACGCCCGGCATCCTTGGCGGACAACAGGACCTGCCGGTGCAGATTGCTTTCCTCGACATGGTCGTCGTCCACCACCGTCAGTGGCGAGATGCCGGCCGCAGCCAGTGCCAGGGCCGTCCCACATCCAAGGCCCCCCGCGCCGATCAGCAGGACCCCGGCCCCCGTCGATTCGGTGGTCACGTGAAGGACTCGTCCGAGCTGAAATAGCGTTCACCCGTATCGGGCAATACCGTCACGACCGTCCGCCCGGGTCCCATCTCGCGCGCGACGTCCAGGGCGATCTTGACCGCGGCTCCCGACGAGATCCCGACCAGCAGGCCCTCGCGCCGCGCCAGATCCAGCTTCACCCGCTGCGCCTCCTGGTCGGCGATCGTGCGCACCTCGGAGATCTGCGCGCGGTCCAGAATTTCGGGGACGAATCCCGCGCCGATGCCGTCGATGCGGTGCTCGCCGCCCGGCTGCCCGCTTAAAACCGCGCTGCCGGCCGGCTCGACGGCGATGATTCGCACGGCGGGAAATTTGCGCCGCAAGACCTGGCCGACGCCGGTGATGGTGCCGCCCGTCCCGACGCCCGCCACGAAGGCATCCGGTACGCGCATCCCCGCTACTTGCAGCTGCGCGACGATCTCGGGCCCCGTCGTCCGGCGGTGCGCCGCGACGTTGGCGGGGTTCTTGAACTGCTGGGGCATCACGTACGTTGGGTTCTCGGCACACAATTCCATCGCGCGCCGCACGGCCCCCGTCATGGTCTGCGCCGCCGGCGTCAGATGAACTTCGGCGCCGTATGCGTTCAGCAGTGTTCGCCGTTCCAGCGACATATTGTCCGGCATGGTCAGGATCAGCCGATAGCGCTTGACCGCGGACACCAGTGCCAACCCGACGCCCGTGTTGCCCGAGGTCGGCTCGACAATCACTGACTTGCCCGGCACCAGAAGCCCCTCGCGCTCGCCCTGCAGGATCATGGCCAGGGCCACGCGATCCTTCACCGATCCGCCTGGGTTGAACTGCTCGCATTTCACGAACACGTCGGCGCTGTTCGGCCCCGGCAGGTGGCGCAGCCGCACCAGGGGCGTTCCCCCGATCAATTCAATCATGCTGCTGACGGCCGGCGCGTGATTCATGGTGTGGTGCCGATATCGAGAATGCTGCACGCCTCGACGGTGGTCAGTCCCAGGCGGGCCGCCTCGGCGAGCAAGGCGTCGCTTTCCGCCCCGGGGTTGACCCACAGCTCGCCGACCCCCTTGCTCTTGATGGCGCCCAGCAGGCCGATGCCGACCTTCGCCGGAACGTACAGAGACGCGCGATCCAGCGCGCCTGGAATGTCCGTGATGCTCGCGTAACTACGAAGGCCTTCCACGACGACCGTGTTCGGGTTCACGGGAAACACCGTCCAACCCTGGCGGACGTACGCGCGCACGGCCTTGTTGCCGAATTTG
This sequence comes from Myxococcales bacterium, assembly GCA_025350815.1. Lineage (GTDB taxonomy): Bacteria > Myxococcota_A > Polyangia > Fen-1088 > Fen-1088 > JANXXE01. The sequence continues at coordinate 5,444 of JANXXE010000030.1, read as the reverse complement.
TTGCGGTCCGTGGACGCGCCGATGATGGCCACCGACGGCACCGGTTACGCGTCCTGGCTCTTGTCGCAGATCTTGCAGCGACCGTCAGCGCCGATGACGCCGACGCAGGCTCCGTCGGGACACAGGGCTCGATCGGGATCGAAGGCGTCGCCCGGGGACACCGGCGCGGCGGCCTGATCGCCTTCGTCGTATGCGGGGGCCGTTGGCGATTCTGAAATGCCAGGCGCCGCGCCGCCGTCCGACAGCCCGCATTCCTTGCAGCGGCCACGTTCGTCCAGCACGCCGATGCACGCCCCATCGGGGCACAGGCGACGGGATTCCGGGTCGAAATTTTCGGATGGGGTCAGCGGGCTGGACGTCGACATGGCTCAGACTTCAAGGCATATAGTGGCGGCAACCCGATGTCCACCGCCTCTATACCGCGTCCCGGGCTATTTGGCTCTTTTGGGGGCCGTTACGTATCCGAGGCGCTGATCCCGTCGCTGGACGAGCTGACCGCAGCGTGGCAGATGGCGTCCAGGGATCCGCTTTTCCTGGCCGAGGTGGATCGCCTGAACCGCGACTATGTCGGTCGGCCGACGCCGCTGACCGAGGCGACGCGCCTTGCCGCCGAGATCCTGAAGGCCACCGGCCGCAGCGTACGCATCTTTTTGAAGCGCGAGGATCTCTGCCACACGGGCGCGCACAAGATCAACAATTGTCTCGGCCAGGCGCTGCTGGCCCGGCGCATGGGCAAGACGCGCATCATCGCCGAGACAGGGGCCGGCCAGCACGGTGTCGCCACCGCCAGCGCCTGCGCGCTGTTCGGCCTGCCATGTGAAATCTACATGGGCTCGGTCGACGTCGAGCGCCAGTCGCTGAATGTCTTTCGCATGAAGTTGCTGGGCGCCAAGGTTCACGCGGTCAGCGACGGCACGGCCACCTTGAAGGACGCCATGAACGAGGCGCTGCGTGACTGGGTCACGAACGTCCGCGACACCCATTACATCATCGGATCGGTGGCGGGGCCGCACCCGTACCCGACGCTGGTGCGCGACCTGCAGGCCATCATTGGCCGCGAGGCGCGCCAGCAGATCGTGACCGCCGCCGGTCGCCTGCCCGACGCGGCCGTCGCCTGCGTGGGCGGCGGCTCGAACGCGATGGGCCTGTTTCATGCGTTCGTGCCCGACGCGGGCGTGCGCCTGTACGGCGTCGAGGCCGCGGGCGATGGCATCAGCACCGGCCGCCACGCGGCGACGCTGAACGCCGGGCGGGTGGGGGTGCTCCACGGCGCCCGCTCGTACGTGCTGTGCGACGACGACGGGCAGATTTCCGAAGCCCATTCCATCTCGGCCGGTCTCGACTACCCGGGCGTCGGTCCGGAACATTCGCTGATGCGGGACACGGGCCGGGCGCAGTACCTGGCCGTCACCGACCGCGAGGCCCTCGACGCATTTCAGCGCCTGGCGCGGACCGAGGGCATCTTGCCCGCGCTCGAAAGCTCCCACGCCATCGCTGCCTTGCCCGAGATCGCGCGCGCGCTGCCCGACGGGGCGGTTATCCTGGTGTCGCTGTCCGGTCGCGGTGACAAGGACATGGGCACGGTGGCCAAGGCCCTCGGCGTGGAGCTGCACTGATGGGCACGCGCATCGCCGAGGCATTCAGCCGCGCCCGCGCCGAGGGCCGCAAGCCCCTGGTGCTGTACCTGACGGCGTCCGATCCAGACCTCGATACCAGCCGGCGTTTGTTAGTGGCGGCAGCCGACGCGGGCGCTGACATCCTGGAGGTCGGCGTCCCCTGGAGCGATCCCTCGGCCGATGGCCCAGCCATTCAGGCGGGCATGCGGCGCGCCCTGAAAAGCGGCGGCGGCCTGACCAGCAGTCTGGCGCTGTGTCGGGCGCTGCGGGACGCGAGGCCGACGGTGCCCCTTATCTTGTTCGGGTACGCCAATCCCATCATGGTGCGCGGGCCCGTCGCGTTTGCGCAGGCCGCGCGGCAGGCGGGCGTCGACGGCGTGCTGTGCGTCGATTGGCCGGCCGCCGAGGACCCAGATCTTGCTTTAGCATTGCGTGCGCAAGACATTGATCTAATTCCACTGTTGGCCCCTACCACCACGCCCGACCGGGCCCGCGCCATCGCCGAGATGGCCAGCGGCTTTCTGTACTACGTGTCGATGACCGGCATCACGGGCGCCAAGCTGACGGACCTCACCGGGCCGCGCCGCCACGTCGCCGAGATCCGCGCCCTTTCAGGAGGGAGACTTCCCGTGGCCGTGGGCTTCGGAATCGCCACGCCCGACGATGCGCGAGCGGTCGGCAGCTTTGCCGATGCGGTGGTGGTGGGCAGCGCGGCCGTTCGACTGATTGAAAAGGCGGTCGCCGATGGGCGCGACCCTGTTCCGGACCTGCGTGCTTTCGTGGCCACCCTGCGCGCTGCCCTCACGTCTTAGCGCTGACTTAGCCGGCGGCCTCGACGGTCGCGGTGCCAATGCGGGTGCGAATGTCCGTCACCACGTCCGGGCCCAGCGTGACCGCCATGCGGTTGATGATGTCCCGACGCAACATCGTCACCTCGTGCGCCAGGGCCGAACTTGTCACCCGTACGAACAGCGTGTGCCCGCGCAGGGCGTCTGGCTGCGCCTGCTTGCGAAACATCTCGCCGACGGCGGCGCTGTAGCAGCCAAAAACCTTCTGTTCCAGCGCGCGATCCTCGCCGCCTAGGCGCGCCAGCATCTTGCCCATCAGATCGCTGATGCTCTCGGGCGCGGGAATATTGGGCCGTCGCGGACGGGGACGGGGCCGCGGACCCTTGCTGTAACTCACGCGCCTTCACCGTAACGATTGGCGCCCATACTGTGCAAGACGAATCCCCCTTCGCCGCACGGTGCTATCATCGCGCGCATGTCACGAGACCCAATCGCCACCAACGGCGCGCCCAAAGCCATCGGACCTTATTCGCAGGCCATCGCCGCCCGCGGAACACGCACCCTTTACTGCTCGGGCCAGATCCCCATCGACCCGGCAACGGGCGAAATCACCGGCGCAGGTGACGTCCGCGCCGAAGCAGATCGCGTGATGCAGAACCTGGGGGCCGTTCTGGCCGCGGCGGGGGCGACCTTTTCGTCCGTGGTGAAGACGACGATCTACCTGACGGATCTACAAAACTTCGCGATCGTCAACGACGTGTACGCCGGGTACTTCAAAGGCGCACCGCCTGCTCGGGCGACCGTCCAGGTGGCGGGACTACCGAAGGGCGCCCAGATCGAGATCGACGCGGTCGCCGTTCTCGACTAGGCGACTTTGGTAACCAGACCAGAGCGAATGCAGCGGGTGCAAACGCGAATGTGTGTTCGCGTCCCGTTCACGTTCGCATGCACGCGCTGCAAGTTCGGACGCTGAACGCTTTTGGTCTTGATGTTCGAATGGCTGACGTTATTGGCAACGCGTCGTTGCTTGCTGCAGATGGCACACTGCGCTGGCATGGGAACCTCCGGAGGGGCGTACGATTAACACCGACCGATGCGGTTCGCAAGCAAATCGCTGATGGGTTGGGCATCCGCACTGGTGTTTTTCGCCGGCCTGGCCGGCTTTGCGTGTCGGTCGCCGACCCCGGCGCTGTTCACCCTGCAGGGCAAGGTGGCCGACGACGACGGTGCGCCGGTGCCGCAGGCCGTGATCTTCGCCTGGCCGGCGGGTCAGGATCGCACGCGCGTGGTCGAGGCCCGCTCGGGCGACGACGGTCAATTTCTGCTAGCGAATCTGCCGGCCGGTGCGTGGGCCCTGATGGTCGAGGCGCCCGGATTCGGGGCGCGACAAGTTGATCCGGTCACCGTCCCTGGCCGGCCCCTTGTCCTGCGGGTGCAGGGCGAAGGGCGCACAATGGGTGGATTGGTTCTTCGCCTCGATGGCGCGCCGGTGGGCAGTGCGCGCGTGATCCTCAACGGCCCCGGCCTGCCAGCAGCCCGGCGGGCCACAACTGACGGGCGGGGCACCTTCGCCTTTCGCGGGCTGGGCCAGGGCAAGTTCGCCTTGCGCGCGTCGGCGGCGGGGCAGGCCTCGGTGGCCGTGACCCTGACTGTCGACGCGGCCACGGGCTGGGTGCCACCCGCGCGTCTTGTGCTGGCACCCGCGGGACTGGTCAAGGGCCGCGTCACGGATGGCAGCGGCCACGCACTACCGGGGGCTGAGGTCGAGATCCTCGCGACGCCGTCCGACGATTGCCCGGAACTGGCCAGCGCCGACTCGGGCGGGCGCTTCGTCCTTGGCCCCCTGCCCCCGGGGCGCTACCAGGTGTTCGCCCGCGCTCCGGGTTTTGCGTCGCCTGCGCCCAGTGAGATTCGCCTGTCGGATTCAACTGCGCCCGATCTCGCCCTTTTCCTGCCGAAAGCCGCGCAGGTCGCCGGGCGCGTTGTCGACGAACGTGGCACAGGTCTGGCGGGTGTCACCGCGACGGTGTTTGCCGCCGCCGTCGGCGTCGATGATCTCTCGGTCTTACCGCGATCCCTGCCGATGGCCGCGGAGGCCGCGGTCCTGCCGGCCGACAAATTGCTGCGCCAGTCTCTGTCGCGCACGGCGACCACGGATGCCGCTGGCCGTTTTGTCATCGTGGACCTGCCCCCCGGCCGGTGCCGGATCGAATGGGTGTGTGACAATCGATCAGCCGCGCGACGCGGACCCTTCTTGATAGACGCCGGACAGCATCTACAACTGGCCGATGTGGCGCTGACGCCGCTGCGCTCAGCGACGGACGCGGCGGCGGGCCGCTAGGCCAATCGCCAGCAGCAGCCCGAACAATCCGGGGCCACCCGAACGGGATCGACCGCTGACCGCGCACCCGCCCGTGTCATCCACGGATTGGGGACAGGTCAGGACGGCCGATTTGATGGGGTAAAGGTCGCACACAGCGGTGCTGTCGTCTTCTTCAAGGGTGCGCCGGGTTGTGTCGCCGCGGACGACCGAGGCGTACATCGTGGCCGCCTTGACGGCCGGGGAGGCCATCTTGCAGTTGGGGATGGGATTGCCGGCATTGTCTTTGCCACTTGGCCCCCCCTCGACGAGGCAGTTGTGATCGAGCCCTATCAGATGTCCGAATTCATGGGTGAGGGTGTTTTGAACGTCCTGCGCATCGAAGGCCGCCGTGCCCCCAGCCGCGACGTCGGCCCACTTGAAGTTCACAGCGTTCACCTCGACATCGGTGTCAAAGATGGCTCCGCGCCTGGCCAGCACGGTGGTGATTGCGAGTGCGGCTGGATCGTAGGGCGCGTCCATCGCCGGGTTAAACGGCTCCCTGCGCCACTGCCGGCGACGAAAGGTCAGCCGGTTCCTGTCGTCTTGGCTCGCAGGCCCCTCTGCCTGGTCCGTTGATGCAATGTTCAGGGACAGACCGCTGCAGGTCGCCATTCCCCGCGACGGTACGATCGCCGTGTTCCACGCGTTGGCGGCCGCGCGCGCCGCGGCCAGGAACTG